>NZ_JAAVJC010000038.1 GCF_012033785.1 Streptomyces bohaiensis
CCGCACGGGCGGCGGGGCCGGGGCCCGTCGCACGCCGCCGCGGGAGCGGGCGCGAGGGCGTGCCGGCCGGGCGCCGCGGGGTTCTTCCCGGTCCTTCCCGCAGCACCGCCGGCTTCGCACCGGGAGGCCGTAGGGTGGATCGGGACCAGCGGGTCCCGACCCCGATATCCCCCCGATCGCGAGTTGGATTGATGACTTCCACCAAGACCGCGCAACGCCTGGCGGCTGTGCTGGCCGTACCGGCCCTGCTCCTCGTCTCGGCCTGCGGCTCCGACGACGGCGGCTCCGACAACTCCGGCCGCTCCGGCGGCGAGGCCACGACCGTGGTCTCGGGCGAACCGGGTGCCAAGCCGGAGATCGAGGTCGACCCCGACGCCGACTACCCCGAGGAGCCCCGCGTCACCGTCCTCACCGAGGGCGACGGCGACGAGGTCGCCGAGGGCGACTACGTCCGGACCGACCTGGTCGGCATGACCGCGGCCGACCAGGCGGAGCAGATCAACACCTGGACCGACCCGACGGCCCCCGCCCCGGGCTCCGAGGACGGCGAGGAGGCGGAGGAGGCCGAGGACGGGCCCCGCGCCCAGTACGTCGCGCGCCTGGGGGAGGACGGCATGATGCCGTCCGCGATCCTCGACGGCGTCATCGGCCAGCCGGTCGGCAGCCGGGTGCTGGTCGAGGGCCAGGTGGGCACGATCATCGGCCCGCAGGTCGTCCAGATGGGGATGGAGGAGGAGGACGGCATCGTCCTCGTCATCGACGTCGTCGCGGCCTCCTCCACCGACCCCGCGGGCGAGGTGGAGGGCGAGCAGGCCGAGCCCGCCGAAGGCATGCCCGAGGTCGTCTTCGGCGACGAGGGCCCCGAGATCACGGTGCCCGAGGGCGAGGACCCGCCGGCCGAGCGCCAGGAGCAGGTGCTGATCGAGGGCGACGGCCCGGAGATCACCGCCGGCGACGGCGTCATCGTCCAGTACGCGGGCGTCACCTGGGAGGACGGCGAGGTG
Source organism: Streptomyces bohaiensis (assembly GCF_012033785.1). Classification (GTDB taxonomy): domain Bacteria; phylum Actinomycetota; class Actinomycetes; order Streptomycetales; family Streptomycetaceae; genus Streptomyces; species Streptomyces bohaiensis. The sequence continues at coordinate 1,005 of NZ_JAAVJC010000038.1, forward strand.
TTCGACTCCTCCTGGCAGCGCGGGGAGGGCACCGCTTTCCAGATCGGTGTCGGCGCCGTGGTGCAGGGCTGGGACGAGGCGCTGACCGGCAAGAACGTCGGCGACCGGGTGCTGGTCGCCATCCCGCCGAACGAGGGTTACGGCGCGGCGGAGGGCCACGAGCTGCAGGACAGTACCCTGGTCTTCGTCGTGGATCTTCTGGGCGTCGTCTGACCCCGGAGCCGTGACCACAGGCCGCCGGACGGCCCGCCCGCGGCGGGCGGCGCGGTGGCCAGGAGCCAGCAGCCAACCAAGGAGCCATAGTCGTGAGCAACACCAAGCCCGAGGTCGATTTCCCGGGTGGCGAGCCGCCGGCCGACCTGGAGATCAAGGACCTCTGGGAGGGCGACGGCCCCGTCGCCGAGGCAGGCGCCAACGTCTCGGTCCACTACGTCGGCGTGGCCTTCTCCACCGGTGAGGAGTTCGACGCCAGCTGGAACCGCGGCCGTCCGCTCCAGTTCCAGCTGGGCGCCGGCCAGGTCATCTCCGGCTGGGACCGCGGTGTCCAGGGCATGAAGGTCGGCGGCCGTCGCCAGCTGACCATCCCGCCGCACCTGGCCTACGGCGACCGCGGTGCCGGCAACGTCATCCAGCCCGGCGAGACGCTGATCTTCGTCTGCGACCTCGTCGCGGTCTGAGGTCCGGCAGCGGACACCCCCGGCCCACCGCGGCCGGTGACGGCGGCCCGACCGCCGTCCAGGGCCCGGCCCCCGCGCGCTGCGCGGCGGCCGGGCCCTCGGTTTCGCCGACCGTGCCGAGGGCGGTACGGTCGGTCCCGTTACGACGGTGGAGAGAGGGCGGCGCGTCGATGGCCATTGCCAAGGCCGAGCGGCTGATGAACCTCGCGCTGTGCCTGCGGGGGGCGAGCCGCCCGCTGAGCAAGCGGGAGCTACGCGGTTCCATCGAGGCGTACATCGAGGCCGCCGGCGAGGAAGCCTTCAACCGCATGTTCGAGCGGGACAAGGACGACCTCCGGGAACTCGGCATGGTCATCGAGACCGTCGAGAGCCTGGACGGCGACACCGGCTACATCGCCCGGCCCGACTCCAACCGCCTCCCGCCGCTGAGCCTGGACGCCGCGGAGGCCGCCGCACTCGGACTCGCCGCCAAGGTCTGGCAGCAGGTCCGGCTCGCGGGCGCCGCCGGCGCCGCGCTCCAGAAGCTGCGGGCGGGCGGCATGCCGGAGACAGCCGACGCGGAGGTGCCCTTCAGCGCCCTGGAGCCCCGGATCCCCGCCGGGGAGGCGTCGTTCGAGCCGCTGATGATCGCGTGCCGCGACCGCCGTCCGGTGCTCTTCGAGTACCGCAAGGCGAGCGCCGCCCGCTCCACGCCCCGCACGGTCGAGCCCTGGGCGCTGGAGTGCTGGCGCGGCCATTGGTACCTCGCCGGCTGGGACCGCGGCCGCAGCGACCAGCGCGTCTTCCGGCTCTCCCGGATCATCGGCAAGGTCCGCTCCCGCGGCGGAGACTTCACCGCTCCGGTGCCCGACCGGGTGACGGTCCGGGAGTCGGTCGCGGCATGGGCCGGCGAGCACGCCACCGGGCAGGCCCGCATCCGGCTCCGTGCCGGCTCCGGCTATCCGCTGCGCGCCCGGGCCACCGAGCTCGTGCAGGGCGAGGACGGCTGGGACGAGCTGGAGCTGCCGCACGGGCACGGACTCGGCGCCTGGCTCGCCGAGTTCGGGCCGGACCTGGTCGTGCTGGAACCCGCGGAGCTGCGGGCCGACGTGGTGGACCGGCTGCGCGCCGTCGCCAAGGGATAGACCAGGGGAAGAGGAGAACTGCCATGGCGGTCAACGCCATCGACCGCACCAGGCGGCTGCTGTCGCTCGTCACCTACCTGCGGGACCGCCCGGGGGCCCGGGTCGACGAAGTGGCCCGCGCCTTCGGGGTGACCTCGGACGAGTTGATCTCCGACCTCCAGGTGCTCCCGATGTGCGGCACCAGTTTCCGCGGTGGGGACCTGCTCGACATCGACACCGACGGCGAGCGCATCTGGTGGTACAACGCCGAGGCCGTCGGCGACGACGCGGGCCGCCCGCTGCGGCTGGCGGCCGACGAGGCGACCGCGCTGCTGGTCGCCGCCCGCGCCGTCGCCACCCTTCCCGGACTGCGCGACAGCGACCGGGACGCGCTGCTGCGCGCCACCGCCAAGCTGGAGGCGGCCGCCGGGGAGACCGCCGCAGCCAGCTCCCGGCTGTCGGTGACGTTCGAGTCGGAGGGCGGGGTCTTCGCCGACATCGACCGGGCCATAGCGGAACGGCGCCGGGTGTGGATCCGGTACTACTCGCCCGGGCGCGACCGGCTCACCGACCGCGAGATCGACCCGATCCGGCTGTTCGCCGTCGGCCACACCTATGTCGAGGCATGGTGCCGCCGCTCCGAGGCGCGCCGTACCTTCCGGCTGGACCGGGTGGCGTCCATCGAGGTCCTCGACACGCCCGCCGAACCGCCGCCCGTCGAGCCGCGGGACCTCAGCGCCGGACTGGTCCAGCCCGCCGCCGGGGACCCGCAGGTGGTCATCGAGGTCGGCCCCGGCGGCCGCTGGGTCGCCGAGTACTACCCGCACGACACCGCCGAGGAGCTGTCGGACGGCGGGCTGCGCATCACCCTGCGGACGGCCGACCCCGCCACGCTGCGGCGGCTGGCGCTGCGGTTGGGCGGCGACGGCCGCATCGTCTCCCCGCCCGCGCTGGCACAGAGCGCCCGCGAGGCCGCCCGGGAGGCGCTGGCCGCCTACGGCGGGTGAGCCCGCGGGCGTGCTGATGCCGCCCGCCGGTCCCGGGGCGGGGGAGGACGCTGGGCTAGGCTCGCCGCATGTTCTGGCCCATGCTGCATCTCACGCTCGCCTTCTGCGGGGTGGCCGTCGTCGCCGTGTTCGCCGTCCGGGTCGGCATCGAGGTCCGGCGTTTCTCGGCGGCGGTCGGTGACAGCTCCGAGCGGATCGCCCGGGCCGCCGCCGACCTGGAGCGGGCCGCGGTGCCGCTCAGCCGCCACGGCGGCGCGCTCGGCAGCGGCCCTCCCGCGACATCCGAGGACCGGGACGCGCGGGGCTGACGGGCGGGGCGCGCGGCGTGCCCGCCAGGGCGCGCGGCGGGCGCCGGGCCGGTGACGCCACGGGGTTTCGGCGTCCCGGGCATTGCCTTGTATTTACCCCGAAGCGTTACCATGACTCGGCGTGCCGACCGGCCGGGACACACCCTGTCCGGCACAGCGAGGGACATCACGCACCCCCGAAAGAGATAGGTGGCCGAAGTGGGCGGAATCGGAGCGTGGCAGCTCGTCATCATCGCGGTACTCGTCGTCCTCGTCTTCGGGTCCAAGAAGCTGCCGGACACGGCCCGGGCGCTCGGCAAGTCGCTGCGCATCCTCAAGAGCGAGACCAGCGCGCTGCGCAAGGACGGTGAGACCACCGAGGCCCCGGTCGCGCAGCCGGACCCCGCCGCGCCGCAGCCGGCGGCCCGGACCATCCAGGCCGCCCCCGGCGACGTGAGCTCCGCCCGGCCGGTCGAGGAGCCCCGCGGCAACTCCCAGGGCTGACTTCCGAGATCCGCTGCGCAGGGCAGCTCGACGCGGGTCGGCGGTCGCCGGCCCGCCGTAGCAGATAGGGACGCGGGGTGCTGAAGGCCGCCCGGAACGGGGACCAGCGCAAGGAGAAGCCGCAGAAGGACCCCGAGGGGCGCATGTCCCTCGTGGACCACCTGCGGGAGCTGCGCAACCGGCTCGCCATCGGTGTGCTGGCGATCTTCGTGGTCACGGTCGTCGCGATGTTCTTCGCCAAGGACATCATGAGCCTGCTCACCGAACCGCTGCCGAACTGCCTGGAGGAGGAGCCCGGCTCCGGGCGGTGCGCGGACCTCGTGCAGCAGGGTCTGACCTCGCCGTTCACGACCTACGTCAAGGTCTCGCTCTTCACCGGCCTGGTGCTGGCCTCACCGGTGTGGCTGTACCAGCTCTGGGCGTTCATCGCCCCCGGCCTGCACCAGAACGAGAAGCGCTACTCCGCCGCCGTCGTCGCCTTCGGGGCGCCGCTGTTCCTGACCGGCGTGTACGTCGCCCACTGGCTGCTGCCCCGCGCGATCCCGGTGCTGCTGCAGTTCACCCCCGACAACGCCGGCAACCTCGTCACCGTCTCGGACCTGCTCGACATCACGGTGCGACTCGCCATCGCCTTCGGGTTCGCGTTCGAGCTGCCGCTGGTGCTGGTGATGCTCAACCTCGGCGGCGTCGTCAGCGGCCGGCGGATGCTGGGCTGGTGGCGCGGCATGGTGATGGGCATCGCCGTGTTCGCCGCGATCGTCACCCCCACCGACCCGATGTCCATGCTCGCCCTCGCCGTCCCGGTCACCGCGCTGTACTTCGTCGCCACCGGCATCGCGCTGTTGAACGACCGCCGCCGCGGTCGGGCCGCCGGACCCGAGCTGGGCGATGACGAGGCCTCCGACCTGGACCTCACCCCCGAGCCGATCGACGCCCCCGGCCGGGTCGCCCCGCCGCGTTCCTCCGGCGACGACGGCCCGCGTCGCTCCGGTGGCTTCGACGACGTGACCTGACACCCCGGGCACCTGCGGTGAACGACGCGATATGCCTGCTGGTCAACCCGACCGCGGGTCGGGGACGCGGGGGCCGGTACGCCGCGCCGACCGCCCGCGTGCTGCGGGACGCCGGCCACCCCGTGCGTGCGGTGGTCGGGCTGGACGCCTCCGACGCGCTGCGCCGCGCCCGTGAGGCCGTCGCCGGTGGCGCCCGCGCCCTGGTGGCGGTCGGCGGCGACGGGCTGGTCTCCCTCGCCCTCCACGCGCTCGCCGGCACCTCCACCCCGCTGGGCATCGTGGCCGCGGGCACCGGCGACGACTTCGCCCGCGCCCTGGGACTGCCGCTGCGGGCACCCGCCGCGGCGGCGGAGCGCACCGCCGCCGCGCTGGCGGCGGGCACCGCGACCCCGGTGGACCTCGGCCGGGTCGGGGACCGGTGGTTCGGCACGGTCCTCGCGGCCGGCTTCGACTCCCGTGTCAACGACCGGGCCAACCGGATGAACCGGCCGCGCGGCCGGCTCCGGTACGACCTGGCGATCCTGGCCGAGCTGGCGACGCTGCGGCCCGTCCCCTTCCGCCTCCGCCTCGACGAGGGGCCGTGGCAGGAGCTGGACGCCACCCTGGTGGCGGTGGGGAACGGCACCTCCTACGGCGGTGGCCTGCGGATTGCTCCCGGCGCGCGCACCGACGACGGCCGGTTCGACATCACGGTGGTGGGGGCCTGCTCCCGCCGGACGCTGCTGCGGGTGCTGCCGAGCGTGCGCCACGGCGGCCACGTCGACCATCCGCTGGTCACCGTGGTGCGCGCCGCCCGGGTGACCCTGGCGGCAGCCGTCACCACCGCCTACGCCGACGGCGACCCGCTGGGCGGCCTGCCCCTCACCGCCCGGACGGTCCCGGGCGCGGTGCGGGTGCTCGGCGCGGACGGCTGACGCGCCCCTTCGGCGGCCTCGGCGTGTCGCACGCCGTCCGGCAGCGCCCGTCGGTCGGCCGGGGCGCCCGCACCGCTGCAACGGCGGGCCCGAGCCTCCGCGCTCCCGCTGCCGGGAGTGCGCGCCCGGCGCGGGACACCCGGAAAACACCAGGTGTTCCGTCGGTGCGGGCCGGTAGGCTCGATGCACGATGACCGACGACCTCACCCCCGCCGAGCGCTACTCCGCGGCTCGTCGGCGCACCGCCGACCAGGCCACCGAGTTCGCGGCGTTCCGCGAGAGCTACGACTTCACCCTCGACCCGTTCCAGACCGACGCGTGCCGGGCATTGGAGGCCGGCCGCGGCGTGCTGGTGGCGGCGCCCACCGGCTCCGGCAAGACGATCGTGGGGGAGTTCGCCGTCCACCTGGCGCTCGCCCAGGGCCGCAAGTGCTTCTACACCACCCCGATCAAGGCGCTCTCCAACCAGAAGTTCAACGACCTCGCGAAGCGGTACGGCGCCGCCCACGTCGGGCTGCTGACCGGGGACAACAGCGTCAACGCCGAGGCGCCGGTGGTGGTGATGACCACCGAGGTGCTGCGGAACATGCTCTACGCCGGCTCCCGCACCCTCGACGGGCTGGGCTACGTCGTCATGGACGAGGTGCACTACCTCTCCGACCGCCTCCGCGGTGCCGTGTGGGAGGAGGTGATCATCCACCTCCCGGAGTCGGTCACCCTCGTCTCGCTGTCGGCGACCGTCTCCAACGCCGAGGAGTTCGGCGACTGGCTGGACACCGTCCGCGGCGACACCCAGGTCATCGTCTCCGAGCACCGGCCGGTGCCGCTGTGGCAGCACGTGCTGGCCGGCCGCCGGATGTACGACCTGTTCGAGGAGAAGGGCGGCCGCCGCGAGGTCAACCCGGAGCTGGTGCGGCTGGCACGGATGGAGAACAGCGGCCCCGGCGGCCGTGACGGCCGCCGCGGCCGGCCGCGGCGCGAGGCGGATCGCGAGCGGGAGCGCCGCCAGCGGGCCCGGATGTGGACCCCGGGGCGGCCTGAGGTCATCGACCGGCTGGACGCCGAGGGGCTGCTGCCCGCGATCACCTTCATCTTCAGCCGCGCCGGCTGCCAGGCCGCCGTGCAGCAGTGCCTCGTCGCAGGGCTGCGGCTCAACGACGCGGCCGAGCGCGCGAAGGTCCGCGAGATCGTGGAGGAGCGGACCGCCTCCATCGCGGAGGAGGACCTCCACGTCCTCGGCTACTTCGAGTGGCTGGAGGCGCTCCAGCGGGGCATCGCCGCCCACCACGCCGGGATGCTCCCCACCTTCAAGGAGGTCGTCGAGGAACTGTTCTCCCGCGGGCTGGTCAAGGCGGTGTTCGCCACGGAGACCCTGGCGCTGGGGATCAACATGCCGGCGCGCTCCGTGGTGCTGGAGAAGCTGGTCAAGTGGAACGGCGAGACGCACGCCGACATCACCCCGGGCGAGTTCACCCAGCTCACCGGGCGCGCCGGCCGCCGGGGCATCGACATCGAGGGCCACGCGGTGGTCCTCTGGCAGCGCGGCATGGACCCCGCCGCGCTCGGCGGCCTCGCCGGCACCCGGACCTACCCGCTGCGGTCCTCCTTCAAGCCGTCGTACAACATGGCGGTCAACCTGGTCGGCCAGTTCGGGCGTCACCGCTCGCGCGAGCTGCTGGAGACGTCGTTCGCGCAGTTCCAGGCCGACCGCTCGGTCGTCGACATCACCAAGCAGGTGCGGCGCAACGAGGAGGGCCTGGAGGGCTACCGCGCGTCCATGACCTGCCACCTCGGTGACTTCGAGGAGTACATGGGGCTGCGGCGCTCGCTGCGCGAGCGGGAGAACGAGCTCGCCCGGCAGGGCGCCACGCAGCGCCGCGCGGAGAGCGCCACCTCGCTGGAGCGGTTGCGGCCCGGTGACGTCATCCACGTCCCCGCGGGCCGGTTCGCGGGGCTGGCCCTCGTGCTCGACCCCGGTGTCGACACCGGGCGCGGTGCGCGGCACCCGCGTCGCGACGCCGGATGGGACGAGGGCCCCCGCCCGCTGGTACTCACCGCACAGCGGCAGGTCAAGCGCCTCAACGCGGCGGACTTCCCCGTACCGGTGGAGCCGATGGAGCGCATGCGGATCCCCAAGTCCTTCAGTGCGCGCAGCCCGCAGTCCCGCCGCGACCTCGCCTCGGCGCTGCGCACCAAGGCGGGGCACCTGGAACCGGAGCGCCACCGCGGCCGCCGGCGGGCCGAGGCGGCGGACGACGGCGAGATCGCCCGGCTCCGGTCGGCCATTCGCGCCCACCCCTGCCACGGGTGCGACGACCGGGAGGACCACGCCCGTTGGTCGGAGCGGTACCACCGGCTGCGGCGGGACACCCGGCAGTTGGAGCGCCGCATCCAGGGGCGGACCAACACCATCGCCCGCACTTTCGACCGCGTCTGTGCGGTGCTGAGCGAGCTCGGCTACCTCGACGGGGACCAGGTGACCGAGGACGGCCGCCGACTGGGCCGGCTCCACGGCGAGCTGGACCTGCTGGCGAGCGAGTGCCTGCGGGAGGGCGTCTGGGAGGGGCTCGGTCCGGCGGATCTCGCCGCCTGTGTCTCGGCGCTGGTCTTCGAGGCCCGGTCGGCCGACGACGCGCTGCCCCCGGACCTCCCTGCGGGTCCGGTGAAGGGCGCGCTGGCCGAGATGGTGCGCATCTGGGGCCGGCTCGACGCGGTCGAGGAGAACCACCGCATCGGGGAGTCGACCGGTGTGGGGCAGCGCGAGCCCGACCTCGGCTTCGCACTGCCGGTGCACCGCTGGGTGCACGGGCAGGGGCTCGACGCGGTGCTGCGCGAGGCGGAGATGCCCGCGGGGGACTTCGTGCGCTGGTGCAAGCAGGTGGTCGACGTCCTCGGCCAGGTGGCCGCGGCGGCCCCACCCGGCTCCTCGGTCTCGGCCAACGCGCGCAAGGCGGTGGACGGCGTCCTGCGGGGCGTGGTCGCCTACACCTCCGTCGGCTGACCGTCGGGGCGACGGGAGGTGTCCCCAGGTCTTCACCATCGGGGCCGGCCTGAAGGTGGTCGCCGCGGCGGTGGGTGCGGGCGTCGCGGCCACCGCCGCGTCGGCCCACGCCTCGCTGTACCTGCTGGCCGCGGCGCTGCTCCAGCCGGCCGCGGCCCTCTGCTACGTGCTGCTGCGCCGCCGGTGAGCCCCGCTCACGGGGCGCGCGGGGCAAACGGGGGTCAGCGGTCGAGGGTGTGGAGCACGCGCTGCAAGGAGCCGCCGAGCCCCCAGCGGGCGTCCAGCCCGGCGAGCGCGTCGGGGTCGCGCGGCGCCCGCGGCAGCGTGGCGTCCACCTGCCCCAGCGCCAGGTCGGTGGCGACCCGGACCACCCGTGGTGCCACGTCGAGGTAGTCGCCCGCCGCCAGCAGGTTCCGCCGCCGGGCCGGGGTCAACGAGGACATCGGGTCCGCCGCCGCGGCACGGACCCCGTCGAGATCGCCGAACTCGGCCAGCAACTGGGCCGCGGTCTTCTCCCCGATCCCCTTGACGCCCGGCAGCCCGTCGCTCGGGTCGCCGCGCAGCGCCGCGAAGTCGGCGTAGCGGTCCGCGGGCACGCCGTACCGCTCCCGCACCAGCTCCTCGGTGACGCGGTCGCAGTCGCCCACCCCCTTGCGGGGGTAGAGGACCCGCACCCCGCGTGCGTCGTCCACCAGTTGGAAGAGGTCACGGTCGCCGGTGACGATGTCGCAGGGTCCGGTCGACCGCGTCGCCAGGGTGCCGATCACGTCGTCCGCCTCGTACCCCGCGGCGCCCACCCGGGCGATCCCCAGCGCGTCCAGTACCGCCTCGATGACGGGGACCTGCGGCGAGAGGGTGTCCGGGGTCTCCTCGACGTCGGGGCCGCCGCCGACCTCCTCCTCGACCCGGTGCGCCTTGTACGACGGGATGAGCTCCACCCGCCACGCGGGCCGCCAGTCGGCGTCGGCGCAGGCCACCAGCGCGTCGGGCCGGTGGTCCGTGACCAGGCGTGCAATGAAGTCGAGCAGGCCGCGCACGGCGTTGACGGGCGTGCCGTCGGGCGCTCGGACGGTCTCCGGCACCCCGAAGTAGGCGCGGAAGTACAGGGACGCGGTGTCGAGAAGCATCAGCCGAGGAGTCACCCCCGGATCATCGCGCACGGGACCGACAACAGCACGTCACCCCGCCCGCCGCCGGCGACGGGCGGCGCCGGTCCCGACGGGCGCGATCGGCGAGCTCCGTGCGCATCCGCCCGGCACCCCCGTAGCCTGGGCGGCCGCGCCGGGACACCGCCGGTCCCGCCGCACGCCGACGCGGCGCGCCCCGGTGCGCCGGTAAGGGGACTGAGCCCATGCGCGTCGTCTCGCTCGTGCCGTCGTTGACCGAGGCCGTCGCGGCCACCGGGCGGGAGCTGCTGGTCGGGGCGACCGACTGGTGCGAGCGCCCCGCCGACCTCGACGTCGCCCGGGTCCGCGGCACCAAGAACCCCGATCTCGCGGCGGTCGCCGCGCTCCGCCCCGACGTGGTGCTCGCCAACGAGGAGGAGAACCGCGCACCCGACCTCGCGGCTCTGCGGTCGGAGGGGATCGAGGTGCTGGTCACCCGGATCCGCACGCTGCCCGAGGCCCTCACCGAGCTGGAGCGCGCCCTGGTGACGGGGTGCGGCCTGGCACGGCCGGCGTGGCTGGACGACGCCGCGGACGCCTGGCGGCAGGCCGACCGGGTCTTCGACGCCGACGCGGTCGTCCCGATCTGGCGCCGGCCGTGGATGGTGCTGGGCCGCGACACTTTCGCCGGCGATCTGCTCTCCCGGCTGGGTGTCCGCAACGTGTGGGCCGCCCACCCCGAGCGCTACCCCCGCATCGAGGTGGAGCGGCTGCGGGGAGCCGGCGCCGATCTGGTGGCGCTGCCCGACGAGCCCTATGCGTTCACGGCGGACGACGGCCCGGAGGCGTTCCCCGACCTGCCCGCCGCGCTGCTCAGCGGGCGGCACCTGACCTGGTACGGCCCCTCGCTCGTCGAGGCGCCGGACGTGCTCACCGCCGCGCTCTCCGCTGCCGCTCCGCGCGCCGACCGGCCCGGATGACGCGGCCGCCCCACGGGCCCGCCTCGCCCCACGGGCCCGGGCGCCTCGGTGGTTGCCGGGGGATCGGCCGACGGGGTCAGCCCGCGATCCGGGAGCGCCAGTCGGCGGGCAGCCGCTCCAGCGGCCCCGGCGTGGTCACGTCGAAGGGGTGCTCCGCCGGCGGCGCCAACTCCGGGCCGCCGAGCACCTGCTCCTCGTCGTAGTCCCAGAACCAGTCCTCCCCGGGCTGGAAGCTCTGCACGTAGCGATGGCCGCTGGTGCGATGGTGCGCGGTCGCGTGGCGGCCGGGGGAGGAGTCGCAGCAGCCGACGTGCCCGCACTGGGCGCACCGCCGCAGGTGCACCCACCAGCCGGCCTCGGCCTCGCAGTCCGCGCAACCGGGTCCGCTCGGTGGCATCGTCACGTCGATGCCGGGGGAGTCCGCCCGCAGCGCGGCGGTGTCGCGGTCGGTCATGGTCGTACCTCCTGCCTGGCCCTCGACCGGGGCTCGGCGGCGGACCGCCGCGCCGGGTGCGCCGCCGGCAGGGCGCCGATGCCCGGCCGGGTGCCGTCCGCGGTTCCACCGTACGAGTGACGCCGGGCGTCCGCCCGGTGGGAGCGGGGCGGGCGGCGGCGCCGCGCGCCGGAGGGGCGTCAGCGCGCCGCGGGGGAGGTTCGGGCGCGCTCCTCGGCCGCCGCGGCCGCCGCCGTGACCAGCGCGGCCGCCAGTCTGCCGTCGTCGCCCGCCTCCGGGTGCCACTGCACGCCCAGCACCAGCGGGCCGTCCGGTCGTTCCACCGCCTCCACCAGGCCGTCCCCGGCGAAGGCGGAGACGACCAGCCCGTCGCCGACCCGGTCCACCGCCTGGTGGTGGTAGGTCGGCACCGGCAGCTCGCCGGTGCCCAGGACGCCGGCGAGCCGGGTCCCGGCGACCGGCCGTACCGGGTGGCGGCCGAAGACGCCCGGCTGCCCGCCGTGGCCCTCCACGTGCTGCACCAGCGTCCCGCCGAGGGCGACGTTGAGCAGCTGCATGCCGCGGCAGACCCCGAGCACCGGCACGCCCTCCGCGAGCGCCGCGCGGATCAGCGCGAGCTCCCCGGCGTCGCGGGCGTGGGCGCTGGGTCCGCAGCGCGGATGCCGGGCCGCGCCGTACCGTTCCGGCGCCACGTCCGGGCCGCCGGCGACGACGAGCCCGTCGAGGCGGCGGAGCAACTCGGCGGCGTCCGCCTCGTCGTCCGGCGGCAGCAGTACCGGCAGGCCGCCGGCCGCCCGCACCTGCCGGTGGTAGCCGGCCGGCAGCACCGCCGCCGGCAGGTCCCACACCCCCCACCGCACCGACGACTCGACATAGGTGCTCACGCCGATCATCGGCCGTGCCACGGTTCCTCCTCGTCCCCGCGGTCTCCCCGCGGTCCGTTGCCGACATCCCGCCCCGCGGGGCGCGGTCGTGCCCTCATGTCAGGAACCCCCGCAGCAGCGCCGCGGTCCCGGCGCAGTGCTCCCGCATCGCGGCACCCGCCGCCGGTGCGTCGCCCGCCAGCACGGCGGCCACGACGCGGGCGTGCTGCCGCTGGGAGTGCTCCAGGTTCCGCTCCAGCAGCGGGATCCCGTCCAGCAGCACGTTCAACGAGGCACGGGCCTGCGCGTAGTGGGCGGAGAGCGACGGCGACCCGGTGAGTGCGGCGAGCGTCAGATGGAACCGGGTGTCCGCGCGCCGGTACTCCGACGGGGGCGCCGCGGCGGTCCCCTCCAGCACCTCGCGCAGCTGCTCCGTCTCCTCGACCCGCAGTCCCTGGGCGGCGCACAGCTCGGCCGCACCGACGTCCAGCACCTCGCGCAGCCGCAGCGTGTCGGCCACGTCCACGCCGCCGGGCGGGGCCGCCCCGCCCCGGGCGGGTGCGGCGGCCACGAACGTACCGCCGTAGCGGCCGCGCCGACTGACCACGAGACCCTGGGCGCGCAGCACCTCCAGCACCTCGCGCAGCGTCGCCCGGCTCACGCCCAGCAGCCGCGCCAGTTCACGCTCGGGCGGCAGCCGCTCCCCGGCGCCCACCAGCCCCAGCCGGAGGGTGCGGAGCAGGCGCTCCAGCACCTCCTCGAAGCCGCTGTCGGCGCGCACCGGACCGAGGAGGGCGGCCGCCCCGGGCGGGGCGCCCACCGTGTCGCCGCCGGTCGGGTCGGTCGGGTGCGGCGGTGGGCCGGGGGACGGCGGTGGCGTGTCGTCGTCGCCCATGCACCGCCTCCCTCCTCCGCACCCGTCGGCTCCGTACCCCGCGTCCGCGTGAGGCGGGCCGCGGCGGCCGACGCACCACGCGGTCGGCGTCCTTCCCAAGTAATGGTTCGCGCCAGTACCTTAAGGCACCCGGCGACCGACAGGAGGCCGAACGTGGCCGAACGCACGCCCCCGCTCTCCGTCGAGGAGCTGCGGGTTCTCACCGACGAGGACCGGATCGACACCGTCGTCCTGGCCTTCACCGACATGCAGGGCCGGCTCCAGGGCAAGCGGTTCGACGCCCGGTTCTTCCTCGACGAGGTCCTGGAGCGCGGCACCGAGGGCTGCACCTACCTGCTCGCCGTCGACGTCGACCTCAACACGGTCGACGGGTACGCCATGTCGTCCTGGGAGAAGGGCTACGGCGACTTCGCGATGCACGCCGACCCGGCGACCCTGCGCCTGGTGCCCTGGCAGCCCGGCACCGCCATGGTCAACGCCGATCTCACCTGGCACGACGGCACCCCCGTCGCGGCCTCGCCCCGCCAGATCCTGCGGCGGCAGCTCGACCGCCTCGCGGAGCACGGCTGGACCGCGCTGGCCGCGACCGAGCTGGAGTTCCTCGTCTTCAACGACAGCTACGAGCAGGCGTGGGACGCCGGGTACCGCGGTCTCACCCCCGCCAACCAGTACAACGTCGACTACTCCGTGCTCGGTACCGCGCGGGTCGAGCCGCTGCTGCGGGCGATTCGCCGCGGCATGAGCGGGGCGGGGCTGCGCGTCGAGTCCGCCAAGGGCGAGTGCAACCTCGGCCAGCACGAGATCGTCTTCCGGTACGACGACGCCCTCACCACCTGCGACCAGCACGTCGTGTACAAGACCGGCGCCAAGGAGATCGCCGCGCAGCACGGCTCGGCGCTGACCTTCATGGCCAAGTACGACGAGCGCGAGGGCAACAGCTGCCACGTCCACCTCTCGCTGCGGGACGCCGAGGGCCGGCCGGTCCTCGCCGACGACAGCGATCCCCACGGCATGTCGGCGACGATGCGGCACTTCCTCGCCGGCCAGCTCGCCGCTCTTCCCGACCTCACGCTGCTCCACGCCCCCAACATCAACTCCTACAAGCGCTTCCGGCCGGGTTCCTTCGCGCCCACCGCGGTCGCCTGGGGACCGGACAACCGCACGTGCGCGCTGCGGGTCCTGGGCCACGGCGCCGGCCACCGGCTGGAGAACCGCCTCCCCGGCGGCGACGTCAACCCCTACCTGGCCGTGGCCGCGATGATCGCCGCGGGACTCCACGGCGTCGAGCAGCGGCTCGAACTCCCCGAGCCCTGCCTCGGCAACGCGTACACCGGCGACGCCGAGCACGTCCCGGCCACGCTGCGCGAGGCGGCCGACCGCTGGGGCGCCTCGGAGCTCGCGCGCACCGCCTTCGGCGACGAGGTCGTCGAGCACTACCGCACCATGGCCCGCGTCGAGCAGGACGCCTACGACGCGGCCGTCACCGACTGGGAACGCGTCCGCTCCTTCGAGCGGATGTGACCCGGCCGGGCGGCGACCGCCCACGCGCCCGTACCGCGCCCCTCCCGGACGCAACCGGCCGCCACCGGCCCGGCCGTACCGTCCGCATGCCCGTACCGCCCGCACCGACCCAGGAGCCGCCCGCCGTGCACCGCCCCGACCCCGCCGACCCGCCCCGCGACGGCGGGAGCGACCACACCCTGACGCTCATCGACCCCGCCACCGAGCAGGTCATCACCACGCTGCCGGGGACATCCCCGGCCGAGGTCGACGCCGCCGTGCGCCGTGCCGCCGCCGCGCAGCAGCGGTGGGCGGCGCTGGCGCCGGCCGACCGCGCCCGGCTGCTGCGGCGGTTCGCCGCCGAGGTCGACACGCACCTGGAGGAACTCGCGGCCACCGAGACCCGGGAGGCCGGCCACCCGCTGGCCGGCTCCCGCTGGGAGGCCGGCAACGTCCGCGACGTCCTGGAGTACGCGGCGGGCGGCGTGGAACGCCTCCACGGCCGCCAGATCCCGGTCGCCGGCGGCATCGACGTCACCTTCGCGGAGCCGCTGGGCGTCGTCGGCGTCATCGCGCCGTGGAACTTCCCGATGCCCGTGGCCGCTTGGGGCAGCGCCCCCGCGCTCGCCGCCGGCAACGCCGTCCTCCTCAAACCCGCCGAGGCCACACCGCTCACCGCACTCCGGCTCGCCGAACTCGCGCTCGCCGCAGGCCTCCCCGAGGGGCTCTTCCAGGTGCTGCCCGGCGCCGGCGACATCACCGGCGCGGCCCTCGTCGACCACCCCGGCGTGGCGAAGATCGTCTTCACCGGGTCCACCGCCGTCGGCCGCCGCATCATGACCCGCTGCGCCGCCACCACCAAGCGGCTGACCCTCGAACTCGGCGGCAAGAGCCCCAACATCGTCTTCGCCGACGCCGACCTGGAGAGCGCCGCCGCCGCCGCTCCCGGTTCCTTCCTGGACAACACCGGCCAGGACTGCTGCGCCCGCAGTCGCATCCTCGTCCAGCGCTCCTGCTACGACCGGTTCCTGGAACTGCTGGAGCCCGCCGTGCTCGCGCTGCGCACCGGCGACCCCACCGACCCCGCCACCGACCTCGGCCCGCTGATCTCCGGCCCCCACCGCGAGCGGGTCCGCGCCCTGGTGCCCGAGTCCACCCCGGCGGCCGTCCGCGGCACCGTCCCGCAGGGGCCGGGGTACTGGTACCCCGCCACCGTGCTGGAGGCCGCCCGCGCCCCGGAAGCCGCTCTGACCGAGGAGGTGTTCGGGCCCGTCGCCGTGGTGATCCCGTTCGACGAGGAGCCCGACGCGGTCCGGCTGGCGAACGCCACCGACTATGGACTGGCCGGCTCCCTGTGGACCCGCGACATCGGCCGCGCCCTGCGCGTCGCCCGTGCGGTCCACGCCGGCAACCTCTCCGTCAACTCCCACAGCGCCGTCCGGTACGCCACGCCGTTCGGCGGGTTCAAGCAGTCCGGCCTGGGGCGGGAGTTGGGCCCCGACGCGCTCGACGCCTTCACCGAGACCAAGAACGTCTTCATCAGCACCGAGGAGAACGCGTGACCCAGCAGCCCGACGCCACCGGACCCGCCACCGGACCCGCCGCCGCGCCGGTCTGCCGACGCCTCGTGGGCCGCACCGCCGTGGTCACCGGGGCCGGCAGCGGCATCGGACTGGCCTCCGCGCGGCGCCTCGCCGCCGAGGGAGCCCACGTGGTCTGCGCCGACGTCGACGCCACCGCGGGCCAGGCGGCTGCCCGGGAGACCGGCGGGATCTTCGTCGCCACCGACGTCACCGACGCCGACCAGGTCGCGGCACTGTTCGCCACGGCCCACGAGACCTACGGATCGATCGACGTCTCGTTCCACAACGCCGGCATCTCCCCGCCCGACGACGACTCGATCCTCACCACCGGCATCGACGCCTGGCAGCGGGTGCAGCACACCAACCTGACCTCCGTGTACCTCTGCTGCCAGGCCGTGCTGCCCTACATGCGCGAGCAGGGACGCGGTTCCGTCATCAACACCGCCTCCTTCGTCGCCGTCATGGGCGCCGCGACCTCCCAGATCAGCTACACCGCCTCCAAGGGCGGGGTGCTGGCGATGTCCCGGGAGCTGGGCGTGCAGTTCGCCCGCGAGGGCATCCGCGTCAACGCCCTGTGCCCCGGGCCGGTCAACACCCCGCTGCTGAAGGAGCTGTTCGCCAAGGATCCCGAGCGCGCGGCCCGGCGGCTCGTCCACGTCCCCATGGGGCGTTTCGCCGAGCCGGAGGAGATCGCCGGGGCGGTCGCCTTCCTCGCCAGCGACGACTCGGCCTTCGTCAACGCCTCGTCGTTCCTGGTCGACGGCGGGATCTCGGGGGCGTACGTCACCCCGTTGTGACCCTCGCCACCGGTCCGGAAACCGCCTCGTCCCGGCCGGTGCGGCCACCTCGGGGCCCGAGCCGCCGCTAGGCTGCACGGGTGAGTACGACGATGCCGCCCGGCTGGTACCCCGACCCGGGGTACGCCGGCAACGGGCCTGCTCCGGAACGCTGGTGGGACGGGACCAACTGGACCGGTCAGACCCGGGAGACCACCGGAGCTGAGCCGGCGGGCCCGACCGCCGACCCCGCCCCGGACGACACCGCCCGCACCGCCGAGACCGCGGGCGCCGGCGACGGCGCCGCCCGACGGCGTCGCGCCGCCCTCGTGGCGGTGGGTGCCGCGGCCGCAGCCGCCGCGGTCCTCGCCGCCTTCCTCGTCGGCGGCGACGACCCGGCGCCCGACGCCCCCGCGGCCGGGAGCGAGCAGCAGGAGGACAAGGACGGGGAGGCCGGGGAGGACGGTCAGGACGGGGAGGGCGCCCCGGCCCCCGAGTTCACCCGTTGGACGACCGCCGCGGTGGGCGGGGCACAGCTCCCGCTGCCCGACGGCTGGACCGAGCGCCCGATTGACGGCGTCTCGGTCACCGGCGACGAGTACCCCTGCCCCCAGGACGCGGAGCGCCGCTGCGTGGTCGCCGGCGCGTTCCTCATCGAGGGCGAGCCCGGCACCGACCCCGGCGAGGCAGCCGCCGGCGACATCACCGTCCACACCGAGTCCTCGTTCTCGGACGCGGCCTACGGCGGCGTCACCGACCGCACCGAGGAGCTCTCCGAGGACGTGGACGTGGCCGGTGCCACTGGCCACCGGGTGCGCCACCGGCTCACCACGGGCGCGGGGACCGAGGCCTACGCGGAGAGCATCGCCTTCCCCGCCCCCGACGGCTCGGGCGCCACCCTCGTGCTGCGCCTGGGGTGGAACGCGGGGGAGAGCGGCCCCGGGGACGAGCTCATGGCGGCCCTCGTCACCGGCGTGCGCCCCGCGTCCGCCACCTCGCCCGGTACCGATGTCTGAACGTCCGACCGTAGAGTGACCCCGGTCGTCCACGACGACGACCGGCGACCGGTGAGTTGAGGGGGCATCGATGACCACCGAGCAGGGCCGCACGCCCATCCGGCCCCGTCGCGCGGCCCCACCCCGGCCCGCCGTCCGGTCGAGCCTGCCCGGAAGTCGAGGTCCGTCACCCCGCGGCCCCGAGGCCGCCGTCGGTCGGGCGGAACCCTCCCCGCGGGAGAACCCGACCCGCTCCGCCGGGGGCACCCGGCCCGGGCCCCGGGGCCGTCCGGAGAACCCGGTCCGCCGGCCGGGGAGCATCCTGCTGGACCTGGCAGCCGCAGGCGCCGCGGAGCGGCTCCGGCGGGGTCACGACCTCCCGGTCACCGTCCCCGTCGGACCGGATCCGCTGCTGAGTGCGACGGTCTCCGCCGAGACCGTCGCGGCGATCCTGAGCCGCCACGCACTGCCGCCGCGCAACCTCACCCTTTCCCTGACCGACGCGGTGCCCTTGCTCGACGACCCCGAGTACCGGCTGTGCCTGGGACGACTCCGTGCAGTCGGCGTCGGTATCGCCCTCCCGGGGCTCGGGGACGGCGCGGTGCATCCGGCCGTCCTTCGGCGGCTCCCGGTCACCGAACTGCACCTCGGCCGGGGCCTGGTCGCCGGGCTCCCGAGCTCCTCGCGGGCACGGACCACCGCGACCGCTCTGCTGGCGCTGGGCGGGGAACTCGGTGTGACGGTCGTCGCCGACGGCGTCGACCGTCCCGAGCAGGCCGCGGTGCTCCGCTCGCTCGGCTGTCCCCGCGGGCAGGGCGCGTCCCTCGGCGGTCCGCTCGACGAGGTGGCCCTCGTAGCCGCACTGCGCGCGGGGGCCGTGACCGACGGGCCGCCCGGGCACGGCCCGGCCGATGCCGACGTCCGCGACGTACGGCTCCGGGAAGCCCCCGCCCCCTGAGCACAGGAGGAGGGGGCCCCTCCTCCTGTGCGCCGCACGGCGCCCGCGGTCCCGGCTGCCCGTCCGCGCCCTACGGGGCCGTCGCTCCCGCGCACCCTCCCGGGCGGTGGCGGCTCCCGGGGCGCGTCGGGCTCCGAGCGCCGTCACACCTTCCGGGACCACGGGGTCGGCAATGTGCAGGCCCGCAGCGCCGATCACCTGCGGAGAAGCCCCGGACGCGCACGGGCGGCCCCCGGCTGTTCCTGCTGCTCGCACGGGTGTCCGGCGTGCGCCCGGATAGTGAGACTGGTTTCCGGTCCGCTTGACACGGACTGACCCCAAGGAGCAGTGTCTGTGCCATGCGCACCCGAATCCTCGTACTTGGCAGGCGCGTCGCCTGACCCGGGACCACTCTCCCGCGGCCACCCGACGCGCCCCCCTCGCATGCCCGACGGCACGAGGGGTTTTTTGTTGCACCGAACCGGTCCGGGGCCTCGGGCGAGACCCCGGACCGACCACCACCAGCCGAACCCAGCGCCATACCTTCAGAACCGGGAAGAGACCGCGATGACCGAGCAGTCAGGCGGGGCACCGAAGCCGCAGCCTCGCGCCCCCCGCAACGGACCGCAGCAGACCGCGACCGTCGAGCACCTCACGGGAGCGCAGTCCCTCATCCGCTCCCTCGAGTCGGTCGGCGCCGACACCGTATTCGGCATTCCCGGTGGCGCGATCCTCCCGGCCTACGACCCGATGATGGACTCCGGCACCGTCCGACACATCCTGGTGCGCCACGAGCAGGGCGCCGGCCACGCGGCGACCGGCTACGCCCAGGCCACGGGGCGCGTCGGCGTCTGCATGGCCACCTCGGGCCCCGGCGCCACCAACCTCGTGACGCCGATCGCCGACGCGCACATGGACTCGGTGCCGCTGGTCGCCATCACCGGGCAGGTCGCCAGCAAGGCCATCGGGACCGACGCGTTCCAGGAAGCCGACATCTGCGGCATCACCATGCCGGTGACCAAGCACAACTTCCTGGTCACCGACCCCGCGGAGATCCCCCGGACCATCGCCGAGGCGTTCCACATCGCCTCCACCGGCCGTCCCGGCCCCGTGCTGGTGGACATCTCCAAGGACGCGCTGCAGGCGCAGACCACCTTCAGCTGGCCCCCCACCCAGGACCTGCCTGGCTACCGCCCCGTCAGCCGGCCGCACTCCAAGCAGATCCGGGAGGCCGCACGGCTGATCTCCGAGGCGCGCCGCCCCGTGCTGTACGTCGGTGGGGGCGTGCTGAAGGCGGGGGCCTCCGCCGAACTGCTCGCCCTGGCGGAGCAGACCGGTATCCCCGTCACCACCACGCTGATGGCGCTGGGCGCCTTCCCCGACACCCACCCCCTCCACCTGGGTATGCCGGGCATGCACGGGTCGGTCACCGCGGTGACGGCGCTCCAGAAGTCCGACCTCATCGTCGCGCTGGGCGCCCGGTTCGACGACCGGGTCACCGGCCGACTGGACTCCTTCGCCCCCCACGCGAAGGTCGTCCACGCCGACATCGACCCGGCCGAGATCGGCAAGAACCGGGCCGCGGACGTCCCCATCGTCGGTGACGTGCGCGAGGTGCTGACCGAGCTTGCAGGCGCGCTGCAGACCGAGACCGCCGCCGGCCGCAGCGGCGACTACGGCGCGTGGCGCGAACTGCTGGGACGCTGGCGTGAGACCTACCCCCTGGGCTACGACCTCCCCGACGACGGCAGCCTCTCGCCGCAGCAGGTCATCGAACGCATCGGGCGGCTCGCCCCCGACGGGACCGTCTACACCGCGGGCGTCGGCCAGCACCAGATGTGGGCCGCGCACTTCCTCACCTTCGACAAGCCCGCCACCTGGCTGAACTCCGGCGGTCTGGGCACCATGGGCTACGCCGTCCCCGCCGCGCTCGGCGCCAAGGCGGGTCGTCCCGACACGACCGTGTGGGCCATCGACGGCGACGGCTGCTTCCAGATGACCAACCAGGAACTGGTCACCGCGGCACTCAACCGCATCCCGATCAAGGTGGCGGTCATCAACAACGGCGCGCTGGGCATGGTGCGCCAGTGGCAGACACTGTTCTACAACCAGCGGTACTCCAACACCACGCTCCACTCGGCGCCGGGCCAGGGCGGCACGTCCCCCCAGCCCTCCGGCGGCCGCGGCACCCGGGTGCCCGACTTCGTGATGCTCGCCGAGGCCATGGGCTGCGTCGGTCTGCGCTGCGAGGACCCCGCCGACCTCGACGCGACCATCGAGAAGGCCAACGCCATCAACGACCGCCCGGTCGTCGTGGACTTCATCGTCCACGAGGACGCCATGGTCTGGCCGATGGTCGCCGCCGGTACCTCCAACGACGAGGTGCAGGCCGCCCGCGGGGTCCGCCCCGACTTCGGCGACCTCGACGACTGAGCCGACAGCGCCCGAGCCAGAAAGCAGACCACTGATGTCCAAGCACACGCTGTCCGTTCTCGTGGAGAACAAGCCCGGCGTCCTCGCCCGGATCACCGCGTTGTTCTCCCGCCGCGGCTTCAACATCGACTCCCTCGCGGTCGGCACCACCGAACACCCCGGGGTCTCGCGCATCACCATCGTGGTGAGCGTGGGCGACCTGCCGCTGGAGCAGGTCACCAAGCAGCTGAACAAGCTGGTCAACGTGCTGAAGATCGTCGAACTGGAACCCGGTTCGGCCGTCCGACGTGAACTCGTTCTGGTGAAAGTCCGTGCGGACAACGAGACGCGGTCCCAGATCGTCGAGATCGTGCAGCTCTTCCGCGCCAAGACCGTCGACGTCGCCCCCGAGGCCGTCACGATCGAGGCCACGGGCAGCAGCGACAAACTGGAGGCGATGCTGCGCATGCTGGAACCGTTCGGTGTGAAGGAGCTGGTCCAATCCGGCACCATCGCCATCGGGCGGGGCGCGCGCTCCATCACCGACCGGTCGCTGCGCGCCCTGGAGAGGTCGGCCTGACCTGTCGGCGGGGTCACCACCCCGCCGCGGTCACGGCGCCCGCCCCGCGCACCACCCCAACCCGCACCACCCCGCACTCAAGGAGATAACCCAAGTGGCCGAGCTGTTCTACGACGACGACGCCGACCTGTCCATCATCCAGGGCCGCAAGGTCGCGGTTCTCGGCTACGGCAGCCAGGGCCACGCCCACGCGCTGTCGCTGCGCGACTCGGGCGTCGACGTGCGAGTCGGCCTGCACGAGGGCTCGCGTTCCCGCGCCAAGGCCGAGGAGCAGGGCCTGCGCGTCGTCACCCCCGCCGAGGCCTCCGCCGAGGCCGACGTCATCATGATCCTGGTTCCGGACCCGATCCAGGCCAAGGTGTACGAGGAGTCCGTCAAGGACCACCTCGCGGAGGGCGACGCCCTCTTCTTCGGCCACGGCTTCAACATCCGCTTCGGCTTCATCCAGCCGCCCGCCGGGGTCGACGTCTGCATGGTCGCCCCGAAGGGCCCGGGCCACCTGGTCCGCCGGCAGTACGAGGAGGGTCGAGGCGTCCCGTGCATCGCCGCGGTGGAGCAGGACGCGAGCGGCAACGCCTTCGCGCTCGCCCTCTCCTACGCCAAGGCCATCGGCGGCACTCGCGCCGGCGTCATCAAGACCACGTTCACCGAGGAGACCGAGACCGACCTCTTCGGTGAGCAGGCCGTCCTCTGCGGTGGCGCCTCCGCGCTCGTCAAGGCCGGTTTCGAGACCCTGGTCGAGGCCGGCTACCAGCCCGAGATCGCCTACTTCGAGTGCCTGCACGAGCTGAAGCTCATCGTCGACCTCATGTACGAGGGCGGCCTGGAGAAGATGCGCTGGTCGATCTCGGAGACCGCCGAGTGGGGCGACTACGTCACCGGCCCGCGGATCGTCACCGATGCCACCAAGGCCGAGATGAAGAAGGTCCTCTCCGAGATCCAGGACGGCACCTTCGCCAAGACCTGGATGGCCGAGTACGAGGCCGGCCTCCCCAAGTACAACGAGTACAAGACCGCGGACTCGAACCACAAGCTGGAGACCACCGGCAAGGAGCTGCGCAAGCTCATGAGCTGGGTCGACAACGAGGACTGAGCACCACCGACACCGGGTTGACAGCCGGTATCGCTCGAAGGGGCGGCGGTCCCGCGCATCCGGCGCCGGGACCGCCGCCGCGCCGATACACTGCCAGCACTAGCGCGTCACAGGCTCACAGCGTCGTGTGTCTCACGCGGCTGCCAACCTCCACCGCCTTCGGCCGTCGGGACGCGGCCACCCGCAGAGGACAAGCGAGGACTGAGACAAGTGAGCAAGCCCGTCGTACTGATCGCCGAAGAGCTTTCACCCGCCACCGTGGACGCGCTGGGACCGGACTTCGAGATCCGGACGTGCAACGGCGCGGACCGCGCCGAGCTCCTCGGCGCGATCGCCGAGGCCGACGCCATCCTGATCCGCAGCGCCACCAAGGTCGACGCCGAGGCCATC
The DNA here is from genome assembly GCF_012033785.1 of Streptomyces bohaiensis. Lineage (GTDB taxonomy): Bacteria > Actinomycetota > Actinomycetes > Streptomycetales > Streptomycetaceae > Streptomyces > Streptomyces bohaiensis. The sequence goes on from NZ_JAAVJC010000038.1 coordinate 24,075, forward strand.
GCCGCCGGCCGCCGCCTGCGGGTCATCGCACGCGCCGGGGTCGGCCTCGACAACGTGGACGTCGCCGCCGCCACCAAGGCGGGCGTGATGGTCGTCAACGCCCCGACGTCCAACATCGTGACCGCCGCCGAGCTGGCCTGCGGTCTGATCCTCTCCACCGCCCGCCACATCCCGCAGGCCAACGCCGCGCTCAAGCAGGGTGAGTGGAAGCGCAGCAAGTACACGGGCGTCGAGCTCTCCGAGAAGACCCTCGGCGTGGTGGGTCTGGGCCGCATCGGCGTCCTGGTCGCGCAGCGCATGTCCGCCTTCGGAATGAAGATCGTCGCGTACGACCCCTACGTGCAGCCGGCGCGCGCCGCGCAGATGGGCGTGCGGATGGTCGCGCTCGACGACCTCCTCGCGACCTCGGACTTCATCACGGTCCACCTGCCCAGGACCCCGGAGACGGTGGGCCTGATCGGTGACGAGGCCCTGCAGAAGGTGCAGCCCTCGGTGCGCATCATCAACGCGGCGCGCGGCGGGATCGTGGACGAGGCGGCGCTGGCCAGCGCGCTCAAGGAGGGCCGCGTCGCGGGTGCGGGGCTGGACGTCTACGCCACCGAACCCTGCACCGACTCCCCGCTGTTCGAGTACGACAACGTCATCAACACCCCCCACCTGGGCGCGTCCACCGGTGAGGCGCAGGAGAAGGCCGGCGTCTCCGTCGCCCGCTCCGTGCGGCTCGCGCTCGCCGGTGAACTGGTGCCGGACGCCGTGAACGTGCAGGGCGGGGTCATCGCCGAGGAGGTGCGGCCCGGTCTGCCGCTGGCGGAGAACCTGGGGCGCATCTTCACGGCGCTCGCGGGCGAGGTCGCGCAGCGGCTGGACGTCGAGGTCTACGGCGAGATCACCCAGCACGACGTGAAGGTGCTGGAGCTCTCCGCGCTGAAGGGCGTCTTCGAGGATGTCGTGGCCGAGACGGTGTCCTACGTCAACGCACCGCTGTTCGCGCAGGAGCGCGGCGTCGAGGTCCGGCTGACCACCAGCTCCGAGTCGCCCGACCACCGCAACCTCATCACCGTGCGTGGCACCCTCACCGACGGGACCGAGGTCTCGGTCTCCGGCACTCTCGCGGGCCCGAAGCACCAGCAGAAGATCGTCGGGATCAGCGAGCACACCGTGGACCTGGCGCTTGCCGACCACATGGCCTTCCTGCGCTACACCGACCGACCGGGTGTCGTCGGCACCCTCGGCCGGCTGTTGGGCGAGGCGGGCATCAACATCGCCGGCATGCAGGTCGCCCGGGCGGAGGAGGGCGGCGCCGCGCTGATCGCGCTGACGGTCGACGGCACCATCCCGGCCCAGGTGCTGACCGAGATCGGCGCCGAGATCGGCGCGACCTCGGTGCGGGGAGTCAACCTCACCGACTGATCAGCGGAAGGGTGCCCGGCGACCGGGCGCTCGCCGTCGGCCGGCCGCACCGCGGCCGGATGCTGTCGCGACCGGCCGTCGCCGTCTGCTGCGACGCGCGGGCCGGACGATGCGTGTCCGGGACCCGCGGCCGGCGGGCGGCCGTCGGTGCGGGGGTGTCAGCCTCCGGCCAGCTCGTACGCCTTGGCCGGGGAGAACGACCCGGCCGGGCCGTCGCACCCGTCGAGTTCACCGGGCAGCTTGATCCAGAGGAAGGCGTCCACTCCGGGGACACCGGGGTTCACGGTCGGGTTGTTGCCGACCAGTCGGCCGGGCGGGTCGCACCACTCGCTGCCGAGCGGGCCGTTGCCGTTGCGGCTGGTGTCGACCACAGCGCCGAGACCGCCGCCCAGCTCGGCGATGACCGCGGACGCGTAGGCCGTCTCGTCGGTGGTGGTCCGGTAGTTGGAGATGTTGGTGGCGATGCCGGCTCCGTGCTCCAGGATGCCCGCCTCCACCAGCGTCGGTGCGATGGCGGCCGGCGTGTGCCAGGCCGAGTGGCCGACGTCGTAGTAGACACGGGCCTCGGGGTTGGCGTCGGTGACGGCCTCGGCGAGGCCTGCCAGCGCGGCCAGCCGTTCCGCCCGCTGCTGGTTGTCGAGGCAGTCGATCAGCGGAATCGCATCGGGCTCGAGCACCACCACGACCGGCTCGGAGCCGAGCCCCGCCGCGAAGAGCCCGCTCCACTCGGCGTACGCGGCGAAGCTCGGTGCTCCGCCGCCGGAATGGTTCCCGCAGTCCCGGAACGGGATCATGTAGGGCACCACCACGGGCAGTTGGCCGGCGGCTGCTGCCGCCGAGGTGACCTCGGCGACCTGTTGGGTGATCGTGCCCGGGTTGTACGCGCCGGCGAACCAGACCGCCTGCGGTTGCGAGCCGATCCGCTCCGCGATCAGCGGTGCACGGTGGTCGCCGGGGTTCGCGTCGAGCCATGCGTGGACGCCGGCTTCTGCCCGGTAGAGCTCCATGGAGGGCAGGGCGGTCGTGCCGGCGTCCGCGGTGCCGGAGTCCGCGGACGAGGCGGGCGATGCGGGCGGGGCGGGTGAGGGGGACGCGCCGGTCGCGGCCGGCGCGATCGCCAGACCGGCGAGCAGCGTCACGCCGGTGAGCGCGGTGAGCACGCGCCCGCCGCGCGCACGGCGCTCCGACCGCCGCCGGCGGAGAGGTGTGGGGGTGGGCGTGGTTCTGGGGTTCTCCACGAGTGTCCTTCCTGACGGGGGAGCGCCGGATTGTGGGGGAATCTCACGGTGAACCGTGATGGGAGCGCTCCCAGGGGCACGGTAACGGCGGGGCGCCATGCGGTGAAGCCCTCGCGCACGCTGTGGAGCGACAGGATTCCGACAGCCTCCGGCCACGCCTGCGCACCGCGTCGGGATCGCCTGGGGCCTGCGAGGGATGCCCACTTGACCGGGGCCCCGGCTGCCGCGCCTGGGCGGTACGGGGCCGGGGGCGACTGTCGCACCGGACCGGGCCACGGCAGGACCCGCAGGGTGAGATGCGGGGCCGGCGCGCCATGCGTCCGCCCCGTGCGTCCGCCCCATGCGCCAGGAGGCGCACGGCGCTTTCGGCGCTCGGGGCACCGCGCGACCGCACGGTCGCGGGCCGTCGTCCGGGTCGGGGTCCGTGACCGTCCGCGGAGCTGTGGCTGGGCCCGGAGCTGGGCTTCGGCCCTCGACATCCCTCGCGTCGTCAGGCAGTCCGGGCCCGCGCAACCGGTCGTGCGGGCCCGGCATTCCCCCTCCCGTCGCCGGCGGCTCAGCCGGTGGCGGGCAACGGGCCCGGAAGCGCCCCTCCCTGACGCGCGACACGGGCGACGGGACGGCACGAACGGGCCCGCTCGAGCGGCGACGGTCTGCCAGGAGCCGGCCGGGCAGCGCGGGGGCACACGACAACCGCTGTGCGAGTGCAGTCCTCGACAACGCCACCGCGTCCGAGGTCTCCTCCACGATCACGTCCCGCGGCTGTCACCCCCGCTCGCGGTCAACATGGTCAGAGCCGGGCGGTCTTCAGCGCCATGTGCAGCAACAGTCGGTCGGCGCCGTCCGCGAGGTCGAGACCGGTGAGCTGTTCCACGCGGGAGAGCCGGTAGTACAGCGTCTGCCGATGCACACCCAGCGCCGCCGCCGTGCGCCCCGCCGCGCCCGCGTGGTCGAGGTAGGACTCCACCGTCCGGGCGAGCTCGCGCTGGTCGGCGCGCAGCAGCACGGAGACGGCCGGGTCCGGTTCGTCGGTGGCGACCTCCGCCGCCGTGGTGAGCAGCCGGTACGGACCGAGGCGGTCCCAGTGCGCCACGGGGCGCAGACGGGGCTCGGCCCGCGCCGCGCGCGCCGCGCACGCCGCGGAACGTGACGCGGCCGTATCCCTCGGGCGGGAGGAGCGCCTCGGCGAGCTGCTGGGGCTTCCCGGTGGCGAGCCGCTCACCGCCGAGCAGCTCGACGAGCACGCCGAGTCCCTCACCGAACTGCTGGAGACCACGGTCGGCGACGCCGAGCGTCAGCTGTTCGACCTGCGGACCGCCGCGGCCGACGACAGCCGCATCCTCGGGGCGCTCGGCGACGGTGGCCTGCTGCCCGCCGGGCCGGACGTCCTGGCCACCGTGGAGTTCCTCGGCGAGCACGGCATCCCCGCGCTGCCCGGCTGGCGCTATCTCGCGCAGTCGGTGGACCCGGCCGACCACGCGGCCGTCCTCGCCGCCCGCCCGGAGCTGGTCGACGGCGTCGTCATCACCGACCCCGAGAGCCACGCCCGGGCCCGGGAGGCGCTGGCCGCGGCGGCGCTGCTGCCCCGGTCCGCCGTGGCGGTCGGCACCGCGGCCGCCCTGCTGGCCCCGACGCCGCCCGCGACGGACGACGCCGTCTTCCTCGTCCCGCCCAACCCGGCCATGCACGACGAGAGCGCCGCCGACACCGAGCGCCAGGAGCTGCGGCGCCGTGCGCAGGCAAGGGAGGAGGAGATCCGGCTCCTCGCCGGCCGTCTCGGTGCGGACCGCGCCCTCGTCGCCCGGCTCGCCTCCTGGCGCGCCGGGTGCCCCGCCGGGCGGCTCGCGGAGCTCGCCGCCAC
>NZ_JAAVJC010000390.1 GCF_012033785.1 Streptomyces bohaiensis
TGGTCGAGGCCCCCGCACCGGGCTCCGCCACCGCGGGGGCGGCCGCCGGCAGCCCGGCCGTCCCGAAGGCGACCGGAGCGAGGCGGCTGGTGCGCACGGCCAGGACCTCGAAGCGCGCGGGGCGGCTGAACGCCGCCAGCACCCCGTCGCCGGAGGCCCGCAACCGGACGGCGGCGGCCCGGTCCCACTTGAGCTGTCGGGTCAGGAAGGCCGCGAGGCCGGTGGCGTCGGTCCGGTCCGCGAGACTCAGCCTGGTCATGCCGTTGGTCGTCCTCAGGTCGGTTCGGGGTGGTCCCCCGGATGGTACGCACACCCCGCGGCCGGGCACGAGGCCGCTGTCACGGCTCTGTGCCGGCCGGGCACCGCGCGGCCCCGGCGGCGGGCGCCACGATGCCCCGCCGGTCCTGCCGGCGGGGCATCGGGTGGTGCGCGAGTGGCGACGTCAGCTGCCGGAGCCGGACGAGGCCGCCGTGTCGTCGTAGTACTCCGCCAGCAGCTCCCGTTCCGCCGGGGTCAGCCGGCGGGGCCGCTGGCCCTTGAGGTCGAACGGCACGATGACCGTCGACGCGCGGACGTAGCAGGTGTCGCCGTCGAGCACCTCGTAGCCGAAGGTGGCCGAGGCCGCACCTGTCTTGGTCACCCAGATGTCTATCGCCACGGGGTCGTGCCGGTGCACCAGGGGGCGAAGGTAGTCGATCTCGTGGCGGGCGACGACGGAACCGCCGGTGAAGGGCTCACCGTCGGCCCCCGAACCGACCTCACGGGCGAGCCGCCACATGAAGTCGATCCGGGCCTCCTCCAGGTAGCGCAGGAACACGACGTTGTTGACGTGCCCGAACGCGTCCATGTCGGACCACCGCAACGGGCAGCTGAAGGTGTGCCGCACGTCAGCCCCGCGTCAGCTTCTTGTAGCTGGCACGGTGCGGACGTGCCGCATCCGGACCGAGTCGCTCGATCTTGTTCTTCTCGTAGGACTCGAAGTTCCCCTCGAACCAGAACCACTGCGAGTCACCCTCGTAGGCGAGGATGTGGGTGGCGACCCGGTCCAGGAACCACCGGTCGTGGGAGACGACCACGGCGCAGCCCGGGAACTCCAGCAGCGCGTTCTCCAGCGAGGAGAGCGTCTCGACGTCGAGGTCGTTGGTGGGCTCGTCGAGGAGGAGCAGGTTGCCGCCCTGCTTCAGGGTGAGCGCGAGGTTCAGCCGGTTGCGCTCACCGCCGGAGAGGACGCCGGCCGGCTTCTGCTGGTCCGGCCCCTTGAAGCCGAAGGCGCTGACGTAGGCCCGCGAGGGCATCTCGACGTTGCCGACGTTGATGTAGTCCATCTCGTCGGAGACCACGGCCCACAGCGACTTCTTGGGGTCGATGTTGGAGCGGTTCTGGTCGACGTAGGAGATCTTGACCGTCTCACCGGTCTTGATCGAGCCGTCGTCGGGCTCCTCCAGCCCCTGGATCATCTTGAACAGCGTCGTCTTGCCGGCGCCGTTCGGGCCGATGACACCCACGATGCCGTTGCGGGGCAGGGTGAAGGACAGGTCGTCGATGAGGACCTTCTCACCGAAGCCCTTGCGGAGGTGGTCCACCTCGACGACGACGTTGCCCAGCCGCGGGCCCGGCGGGATCTGGATCTCCTCGAAGTCCAGCTTCCGCATCTTGTCGGCCTCGGCGGCCATCTCCTCGTAGCGGGCCAGCCGCGCCTTCGACTTCGCCTGGCGGCCCTTGGCGTTGGAGCGGACCCACTCCAGCTCCTCCTTGAGGCGCTTCTGACGCTTGGCGTCCTTCTGCCCCTCGACCTTCAGCCGGGCCTGCTTGGTCTCCAGGTACTTGGAGTAGTTGCCCTCGTAGCCGTGGGCGCGACCGCGGTCGAGCTCCATGATCCACTCGGCGACGTTGTCGAGGAAGTACCGGTCGTGGGTGATGGCCACGACGGTGCCCGGGTACTTGGCGAGGTGCTGCTCCAGCCACTGGACGGACTCGGCGTCCAGGTGGTTGGTGGGCTCGTCGAGCAGCAGCAGGTCGGGGGCCTCGAGCAGCAGCTTGCAGAGCGCGACGCGGCGCTTCTCACCACCGGAGAGGTTGACGACCGGCCAGTCACCGGGCGGGCAGCCCAGCGCGTCCATCGCCTGCTCCAGCTGGGCGTCCAGGTCCCACGCGTTCGCGTGGTCGAGCTTCTCCTGGAGCTTGCCCATCTCCTCCATCAGCTCGTCGGTGTACTCGGTGGCCATCTGCTCGGCGATCTCGTTGAACCGGTCGAGCTGGCCCTTGGTCTCGGCCACGCCCTCCTGGACGTTCTCCAGGACGGTCTTCGTCTCGTCGAGCGGGGGCTCCTGCAGCAGGATGCCCACCGTGTACCCGGGCGAGAGGAAGGCGTCGCCGTTGGACGGCTGCTCCAGACCGGCCATGATCTTCAGCACGGTGGACTTGCCGGCTCCGTTGGGACCCACGACGCCGATCTTCGCGCCGGGCAGGAACGCCAGCGTGACATCGTCGAGGATCACCTTGTCGCCGTGCGCCTTGCGTGCCTTGCGCATGGTGTAGATGTACTCAGCCAAGAGATACCGTCCGGCAATCGAAGAAGTGACGTGGGGATCGACCCCCATCCTGCCGCATGGCGCCCCCGGGGCGGAAATGCGGCCGCCGCTCACCGGCCGACACAGCTGCCCGCCCCGTCGGTCCGGCGCAGGACGGCCGCTCCCGCCGTCGAGATCGGGGCGCGGTCCGTGTCGTGACGTGCCGTGTCGGCGGCGTGGCTCGCTCGCTGCGGCCCGCAGGGCGTCGAACGGGGCGGGGACGAACCCCCCTGCGGCCGCGCAGCCGCCACCGTGCTCTCGGCGTCCCACCGCCCCGGACGGGCCGGGCCGCCAGATGGGTGGTGACCGGCGGCAGACGGCCGAAGCAGGGGTGCACTCGCTCCCGCAGCGACCGAGGCTGGAGGGAGTCGAACCATCCTTGGAGGCGGAATGATCGTGCGGATGCTTCACGAGCGGGGTCTGCGAAGTGAGCAGGTGTACTGCGCGGCCACTGCATCGGTCGGCCTGTCGGTGGCGAGCTGGTTCCTGTCGCGCAGGGCGGAGCGCGGCGCGAGCCGGGCGCGGGCCGACCGCTGGGGGATCTTCGTCGGCGAGTGGGCGCCCACCCTGTTCGGCCTCGGCATCGCGCTGTCGCAGTACGAGCGCGACGAGCTTCATCTCGCGGAGGCGTTCGCCGAGGACGAGCCGGAGGGCACCGCGGGACTCGCCTGACCCCGGGGCGTCCTGCCACCGCCCGGGGCAGCCCGCCGGCCGGCGGCGGGGGCCGCGGGTCGGCGCGGGCCCGGCC
>NZ_JAAVJC010000391.1 GCF_012033785.1 Streptomyces bohaiensis
GGCCGGCGCACGGGCCGGCCACCGGGCGCCCGGAACGGCGCTGCGCATCAGTCGCCGCCACCGCCACCGGAGTCGCCACCGGAGCTGTCCGAACCGGAGGAGCCGGAGGAGTCGGAGGAACCGGAGGAGCCGGAGGAGTCGGAGGAGCCGGAGGAGTCGGATGCGTCGGAGGAGTTCCCCCACCCCTGGCGGTGGTCGTCGGCGGTGGAGCCGGCCGCGGTGCCGCTGTCCGTCGCCGTGCCACCCGACGCGGCACCGCCGCGACGGCCGGAGCGGCCCCGCATCGCGAGCAGCAGCCCGATGCCGGCTCCCGCGAGCAGGCCCACCACGACCAGCAGCACGGTACCGGCGGTCGAACCGCCGTCGCCGTCCTCCTCGGCGTCCGACGCCGGTTCGCCGCCGTCGGTGCCGTCCTCTGCCGTGTCGGCCTCGGGCGCGAGGGCCACCAGATCGGCGGTGAGGTCGGTGCCGCCGAACTCCGCCGGGTCGCCGTCCCCCGCACGGACCGCGAGGATCAGCTGGCCGAGCGCGGCCGGGCTGCCGGCCGTCCACTCCTGGGCGTTCTCCGCGAGCCACGCGAGGGGCTCCTCGGTCGCGCCGCCGTAGCCACCCGCCGCGAGTGCCAGCACGGCCCGGGCGGTGGCGCCCACGTCGGGGTCCCCGTCGGCGAACGGGTTGGGCACGAACGCGCCCTCCTCGCCGTCGAGCAGCTCCGCCACGGCCGTGGCGGCAGCCCGCGGCGCCTCGTCCTCGGGGAGGGCGCCCGCGTCGGCACCGCACTCGGTCGCGGCGGGCCGCTCGTCCCCGGAGACCGGGTCCACCAGCACGCCGCTGCCCTGCATCGCGAGCGCGGCGTCGACCGTCGCGGCCTCGTTGGTGAAGAGTTCGCCGGAGTCGCCGTCCGGCTGCCAGGCGAAGCTGCCGGGCGCACCGCCGTCGGCGTCGCAGCCCAGCTGCAGTGCGCGCAGCGCGTCATAGGCGGAGGAGCCGTCGTCGGAGGTCACCGCGTCGACGTCCTCCCCCGCGGCCACCAGCGCGCCGACCACGGCCGCCGTGGAGTTGGCGTCGGTCGGGTCGCCGGGGGAGAAGGGCCAGCCGCCGTCCTCGTTCTGTATGTCCAGCAGCCAGCCCAGGGCGGCCCGGGTCTCCTCGGCGTCGGCGCCGCGGGTGGCGGTCAGCGCCTGCACCGCCATCGCCGTCGCGTTGGACTCGGCGAGGACGTCCTCGCCGCACTCCCCGCCGGCGTCGGCGCGGTAGGCGGCGAACGAACCGTCCTCGCACTGCTGCGCCCGCAGCCAGTCGACTGCGTTCTCCGGCACGGGCCGGTCCTCCGCGCGCAACGCCAGGACGGCGAGCGACTGCCGCCAGACCCCGTCGTACGTCGGGTCGCTCTCCCCGAACAGGCCGGCGTCCTCGGCGGCGCCACCGCCGTCCTGGGCGTACGCGGCAGGCGCGGCCCCCAGCAGGAGGGCGGCCCCGGTGAGGGCCGCCGCGCCACGGCGCAGCTTCATGATCGGTCGCCTTTCGCTCAGGTGGCCGAGACGGCTCGATCCACCGCGGCACGGGCGACGCGGCGCACCGGGGCTCGGCTCCGTGTTCCTCGACGGTTCCGGCCGCGCGGCCGGGAGCCAGTGCTGTCCCGGCGCGGGTGCTCCGGCTGCGGGCCAGGGGCCGCTCACGGTTGCGGGTCAGCGCCGGATTCGCACCGGCTTCCCCCGCGCGGGGACGTGTCGTGCGGCCTCACTGTATCGGCCACCTTCCGGCGGCCGTGAGCGTGGAGTGGCGTGTTCCGCCGGACCGCCCCGCCGGGCCGACGCGGGTCGCGGGTCCCGGGCGGGCGGGGGTGGGCGGGCGCGGCGGCCGCCCGGTTGCGGCCCGCCGTGGCGGGGATCACCGGTGGCCCCTGCTCGGTGCCGCGGGGGCGGCGGCTATCTTCGTACCGACGAGTAGCCGGGCCAACGTGAACTTGTTCCACTCGGAACGGGACGGTTACGCTCCGGCGCACAGCCGAGAGGGGAGCGGGCGTGACCGTTGGAGACCGCGCGGACGAACCGCTGAACATCGCGTTCCTCACGTACAAGGGGAATCCTTTCTGCGGCGGCCAGGGGGTCTACGTCCGGCACCTCTCGCGGGAGATCGCCCGGCTCGGCCACCGCGTGGAGGTCATCGGCTCCCAGCCCTATCCCGTGCTCGACGAGCAACCCGGCGTCACCCTCACCGAATTGCCCAGCCTCGACCTCTATCGCGAGCCGGACCCCTTCCGCACGCCCCGCCTCGGCGAGTACCGCGACTGGGTCGACGCGCTGGAGGTCGCCACGATGCGCACCGGGGGGTTCCCCGAGCCGCTCACCTTCTCGCTCCGCGCGCGACGCCATCTCGCCGCGCGACACGGCGAGTTCGACGTGGTCCACGACAACCAGACCCTCGGCTACGGCCTGCTGGGGCTCGACCGGCTCGGCCTGCCGCTGGTCACCACCGTCCACCACCCCGTGTCCGTGGACCGGCAGCTGGAGATCGACGCCGCCGGCACGTTCCGTGCCCGCCTCTCCAAGCGGCGCTGGTACGCCTTCACCCGGATGCAGCGCCGGGTCGCCGGCCGGCTGCCGTCGGTCCTCACGGTCTCCGGTTCGTCCCGGCGTCAGATCATCGACGACCTGGGCGTGCGGCCGCACCGCGTGCACGTCGTGCCGATCGGTGCCGACTCGCGGATCTTCCGCCCGGAGCCGGCCGTGGCCGAGGTCGCCGGACGCATCGTCACCACCTCCAGCGCCGACGTACCGCTCAAGGGGCTGGTGCACCTGGTGAACGCGCTCGCACAGCTGCGGCGCGACCACCCTGCGGCCCACCTCGTCGTCGTCGGGCACCGCCCCTCGCACGGCCCCGTCACCGACGCGCTCGCCGCCCACGGGCTCGGGGACGCCGTCGAGTTCGTCAAGGGCGTCACCGACGAGCAGCTCGCCGACCTGGTGCGCTCCGCCGAAGTGGCCTGCGTCCCCTCGCTCTACGAGGGGTTCTCGCTGCCGGCGGCCGAGGCCATGGCCACCGGCACCCCGCTGGTCGCCACCACCGGCGGTGCCATCCCGGAGGTCGCCGGCCCGGACGGGGAGACCTGCCTGGCCGTCGAACCCGGTGACCCCGCCGCGCTGGCCGCCGCACTCGGCCGGCTGCTCGGCGACCCCGAACTGCGCGCCCGCATCGGCGCCGCCGGTCGCGCCCGCGTCCTCGCCCGGTTCACCTGGGAGCAGGCGGCGCGCGGAACCGTGGAGCGCTACCGGGCGGCGCGGGCAGAGCTGCGGCACAC
>NZ_JAAVJC010000392.1 GCF_012033785.1 Streptomyces bohaiensis
CTGAATGGTCAAGACCGCACCGGCATGTACCGCCCTGCCGCCGCTCACCAGCGGCCGGGACACCGGGGAGCCGGGCCCACCACTTCGGGCCGGGCATCGGGCAGGGGGTCGCGGTCGGGGAGGGAAGCGCCGACCGGGGAGGCGTCAGCCGTCGCCGATCGGGCCGGCCGGCGACGGGCTCTCCGCGGCGGCCAGCAGCCGCAGCAGTTCGGCGCGGGCGCGCGCCACCCGGGAGCGCACGGTGCCGACCGGGCAGTCGCAGACCGCCGCGACGCGCTCGTACGGCAGCCCCCACACCTGGGTGAGGACGAACGCCTCGCGGCGCTCGGGCGGAAGGCGTTCCAGGAGCTCCCGGAGCGCGACGCCCTCCTCGAACCCGGGCGGGGCTCCGGCGTGGTGGTGGTGCTCGGCGACCTGCCGCCAGTCCGGCACGTCGGTGAACCGGGGACGGGCCGACGCCTGGCGCACGCTGTCGATCACGGTTCGCCGGGCGATGGACAGCAGCCAGGTCCGGGCGGAGGAGCGCCCTTCGAACCGGGGGAGGCTCGCGATCGCCCGCAGCAGGGTCTCCTGCGTCAGATCGTCGACGCCGTCGGTGTCCGGCCGGAGGAAGGTGATGTACCGGCGGACGTCCGGCTCGAAGGCGGCGACGAACCGGGTGACGTCCTCGGGCGCGCCGGAGCGGGCCGCCCGCTGCGCGATGGCGGTGCGGTCGGGCGTCTCGGGGAGGGCTGCCCGGGCGGCGGCGGAGCCGGGGCGGCGGGCGCGGCGGGGGTGGGGGAGAGCGGGGGGAACCGGTGCCTGGGCAGGCTGGAGCGAAGTGGGGGTGCTCACGGGGTCCTCGTCACGGTCGGGGTGCCCGGCGTCGGGGCCGGGCGCCGGGAACCGCCGGGCCGCGGACGCGGCCAGGCCCCCGGCGCGGACGGTGCGCCGGGATGGTGCCGACTGCCGTCAGGCGGCAGCCCGTGCCCGGGGCGGGCCGCGCGAGATCACCGAGTGCAGCAGCAGCCGGGACCGTGAGGGAGCCGGCGAATCCGGCGCCGCGGCGCGGACTCCGGGGAGTGCGGGAGGGGGTGGCGGGACGAGGCGCAGCACGGTCAGCCGTGCGCCGGTCCGGGCGAGCAGCCCGAAGACGGCCCGCTCGCCCTGCGCCAGCCACCACCCGGAGACCAGGGCGGCGAGCAGGTGCGCCGCCGCCATGGTGAGCGAGAGGCCCAGCGGGCCGCCGGCCGCCGCGTCGTGGACGGCGGGGGAGCCCTCGGCACCCGGGTGCATGTGGACCGCGTGGGCGGTGGTGCCCTGGTGGGGGGCTCCCAGCGTGAAGAGCAGGTGCAGCGCCGCCTGACTGCCCACGGCGGCGGCGGTCACCCCGATCGGGCCCCGCCGGCTGCCGCCCGCCGCCCACGAGACCGCGGCGAGCACCAGCAGCGCCGGCAGCGCGAGCGCCGGCGCCGCGGGCTCGCCGGCGTGCGCGTGCCCCACCGCCGCGAGCAGCACGCAGACGGCGGCGAAGACCGCCGCCCTGATGCCGCGAAGTGCCCGTCCCGGTCGCATGATGCGGACATGCTCCCCACATCACGCCGTCGACTCAACCTCTCGCGTGCCGAAAACTGTTCCGGAGGCGACCCGGTGAGCACGGGGTGCAACCATCCGGACGTCCCAGTGTGACCTGTGTCACAGAACGTCAGTCGCGGGAACGTACAGGCGTTCCGGTCCGACCACCACCGACGACGCGTCGAGCAGAACCAGTCGGCTCGCGCGGAGCGAAGGAGTCAGGCCGTGTCAGCACCGCCCCACCTGCGCGAGGCCGCTGAGGAATCCCCGCCCGAGCGCCCCGGATACGGCCGGCGCTCCCGCTCCGGCTTCCGAGCCCTGGTGCTCCGCCTCCATTTCTACGCCGGGCTCCTCATAGCCCCGTTCCTCGTCATCGCCGCGCTCACCGGCATGCTCTACGCCGCCGCGGTGCCGGCGGAGCGGATCATCTACTCCGACCATCTCCGCGTCCCGGTCGGTGAGCAGGTCCTCTCCGTCGACGAGCAGGTCGCGGCGGCGCGGGAGGAGTACCCCGAGGGGACCATCAGCGGGGTGCGCCCCGGGGCCGAACCCGGTGACACCACCCGGGTCCTGCTCACGCTTCCCGACCTCGGGCCCTCGCACCGCCTCGGGGTGTTCGTCGACCCCTACACGGCGGACGTCATCGGCGCGCTGGAGGTCTACGGCAGCTCCGGCGCCCTGCCGGCGCGCTGGTGGATCGACGAGATGCACCGCGGCCTCCACCTCGGCGACTTCGGCCGGCTCTACAGCGAACTGGCGGCGAGCTGGCTGATCGTCGTGGCCGCCGGGGGCGTCGTCCTCTGGATCGGCCGACGCCGGGAGGCGAACCGGCTGCGCCGCACCCTGCTCCCCGAACGCGGGCTGCGCGGCCGCCGGGCGACGCTCACCTGGCACGGCGTGGTGGGGCTGTGGATCTCCGTCGGGCTGATGGCCCTCGCCGCCACCGGCCTGACCTGGTCGCAGTACGCCGGTTCCAACGTGACCGACCTCCGGGCCTCCCTCAGCTGGCAGACGCCCACGGTGGCGACCACCCCGGACGGCGGCAGCGCCCCGGGTGACCACGGGGACCACGGGGACCATGCCGACCACGGTGATCACGGCGACCACGCCGGTCACGAGGCCGGGGCCGAGGGCGACGCCCCCGACATCGGGCCGGAGCTGGCCCGCCAGGCCGCCGAGGGCCAGGGGCTGCGTGCCCCGGTCGAGATCGTCTACCCCGCGGAGCCGGGCGCCGCCTACGTCGTCAAGGAGATCAAGCCGAACTGGCCGATCCGGCACGACGCCGTCGCCGTGGACAGTGCCAGCGCCGTGGTGACCGACACCGTCCGCTACGACGACTGGCCGCTCGCCGCCAAGCTGGCCCGGGTCGGTGTCGACGGACACATGGGGCTGCTCTTCGGGCTGCCCAACCAACTGGCGCTGATCGCGCTGTGCGGTGCCCTGATCGCCGTCGTCGTCCTGGGCTACCGGATGTGGTGGCAGCGGCGACCCACCCGGGAGCCGCGCGGCTGGGGCCGGCCGCCGGCGCGCGGCGCCTGGCGGCGGGTCCCGCTGGCCGTGCTGCTGCCCGGTGCGGCTGTCACGCTGCTGATCGGCTGGTTCGTCCCGCTGCTCGGGATCTCGCTGCTGGTCTTCCTCGCCGTCGACGCGCTCCTCGGACTGCGCGCGCGGCGGCGCCGGGAGGCAGCCGCGTCCGCCACCGCGGAGTGAGGTACGCCGTCCGGGTGCGGCGTCAC
>NZ_JAAVJC010000393.1 GCF_012033785.1 Streptomyces bohaiensis
TCCGGCGGCAGCCCGCCGGACGCCCCCTCACCTCCTCCACCCGGAACGGAGCGCCCATGAGCGGCGGAACCACCGAGCCCACCATGCCCCCCGGGCTGCCCCGACCCGCGGCCCTCCCCGGCGTCGACCGGCGGGAGCCGGCAGCTGCGGGCGGGTTCTGGCTGACGCCTGCCCGCGCCGGTCTGCACCTGGGCACGGACCGGCAGGGGGACGCCGTGTCGCTGCCCGCACCGGGTCCGGCCGGCACGCGCGTCGGGGTGCTCGGCGAGTCCCTGTTCGGTCGGCTCTTCGCACTGCGGCTGCTGGCACTCGGGGCGCGGGTGACCGCGGTGAGCAGGGTGCCGGAGAAGTGGGTCCTGCTGCAGGAGGCGGCGGGCGACCGGCTGCAGCTGGTGCCGTCCGCAGCCGGCTGGCCCGCTCACGAACCCGAGCCGCCGACCGTCGGCGACGGACCGCAGGTCCTGGTGACCGACCAGCGGCGGGCGCCGTCCGCCGCCGCGGCGGACGGCCAGTGGCGCACCGTCCTCCACGTGACGCGCTCCGCGCCCGCGCGTTCCGCCTTCTGGTCGGGCGCGGACGTCGTGCTGGCACTCGGCGCGTCCCACGCGGAGGCGGCCGGCCGGGTGCTCGGCACGGACGCGCGGCGGTTCACCGAGGAACTCGGTGACGGGGAGATCGCACTGTTCCGGCCAGGTGGCAGGCATGTGCTGCGGCCGGACATCGCTCCGGCGGAGACGGAGCTGCTGACGCCCTGACCGGCGCGGTCCCGCATGCCCCGACCGGGCCGCCGCGCGGGGGCGTATGTCCGTTCGGTGCTGTTCGGTGCCCGCCGGCGGGCCGTTCGGCCCGTGCGCCGCCCGGGCCCCGCGCACGGGCTCGATTCACGACACAATTTGGCGCAGACTGGTTTGAGGTCTGCGAAAGGCCGTGCGAAGATCACCGATCCGGGCAACTGACGCCGTTGTCCCGTCGGTTGGGGAGTTCATGTGGACGTCCGGCTGCTCGGTCCGCTGGAGGTGTCGGCGGACGACGGATCGCCGCTCGTGGTGCGGGGCCCGCTCCAGCGGTCGGTTCTCGCCGCCCTCGCGCTGCGCGCCGACCGGACCGTTCCCGAGGACGAGCTGATCCGGAACCTGTGGGGAGCGCACCCACCCGCGCAACCCCGACCGGCGCTGCGGCGCCACATCCGCGCGTTGCGCGACCTGCTGCCCGCCGGCCGGCTGCCGGAGGTGGCCGGCGGGCATCTGCTGCGAATATCACGCGAGGAGACCGACCTCGGGCGGTTCCGCGCCGCGCTGGTGCACGCGCGCGAACTCGCCGCCGTCGCGCCCGAGGAGGCGGTGCGCCTGCTCGACCAGGCACTGGCACTGTGGCGCGGAACGCCGCTGGGCCGGCTGGGTTCCACGGCGCTGCGCGAAACCGAACTGCCCCGGCTCGCGGACCTCCGGCTGACCGCGCTGGAGGAGCGCGCCGAGCTGCGGCTCGCCCTCGGACGGCACGAGGAGCTGCTCCCGGAACTCATCACGTTGGTGCGCGACCACCCGCTGCGCGTCCGGCTGGCCGGACACCTGGTACGGGCGCTGCACCGGGTGGGGCGCGTCTCCGACGCCGCCGCCGAACTCCACCTGGCGTACGAGCGATTGGGCGACGGTGCCGCCGAGCTGCGGTTGGTGGAGGCCGGGTTGCGCGCCGCGGACGCCATGCTCCCCACCGGGCTCGCGGAGCGGCTGGACCGCCTCGCCACCTCCCCGGAGATGAGTGGCCGCCTGGCCGCCTCCGTCTTCCCGCTGCTGGGGATCGCGGACGTCCGCCAGTACAGCTCCGGCGCCGTCTCCGCGCTGGCGGGATGCACGCCGCGCGAGGCGTCCCAGGCGCTGGAGCGGCTCACCGCCGCCGGGCTCGCCGGCGGCCCGGTCGCCGGACTGTACGCGCTCGGCACGGAGGAGCGCGCCGTCGCCTCCCGCCAGGCGGCGGCGCTCCCCGAGGCGCGGCGCCGGGCGCACCTGGCGGGGCTGTCGCGTTGGTACCTGGGCTCGCTCTACCGCGTCAACTCCCCGCTGTCGCTCCAGGAACGGCACCGCCGCCGCTACCAGGACGGCGCGGACCGGTTCCCGCACGGCCGGCTCTTCACCTCCGCCGAGGAGTCGCTGGGCTGGGCCGACCACGCCCGGCAGGAGGTGCTGGCCCTCGCCCACCAGCTGTCCGCACCCGAGTACGACGACGACGGTGACCCCCTCGCCGGGCGTCCGCTGAGCGACTTCGCCCTCGAAGTGCTGCTCGCCATGGAGAGCTACTTCCGCATCCGCCTCACCTGGCGGGTGCAGCGGCGCATCGCGGAGATCGCGCTGCGCGTCGCGCAGCGGCGGGAGGACGTCTTCGCCGAAGCGGTGGCGTTGACGCAGCTGGGCCGGGTGCACAGCCAGCGCCGGGAGCCCGCGCGCGGAGTGGAGGTGCTGGAGCGCGCCGTCGAGCTCTTCCGGTCGGTGGGGGAGGAGGAGGAAGCGCTCTACGCGCTCAGCGCGGTGGTGCCCTGCCTGGGCACCGCGGGACGGCTCGACGAGGCGGTGAAGCTGTCGGCGGCAGCACTCGAGCAGGCCAGGGCGGCCGGACTGGCGGAACTCTCCATCACCATCCGCCACAATCTGGGCCGCTGCCACCTGCTCATCGGGAACCTCGCCCGCGCCCACCGGATGCTCACCGAGGGCTACGCCATGGCGGCCCGGGTGCCGTACTTCCGCGCCTACGGCGCGGGCGCCCTCGCCGAGTACCATCTCGCCACCAAGGACTGGGAGCAGGCGGTCCACTGGGCGGACCGCGCGCTCGGCCACGCCGCCGAGCAGCCCTTCGACCCGTTCATGGTCGCGAAGCAGCGGACCCGCCGCGCCACCGGGCTCCGCGGCCTGGGGCGGGAGCAGGAGGCGCGGGTGGAGGACATGCAGGCGCAGGCACTGCTGGAGGACCTCAACCGACGCGAGGAGAGCCTGCTGCGGGTGACCCCGGTCGGCGAGGAGCCGTTCGACCCGGACGCCGCGTCGGTCCAGATCTGAGGGCGTGGGAGACCCCACTCCGGGCCCGCGGCGGCGGCTCCGGCTCTCTGCCGCGTGGTCGGGGATGCCCGCAGGCAACCCGGTGCGACGGTGCCCCGCCGCCGTGCGGCCGACCGCGTCCGACGCCGCGAGCCGAGCCGACGCGGGGTCTCCCGCACGCTCCGACGACTGCCGCAGCGCGGGAGGTCCGGACGCGACGGCCGGCGC
>NZ_JAAVJC010000394.1 GCF_012033785.1 Streptomyces bohaiensis
GCGGGCGCCCGCCGAAACCAGTTGCCACGGGCCCGTAGACTGGCGGCCATGGACACGCTGTTCCTCGTGCATTAGCGGGCCGGACGCCCGCGGCCCCGTGCCGGCCGCCGACCCCGACACCCCGCCCGTACCCCCTGCCCTGGAGTTCTGTCCATGATTTCCGCCAACGCCGTGGAGCTGCGCGCCGGCGCCCGCGTCCTCATCGAGTCCGCCTCCTTCCGTGTCGCCGCGGGCGACCGCGTCGGTCTCGTCGGCCGCAACGGCGCCGGCAAGACCACCCTCACCAAGTGCCTCGCCGGCGAGGGCACCCCCGCCGGCGGCAGCATCACGCGCAGCGGCGAGGTCGGCTACCTCCCGCAGGACCCGCGCACCGGCGACCTCGACTGCCTCGCCCGCGACCGCATCCTCTCCGCCCGCGGCCTCGACACCGTCATCACGCGGATGCGGGAGAACGAGGACCGGATGGCCAACGGCAAGGGCGCCACCCGCGAGAAGGCGATGCGCAAGTACGAGCGCCTGGAGACCGAGTTCCTGACCAAGGGCGGGTACGCGGCCGAGGCGGAGGCGGCGACCATCGCGGCCAGCCTCGGGCTGCCCGACCGGGTCCTCGGCCAGCCGCTCCACACCCTCTCCGGCGGCCAGCGGCGCCGGGTCGAGCTGGCCCGCATCCTCTTCTCCGACGCCGACACCCTGCTGCTCGACGAGCCGACCAACCACCTGGACGCCGACTCCGTCGTCTGGCTGCGGGACTTCCTGCGGACCTTCCGCGGCGGTCTCATCGTGATCTCCCACGACATCGACCTGGTCGAGACGGTCGTCAACAAGGTCTTCTACCTGGACGCCAACCGCTCCCGGATCGACGTCTACAACATGGGGTGGAAGCAGTACCTCACCCAGCGCGAGGCGGACGAGCGCCGCCGGCGCCGGGAGCGCGCCAACGCCGAGAAGAAGGCGGCGGCCCTGCACTCGCAGGCCGACAAGATGCGGGCCAAAGCCACCAAGGCCACTGCCGCGCAGAACATGGCCAAGCGTGCCGACCGGCTGCTCGCCGGACTGGAGGAGCAGCGCCGCTCCGACAAGGTCGCCAAGCTCCGGTTCCCCGACCCCGCCCCCTGCGGGAAGACCCCGCTGACCGCGGAGGGGCTGTCGAAGTCCTACGGTTCGCTGGAGATCTTCACCGACGTCGACCTCGCCATCGACCGGGGCTCCCGCGTCGTGATCCTCGGCCTCAACGGAGCGGGCAAGACCACGCTGCTCCGGCTGCTCGCCGGCGTCGAGCCCGCGGACACCGGCAGCGTCACCCCGGGCCACGGCCTCAAACTGGGGTACTACGCCCAGGAGCACGAGACGCTCGACCCGGACCGCACCGTCCTGGAGAACATGCGCTCCGCCGCACCCGACATGGATCTGGTGGACGTCCGCAAGACCCTCGGGTCGTTCCTGTTCTCCGGCGACGACGTCGACAAGCCCGCCGGAGTCCTCTCCGGCGGGGAGAAGACCCGGCTCGCGCTCGCCACCCTGGTCGTCTCCTCCGCCAACGTCCTGCTGCTGGACGAGCCGACCAACAACCTCGACCCGGCCAGCCGTGAGGAGATCCTGGGCGCGCTGCGCACCTTCACCGGTGCCGTCGTCCTCGTCACCCACGACGAGGGCGCGGTCGACGCCCTGGAACCGGAGCGGATCATCCTGCTGCCCGACGGGGTCGAGGACCTCTGGAGCGCCGACTACGCCGACCTGGTCACCCTGGCCTGACCCCGCGCGTCCCTGCCCGGCCGGGCTCTCGTCGCACCGCCCACCGGCGCGGCGGGAGCCCGGCCGATGCGCGTCCCGGCGCGGCGGCGGGCCGAACCGGCGTCCGTCGTGCGGGTGAGGTTTTGGTGTGCGCCGGTCACCGCCGCCCCGCGCGGCCGCCGGGGGAGCCGTCGGCCGCCGGTGCCGGGTGCTCGCCGCTGACCTGCCACGACGGCGCCGTGGCCCCGGGCCGCCGGCTCCCGCGGTCCGACCGAGGTCCCGATCGACGCGCGGGTGGGGATCGGTGCGGTCGGCAGCGACCTCGCCGAATGGGTGGCCAGGAAGCCGGTTAGGGGTGATCATGAGAGTTCCAGAGCGCACTTCCTTGAGGAGGCACGGGTGGCCGAGACTCTGAAAAAGGGAAGCCGGGTGACCGGCGCCGCGCGCGAGCAGCTCGCGGCAGACCTCAAGCGGAAATACGAATCAGGTGCGAGTATCCGGGCGCTGGCCGAGGAGACGGGCCGGTCCTACGGATTCGTCCACCGGATGCTCCGAGAATCGGAGGTGAACCTGCGCGGACGCGGGGGCGCCACCAGAGGAAAGAAGGCAGCCGCCTCCTGACCGCCGTTGAAGCGGCTCCGTCCGACCGTTACTCTGCCCGGGCAATGACTACCGGTGAGTAACGTTCGGAGGGGTCGATGACACTGCTGGACCAGGACGGGGTACGGGTCACCGTGGACGGCCCCGTCGCCACGGTCACCCTGTGCCGCGCCGAGAAGCGCAACGCCCAGACGTTCGCCACCTGGCGCGCGCTGGCCGCTGCGGGGCGCGCCCTCCCGGGGACGGTCCGGGTGGCGGTGCTCACCGCCGAGGGCCCTTCCTTCTCCGCCGGTCTGGACCGGCGCGCCTTCACCCCCGACGGCTTGCCCGGCGAGCCGTCCTTCGCCGAACTGGCCCGGCTGGACGACGCCTCGCTGGACGAGGTCATCGCCGGCTACCAGGAGGCGTTCACCTGGTGGCGGCGGAACGACATCGTCACGGTCGCCTCGGTCCGCGGCCACGCCATCGGCGCCGGATTCCAGCTCGCGCTCGCCTGCGACCTGCGGGTCTGCGCGGACGACGTCGAGTTCGCGATGCGCGAGACCTCGCTGGGCCTGGTGCCCGACCTCGGCGGCACCTCACCCCTCGTCGCGCTGGTCGGGTACGCCCGCGCGCTGGAGATGTGCGCGACCGGTCGCTCGGTGCGCGCGGAGGAGGCCGACCGGGTCGGCCTGGCCAATCTCGTCGTGCCCGCCGCGGACCTCGAGTCCGCCACCGCGGACCTGGTGGCCGCGCTGCTCGCGCCGCCCCGCGACGCCGTCGTGGAGACGAAGGCGCTGCTCCGTTCGGCCGTGGACGCCGATCCCGACGCACAGCGGGCGGCCGAGCGCGCCGCCCAGGCGCGCAGGCTGCGCGACCTGCTCGGCACGGAGGACTGACCCGCCGGCCCTCCGCGACCCCTCCCGTCGGGGGGGGGGGGG
>NZ_JAAVJC010000395.1 GCF_012033785.1 Streptomyces bohaiensis
CACCACGCCTGGGCCCCTCGCCCCAGCCGCCGGGCTCCGTGCGCAGCGGCCCCCGCATGGCGGGACCGTGCCCCGGCGTCCCGGCGACCCGGCGACCCGGCGTCCCGGCGTCCCGGCAGGCGCGGCGGGAGCGCGTGGGCAGCGGTCCCTCGTGCGCGGGGCGGTGACCGTGGCCGGTGTCACCGCCCCGCACCCGGTGCCGCTCGGCGGATGCGGCGGGGCTGCACGGCGGCGGAGAGGCTCCCTTCCACCGGACTGCCCTCGGGCGTCTCCGACAACGCGGCAGCGGGCCGCCGTGGTCGGCGTCGCGCCCGGCGTGGGGTCTCACGCACGCTCTCAGGCGTCGGCACCGTCCGGCTCGCCGTACAGCTCCCGGTACGACGGGAAGACACCCCCCGGTGTGTCGCAGCTCTCCGCCGCCAGCACCGCTCGCGCCACCGCGCGGCTCAGCGTGTCCGCCCCGGCGGCGAGCACCTCGTTGAGGGCGGCGATCCGCGACGCGCCGTCCGGCAGCGGGAACTCACCGGTGGCGAGCGAGAAGACGGTGTCCCCGTCGGTCAGCAGGTGCACCGGCCGCACCGCGCGTGCCAGCCCGTCGTGCGCTGTCCCCGCCAGCTTGTGGGTCTGGCCGTGGGTGAGTACGGCATCGGTCGCCACCACTGCCAGGGTGGTGTTGAGCGGGCCGTCGAGCGACTGCGGCGCCCGCCGGTCCGACTCCTGCCGTGCGGCGGCCAACCGCTCCGCCGCCGCCTCCCGGACCGCCGGCGAGGGCCGCCAGGACGGGGCGCCGTGCAGCGAACCGGTCAGCGGGTCGACCACCGATCCCACCGCGTTCACCACCACCAGTGCTCCCACCGTCGCACCGCAGGACACCCGCAGGCTCGCCGTGCCCACCCCGCCCTTCAACCCGCCGCACACCGCGCCCGCGCCCGCGCCGCGGTTCCCCTCCGGTACCTCGACGGATGCCGCCTCGGCCGCGGCCCGCCCCAGCGCCGCGTCCGGTCGTTTCGACCAGTCACCGCCGCGTCCCAGATCGAAGAGGACCGCGGCCGGCACCACCGGGACCACCTGGCCGGGGCGCGGTCCGACCCGGAAGCCGCGGTCGCGTTCCTCCAGCCAGGCCATCACCCCGTCCGCCGCCGCCAGCCCGAAGGCGCTGCCACCGGCGAGGACGACCGCGTCGGCACGCCCCACGAGGTTCCGGGGGTCCAGTGCCTCCGTCTCCCTGGTCCCCGGTCCGCCGCCCCGGACGTCGACCCCCGCCATGGCCCCGCCCGGCGGGGTCAGCACCGCGGTCACGCCGGTGAGCGAGCCGTTCCCCGTCCGCTCGGCATGGCCCACCAACAGCCCGGGTACGTCGGTCAGAGCGTCGCGCATGGATCCATGGCTACCACGGCGCCGCGCTCCGCACCCCCTGCCGCGGCACGTTTAGCGGACGTATATCGCGACCGTGCAGGCTCGCCCCATGACCAGCCACCAGTCGGGGGACACGGGTGACGGCGTGGCGGTACCCACGCACGCCCATCTGATGGAGTCGGGCCGCCGTGCGGCTCTCGGCCTGGCCCGCCTGGGGGCCGGCTCGGGCAGTCGGGTGGCGGCCATGCTGCCGACCTCCCCGGCGTCCTTCGCCACGACACTCGCGTGTCTGCGTCTGGACGCCGTCCGCATCAGTCTGCCGTTGGGCGACCACACCGGATGGGTCCGGCACCGGTTGCGCAGCACGGGGGCGCGGATCGTGGTGGTGGCGGACGGTTACGAGCGGGACGGACGGGTCGTGCCGCTCAAGTCCGAGCTCGACCAGGCCCTTGCCTCCTGCCCCGAGGTCCGCAGCGTCGTGGTCGTGCCGGTGCTCCGCCGCCCCGTGCCGTGGACCCCGGGCCGGGACCTGTGGTGGGACGAGGTGCTCGCCCCGTGGCCGGGCGCCGCACACCCGGGCGGCGCCGGGCGGGCGGCGTCCGCGGCCGGCCGTAGGCTGGACGGCATGACGGACAAGCCCGACCCGCCGCGCGACGCCCCGCACACCCGGCTCGACTTCGAGGACCCGCTCGCCGCCGGTTCCCGCGACGACAGTGACGAGGGCTGGGGCGGCGACGAACGCCGGAGGGTGCCGGATGCGGCGGCCGACCTCGCGCGGTTCCTCGACGAGAAGCCGCCGCACCACCTCTGACGGGACCGGCCCCCCCTCGGCGCGCCGACCGCGGTCTGGTCGCCGGGCTCCCGAGCGGCAGCCGGTACTCAGTCCTCGCCGGAGCCCGACCGCTGGGCGCCGACCGTCTTGTCCAGCTCGGGACGACCGTCGGTGGTGCGGGCGGCGCGCTGCGCGACCAGCTCGTCGCGGATCTCCGCCAGCAGCTCCAGCTCGGTGGCCGACGGTGCCGCCTCGGGCTTCTTGGCGTCGAGACGGGCCTTGAAGCGGTTCATCGGCAGGATCATCAGGAAGTAGACGACCGCGGCGGTGATGAGAAAGGTCAGCGCGGCGCTCAGGACCGACCCCCAGCTGATGAGGACACCGATCTGCTCGCCGTTCACGACGTCGCAGGGGCCCTTCATGCAGGACGTGTAGCTGTCCAGGTTCTGGGTGCCGAAGGCGCCGACCAGCGGGCCGATCACGCCCTCCACCACGGCGTTCACGATCTTGGTGAACGCCGCACCGACGACGACCGCGACTGCCAGTTCCACCACGTTGCCCCGCATCAGGAATTCCCTGAATCCGGCGACAACGCCCTGCTTTTCCTCGCTCAACGCCCTGACCTTTCCGTGTTCCTCGCGCGGTGGAGCCCGCGCTTCTCCTGACGGGCAACGAGCTGTCTACCATCGCGTCACCGTCAGATGTGAATCGTTCATGGATCCGGCGAGGGCCACCGCCGTCCGCGGTGACACCTCCACCACGATGAGTGCGCCGTCCATCCAGTCGGCCGGTCCAGTGTCGTCGGGCTGCGGGATGTCGGCTACCCGCACGCGGTGTGCGATACGCCGCGCGGCGCCGGCGGTCTCCTCGGCGACGGCGGCCGGCGCGGCGAGAACGTCCACGATGTCGCCGGGGCTGAGCAGGGCGACGACGGCCGGGTCCGCCAGGCGCACCGGGACGAGGACCGGCTCATCGTCCTCGGTGACAGGCGCGCTCACCGGCACGTCCTGCGCCACGGCGCCGCCGGCGTCCGGCGCGGTGTCGTCCCGGCCCGGGTGTTCGGCGCCGGCGTCCCGCTGTCCGCCGTCCGCGGCTGCGCCCGGTGGCGCGGGGCCGGG
>NZ_JAAVJC010000396.1 GCF_012033785.1 Streptomyces bohaiensis
GAGCCGGCCGGCGTAGTCCACGGAGCAGCGGGCGATGACGAGACGCATGGTCGGTCACGCTACCTGTCCGAGCGCCGGGCCGCCGCCGGCCGGTGCGGCCACCGCGACCGGAGCCGGCTCGATCGCCGGTGCGTCGGGGTCCAGGGGGACGCCGAGGTGGGCGAGCTTCAGCGGCAACCGCGCCTCGACGGGCGCCCGGCGGCGCCACGCCCTGCCGTACCGGGCGCGCAGCCGTGCCCGGTAGACGAGCCGGTCCCGTTCGAGGTCGATGACCTCCTGGTACGAGCGCAGCTCCCAGAGCTTCATCCGCCGCCACAGCCGGAACGTCGGGAACGGTGAGAGCACCCACCGCCACAGCCGGACGCCCTCCATGTGCTTGTCGGCGGCGACGGCGGTGATGCGGCCCACCGCGTGGCGGGCGGCCTCGACGGTGATGATGAACAGCACCGGGATGATGGCGTGCATGCCGACGGCCAGCGGATCGCCCCACGCGGCCGCCCCGTTGAAGGCGACGGTGGCCGCCGTGAGCAGCCACGCGGTCTGCCGCAGCAGCGGGAACGGGATACGCATCCAGGTCAGCAGCAGGTCGAGCGCCAGCAGCACCACGATGCCCGCGTCGATGCCGATGGGCACGAACGGTGCGAAGTCGCCGAACCCCTTCCGCTCGGCCAGTTCGCGGACGGCGGCGTAGGAGCCGACGAAGCCGATGGCCGCGATCACCGTCGCGCCGACGACGATGATCCCGATGAGGATGCGGTGGGTACGGGTCAGTTGGACGACGGGCGCCACGACCGGTCCTTCCCTGTTCGGTGTACTGCCTGCGCGGGAACGACCGAATGTGCGTACGGGTGTTCCGGGTCGCTTAGCGTGGCACACCCCTGCCGCCCGCCCGGGCCCGGTGCGGGGTTGCCGCCACGGCCGGATGCCCGGCTTCTCCGCTATTGGGGTGGTGCGCGGCGTGCTGTGACACCGGTGTGTCCCACCGGCGGGATCGGCTCCGGCGCCGCCGGCGGCAACCCGTCGTCCGTGCTCCCGCCGCATGCCGACGGCCCGGCACCCGCCGCGGGAGCGGGGTGCCGGGCCGTCGGGTGAAGGTCCGGTGAAGGTCTGGGTGGGGCGGGTTTCGGCTGCCCGCAACCGCGCCGGCCGGGGCCGGGGCGAGGCTCAGTCGTCCTCGCCGGACTCCTCGTCCGCCCCGCCGTTCGCGGCCTGGGACTCCAGGTAGGCGACCACCTCGGAGGCCACGCGCTCGGCGCCCTCCTCGATCGCGTCGGCGCTCGGCAGGTCGGCGTCCTCGAAGCCGGTCCCCGCGTAGTCCACCGTCACCACCGCGTTGGCGGTGCGGACCACCATCCGCTGCTGCCGGAAGTCGCGCTCGCTGTCACCGCTGGTCTTCTCCGAGGTGAACGCCAGACCGACCGCCTGGTCCCCGATGCCCTCCGGTGTGCTCTCGACCGCGTCCTCCACCGCGGGATCGTCGGCGATCTCCGCCGTCTGCGCCTGCAGGAAGGTCTCGGCGCGCGCGTCGCCGCCGCCGAGGGCCGGGTCGGAGTCGAACCGCTTCAGCGTCACGGTCAGCGAGCGGAAGTCGTAGCCGTCGAGGCCGCTCCAGATGCAGGCGCTCGTCGCGGCCACGTCGGCCGAGGGGAGCTCCTTCTCCTCGCCCGCCTCCGGCACCACCTCGTCGATGGTGTCGTCGCCGAGGGTCTCGCAGGCGTTGGGCAGCTCCGCGTAGCGCACCTCCTCGGGGGCGCCCGGCTCGTCCGCGGCCGGGGCGTCGTCGGTGCCGGCGTCGCTGTCGCCGGCCGAGTCCGAGCTGCACGCGCCCAGCAGCAGCACGGCCGCGACGGCCGCGGCCAGCGCGGGGCCGGCGCCGCGGAGGGAGCCGGCCAGGGGCCGGACGTTGCGGTCCATCAGTCACTCCTCGAAGGATGTCTGCACCGGGCCCGCTACCTTCGTCCGCCGCGGACCCGTCAGAGGAACCGTACGCCGGACCGCGGCCGCCACGGACCATCCGTGCGGGTGGTGTCCCCCACGCGCGGGCACCCGCCCCGGCCGCGCGGCGCGGCCACCCGGCCCCGGCACGGCGCCGGGTGGCCCGGTCGGCCGGGCCCGACTCGCGTCAGTTGTCGAAGCGTTCGGCCAGCTGGGAGGCGAGGGCGCGCACCCGCTCCTGGAGCGCCTCGCTGTCCGGCTCGTCCTGGCCGCCGGCGAGCGCCTCGCTGTAGTCAATGGCGACAATCACATTCGCGCTGTGGAAGACGAGGGAGACGTCCCGGCGCCCGCCGTCGTCGGCCAGCCGGTCGTCCACGTAGGCGGCGGTGCCGATCCCCGGCAGTGCGCGGGGGGCGTAGGCGCCCTCGGGTCGGAGCTCGTCCTCGGCGCCCTGCGGGGACGGGTCGTTGCCCGCCGCGTCCTCGCCCTCGCGCCCGGCGTCCTCGGAGTTCGGCGGCGTCCCGTCGGTGCCCTCCCCGTCCCGGGGGGCGTCGCGGTCGGTCCCGGTGGAGCCGTCGTCCAGGTCGATGCCTGCCGACTCGGCGCGCTGGGCGAAGTCCCGCGCGGCCAGGTCGTTGTCACTGACCTCGGGGTCGTAGGAGATCACCCGCAGGAAGTCGACCGTCAGCGTCCGCGAGGCGTCGCCGGTGCTGCTCACCCAGTCGCAGCCGTACCGGCGGCCGGTGTCGTAGGTCATGTGCGGCTCGCCGCGCAGCGTGCGCGCGTCGGCGTCCGGCAGCAGCTGGCGCAGCCGCTCCTCGGCGGGGGCGCCGCACGGCTCCGGCAGTCCGGAGTGCCGCCCGGGCTGGGCCAGCGCGCTCTCCGCGGCGTTGCCGCCGCCGCGACCGTCGTCGCCCGGATCCGCGCTGCACGCCGTGATACCCACGGCCAGCGCCGTCACCACCAGCATGCTCGAACCGGTGGTCGTCGCTCTGCGCAGCACGCGCTCCGCCTCCTCGCTCGCTCGTATGACGGGGGAGTCTACTGGCCGCCTGCCCGGCCACCGCCGTCTCATCCCGGACCGGTACGAGCCCGGTACACGACGGGGACCGGCAACGTACACCACGGTGAAACGGGGGCCGCGCGGCGTGGCCGGTAACGGGCGGCCCCGGGCCCGGACGGCTGTCGCGATGGGTGACGGCCGCCCTCCGTGGCGTCGCGGACGGCTCGGTGCTCAGGTCGGCGGCGGCGCGGCCGGGACGGTGCGGACCCGCGTAAGCACGGGCGGGCGCGGCGGCAGGGCCGGGGG
>NZ_JAAVJC010000397.1 GCF_012033785.1 Streptomyces bohaiensis
AAGAGGTCGGCGAGCCACTTCATCTCGGCACCGCCACCCGGTGCCGGGCGGTCGTCGTGACGGAGGCGTCGTCCTCCCGCCGGCCGTCCCGTCGCCGGTAGACCTCCCGCGCGTTGCCGCCCAGCACCCGCTCCGCGATCCGGCGCGCGGCGACCGGCGTGCAGGCGCCGTCCGCCACCCACTCCCCCAGCAGCGCCCGCAACGACCGCTCGAAGGCACGGGCACGCACCACGTGCAGTTCCGGCAGCAGCGCGGCGCGCGTCGAGAACAGCACCCGGCCGAACGGAGCGACGGCCAGGGCCACCGCCGGGTCCGCGCCCGCGTCGGTGTGGACGTGTCCGTGGCGCGCGGCCAGCTCCGCCGAGGTGCGCACGTGGGCGCGCCCACCGGTCGGGACCAGCACCACGACGCCCGCGCCGGCGGTCTCCCGGAGCAGCCCGGCCAGCGGCGCCGGGTCGCCGCAGCGCAGCTGCACCGGGCGGCCGGTGCGCAGGGCCTCCAGCAGCAGATGGTGGGAGAGCGCGGCCGTCGCCGGCCCGCGGTGGCCGGCCAACGCGGCGGAGGCGGCGCGGATCACCTCGGCGCGGCCCGGCGGGCGGGCCGGTTCCGGGTACCGCAGCAGTGGCCCGGCGTCGCAGACGAACCCGGCCGTCGACCGTGCCGCCGTCTCCAGGGCGGTCCCGAGGTTGCGCAGCTGCGCGGGGACGCTCCCGGAGGTGGCGCCGACCTGGGCGGCCAGTTCGGCCAGCGGCACGAGCTCCCCGGCCCCTCCCGGCAGCGCCGCGTCCAGCTCGGCCACGGTCACCGGCTCCCCGCCGTCGGCGGCCGCCGCCTCCCCGGGCACGGACGCCGTGGTGTCCACCAGCAGCTCCGCGATGCCGCTGCCGCGCAGCAGCATCCGGCGCGCCGCGTAGGAGCCCGCCTCGCGCCGGCGCGCCAGATAGCGGGCGGGGGTGCAGTGCGGTTCGAGGCCGAGCAGCGGTGGGCACCAGCGGAGCACGGCGAGGCCGGCGGCGCTGTCGAACCAGCCGGCGCCGTCCGCACTGCCGCCCGCGGTCCCGGCGCCGCCGCTCACGCCGCCCGCGAGGAGCCGCTCGAACCGGCCCAGGCCGAGTTCGCCGTGGAGCACCGGTCGGCTGTGGTGGTCCACCAGGGGCGGCGGCAGGAAGTCCATGGTCTGGTTAACGCGTGCGTCGGGCTCCGGTGTTGCTCCCGGGGCAGGGGGCGGTGCGCCGGCGGTCCCGACCTGCGGCGGCAGGGGACGACGCGGCCGCTGCCGTGCCACGCGTCGCTCCTTCCCGCGCCGTCCGGATGACGGCACGAGGAGGGCGATACCCGCGACCGCGGGCGGGGGAAACACCCGCCACGGGGTGGTGGCGGTGCGGAAGGGGGCGCGGGGGCGCACCCCGGGGGCTCAGCTCTCGTCGCCGTCGGCGCTGTTCGCGCCGGTGGCCGCCGGGGCGGCGGGGACGTCCCGGCCGGGCCCCTCGGCGGGGCCGCCGAGCTGGCTGCCCGCCATGCGCGACCACTCGTAGGGGCCGGTGGTGACCCGCGCCGCCATCTCGCCGTCGAACTCCGCACGGAGCTCGACCCCGGCCTCGCGTGCCGCGGCCTCCGCCAGCGTGCGGTCGGAAGCGACCAGATCGCCCCACGCGCCGTCGGCACCGACCAGGACCAGCCGGTGGCCGCGGGCGCCGAGGTAGGCGATCTGCCCCTCGGCCGAACCGCCGTGGGCGGCGGCGAACCGGCGCGCGGAGCGGGTGAGCCTGGTCCGCTCGCGCGCGGCGCGACGGTCCTCGGCGGTGGTATCGACGGCCGCCGAGGCCTGGGGGGAACCGGTCTCCGGGAGGTCAGCGCTGTCAGCCATGCCCCTCATGCTACCGACCGGTAGCCCACCGGGACAGGGCGACGCAGCGGCCGGCCGGGCCGTGCGGCGGAGGCAGCGGTGGCGGCAGCGCGGACAGGAACGCCGCGACCGGCCGGGCAGGGCCCGGCCGGTCGCGAGGGTGCGGGGGTACGGCGTCCGGTGCGTCGCCCGGCCGCCGGGAGGGTCAGCCGACGAAGGGGTCGATCGCCACCGCGAGGAAGACCAGCGAGACGTAGGTGATCGACCAGTGGAACAGCCGCATCTCCTTCAGCGCCGCCCCGGCCACCCCGGCCCGGGCCCGGGACTGGAGGGCGTGGGCCTCCCACAGCCACCAGATCCCGGCGGCCGCGGCGACGGAGGTGTAGAACCAGCCCACGTAGCCCAGCGGCCACAGCGTCAGCGAGACCGCCACCATGACCCAGCTGTAGACCACGATCTGCCGGGCGACGACGGTGTTGGCGGCGATCACCGGCAGCATCGGGACGCCGACGCGGGCGTAGTCCTCCTTGACCTTCATGGACAGCGGCCAGTAGTGCGGCGGGGTCCAGAAGAAGATCACCAGGAAGAGGACGACGGCGCCCCAGGAGAGCGAGTCGGTCACCGAGGACCAGCCGATCAGCACCGGCATGCACCCGGCGATCCCGCCCCAGACGATGTTCTGCGAGGTCCGCCGCTTGAGCAGCATGGTGTAGACGACCACGTAGAACAGCAGGGCGCCGAGCGCCAGGGCGGCGGAGAGCCAGTTGACCAGCAGGCCGAACCACAGGGTGGAGACCACCGCGAGCGAGATGCCGAAGACCAGCGCCTCGGCCGGCGAGACCATGCCCGTGACCAGGGGACGGTTGCTGGTGCGGTGCATCAGCGCGTCGATGTCCCGGTCCAGGTACATGTTCAGCGAGTTCGCGCCGCCGGCGGAGAGGTATCCGCCGAAGCAGGTGGCGAACACCAGCCAGAGGTCCGGAACCCCTTGCGCCGCGAGGAACATCACGGGGATGGTGGTCATCAGCAGCAGCTCGATGATCCGCGGCTTGGTCAGGGCGATGAACCCCATGACCCGGGAACCCAGCGGCCGGTGACCGGCACCCGCGCTGTTGGTGTCCACGGGACGGGAATCGACGGCCGTCACGAATACCCCTGGTTCTGCGAACGTCAGCGACGGGCGCTGCGGACGGAGCGTGAGTCGTGCCGACCCGACGGTGGTCCGACGGTGGACGGTTCTCACACGTACCCCGCCACTCTAGACGCCCGACTCGTCCGCCCCGTCCCCGGGGTCCGACGCGTCCGGCGGGCGCGTCGAGGGAAGCCCGCCGCCCTGCCGCACGCCCACCCAGGGGCCGCGGCGCGCCCCGGCACGGCGCTGAGCGGCCACGAC
>NZ_JAAVJC010000398.1 GCF_012033785.1 Streptomyces bohaiensis
CGTCCAGCCGTCCCGGGGGGCACCCCGGGCCCTGCGCCGTGGCGGCGGTGGTGGTCGCCCCGCCCGCGCGGCTGCCGGGGCGCGCCGCCGGGACCAGGTCCAGCAGGGCGTGGTCTGCGAACCCGGCCAGCGCGAACTCCAGGTGGACCACGGCGGCGTCCATCGGGTCGGCGCAGTCGGCCGCGGCGCGGCTCGCACGGTTCAGCTGGCCGTCGCGGAAACGGCGCCGGGTGGCCTCGCGCGACTGGCGGCGTTCCAGGGTGACGTCCCGGAAGACCCAGGCCACCCCCAGCGGGGAGGGCTCGGTGGCCAGCGGGGAGCCGAGCGGCAGGAAGCCGCTGAGCCAGCAGCGGCGGCGGCCCCCGGGCAGTCCCCCGCGCGCCTCCCCGTGCTCGTCCTCCAGCGAGCCGTCCTCGTGCAGGGTGACCCACAGTTCCACCGGCTCGGAGGGCGGCTCACCGGAGAGGGTGTGCTCCAGGGCGCCCTCCAGTTCCTGGAGGCCGCTGCCGAGGAACTCCGCCAGCGGTTCCCCCAGCATCTCCACCGGTGAGACGGCCAGCGCGCGGGTGGCCGCCTCGTTGAGGGCGACGGTGCGCAGGTCCGCGTCGACCAGCAGCACCGCCCAGGCCGAGCCGGCCAGCAGCGCCTCGCTCAGCGCGATACGGCGTTCGAGATCGAGCTGGGCGTGGACGTCGCTGAAGGCGCAGTAGGCCCCGGCCACACGTCCGTCGGCGTCCCGGACCGCCGCGGTCTGCGCCCGGACCAGCAGCCGCGAGCCGTCCTTGGTGACGAAGGGGAACTCCTGCACCTGCCGGGGCGAGCCGCCGGTGCGGGAGTCCCCGGTGACGGCCAGCAGCCGGTCGTGGACATCGGCCGCGTCCGTCTCCCGCACCGCCCAGCCGCCGAGACCGCGGCGGCCCAGCGCCTCCGCCGCGGACCAGCCGAGGAGCCGCTCGGACTCCTGGTTCCAGTGGGTGACGCGACCGTCGCGGTCCACGGCGAACAGCGCCGCGTCCATCCCCCCGAGCAGCGAGGCGAGCAGCAGCGGGTCGGGTATGCCGTCCCCGGTGAAGTGCGCCTCTGGCTGGGACTGTGAATGCGTGGTCACGTCGAACCCCCTCCGCGGTGCCGACCGGCGGCGCTCGGGAGGCGTCGCCGCCCGCGGCACCTCGCTCGTCTCCGCGCCGCGCCGTGCGCGGGCCGCGCGGCGCCACCCCGGTCCACCAGGCGGGCACCGCCGGTGGTCGGGCGCGGGGCCCGGCCGGGCCGCGGCCCGGTCGGAGCGCCGCGTGGTGCACGGGTCCGCACCATTCAACTCCATGGTGGGGACGGTCACATCGCCTTCGGCGGGATTCGGCCGAGGTGGCGTTCACCGGGGTCCCGGCGATATTCGCTTGAGCCGCGGCGTGGGAGTGCCTACCGTGGAGGTACACGAGAAGGGAGGTGGTTCGGCAGATGATCAAGAACCGGACGCGTGAGGTGACTGCGGCCTGAGGCCGTCGTCCCACGTCAGTGCGGATGCCGGCGTCGCCGGCCAATCCCGAGCAGTCACCCGACCCGCGGGCCGCCGGTATCGTCCGGCCGGCTCCTCCGCTCCGGCGGGGGACCAAGGCCCGCGGGTCGTCTGCGTTCCCCACGCGTGAGGCGGCGAGCCGCGCGGCACCCGGCCCGCACGGGGCAGGAGCGCGCCATCCGCAGGACCCGCGGGTGCGCCGGACGCCCGGCCGTCGCGCGCCACTGCGGGCGCGGTCAGGGGCAGAGCCGCCGGACGTCCCAGGTGCCGGCCGCCTCCCGGACGAACCGCAGCCGGTCGTGGAGTCGGTTGTCGCGGCCCTGCCAGAACTCGATCCACTCGGGTCGCACCCGGTAGCCGCCCCAGGTGGGCGGGGCGGGTACGTCCTCTCCCTCGGGGTAGCGCCGTGCCAGTTCCTGGAAGCGGCGGTCGAGTTCGGCGCGTGAGCCCACCACCTGCGACTGGTCGCTCGCCCAGGCCCCCAGCTGCGAACCGTGCGGCCGGGTACGGAAGTAGGCCGCCGTCTCGTCGCGGCCGGTCCGCTCCACCGTCCCGGAGACGATGACCTGCCGCGCCAGCTCGTGCCAGGGGAACACCAGCGAGGCGAACGGATTGGCCGTCAGCTCCTGCCCCTTGGCGGAGCCGTAGTGGGTGAAGAAGACGAAGCCGCGGTCGTCGAAGTGCTTGAGCAAGACCGTCCGGGAGCTGGGGCGGCCGGTGGTGTCGGCGGTGGAGACCACCATGGCGTTGGGTTCGCCCAACCCGCCGGAGACGGCCTCGGCGAACCAGTCGCCGAAGAGCGCGACCGGCTCGGCGGGCAGGTCCGCCTCGCTCAGTCCGGCGGCGCGGTAGCGGGCGCGCATCGCGGCGGGGTCGGGGCGGCCGAGCGGGGGGCCGGCGGACGACGCGGGGACGGTCGACGCGGGGAGGGCGGTGGACGGGGCGCGATCGGCGGCGTTGTCGGGCACGGGCCATATCTTGCAGCATCACGGCGGCCGTGGCTGGTCCCCGCCGGTTTCCTCACCACCCCGCTCCCCGGCGAACACCCGCGGTCGATCTGCCCGGCGCCGGGGCGTGGGGGCGCGCCGCCGCAATCCCGCGACGGTGGGCCGCGTGCTCGCGCCGGAGCGCACGCCGATCCGGCGACCGCGCGCCGGTGAGTCCCGCAGCCGGGGTCGTTCCGCCTGTCTCCCGCACGGCCTCCGGCGCCCTGCCGCGCCCCTGCAGGGGAGCCGGTCCGCCCCGCCCGGCAGCCGCCCCGCCACGGGCCGCACCGGTCGGGGCGGGACCCACCGGCCGGCCGCCCCGGGACGGCGGTCGTCGACGGCCGGCGGACGGAGGCCGACCGGGACGGCTCCCCCGCTCGCCCCGGAGGGGTGCCCGCGCCCACCCCGGGGCCGGGGAACCGTCCGAATCCTGTCGGCCGTGCGACCCGGTCGACCCCGCGGTCGCCACCGCACCGGCGCGCCACCGGGCACCGCCCGTGATCCCGGGCGGAGCGCACCACAACGGTCGTGCCCCGGCGGCCTGACGGAGCACGCCGTCCCGAACCGTGCGACCGCGCCCCGCCCCCACGCCGCACCCCCGCGCGGTACGGCCCTCGACCCACCGCACGCCCCGGACACCGGCACCACCTGACAGGGGGACAGCAGGGAGGCGGCCGGCGCTCCGGCACGCCGCTCCGGCGCCGCGCGGGAGGCCGGCAC
>NZ_JAAVJC010000399.1 GCF_012033785.1 Streptomyces bohaiensis
CCCGGCGGCCGCGCACAGCTGACAGCAGCCCGCCCCTGGGCCGGCCGGGCAGGAGCCGGTCAGGTGATGTAGCTGCCCGGGACCTGCGGCGCCCCCGCCCCGCCCCGGAGCAGCGCTGCCGCGTCGGCGAGCCGCGCCACCGCCTCGGCCGCGAGCGGCCCGGGCAGGGTGAACGGCAGCCGGAGGTACCCCTCGAAGGCGCCGTCGAGGCCGAAGCGGGTACCGGCGGGGACCCGCACCCCGTGGCGCTCGGCGAGGTCGGCCAGCCGGCTGCTGGAGAGCCCGCCGGCCCGGGCCCAGAGCGTGAGGCCGCCGGCGGGCACGGCGAACTCCCAGTCGGGCAGCCGCTGCCGCAGCGCGGCCACCAGCGCGTCGCGGTTGGCGGTCACCTGCGCGCGGCGCAGCGCCACCGCGGCGTCCCAGCCGTCCCCGTTCATCAGGCGCGCGACCGCCAGCTGCTCGAAGACGGGGCTGCCCAGATCGGCCCAGGCGCGGGCCGCGACCAGGCTGCGGACCGTCTCGGGGGCGGCGCGCACCCAGCCGATCCGCAGTCCGGCCCAGAAGGTCTTGCTGGCCGAGCCGATGGTCACCACGGTGGCCCCGCCGGGGTCGAAGGCGCTGACCGGGCGGACAGGCCGGGCGCCCGGCCGCAGATCCAGGTCGCGCATGGTCTCGTCCACGACCAGCAGGGCGCCGGCGGCGCGCGCGGCGGCCACCAGTTCGCGGCGCTGCTCCTCGTCCGCCAGGGCGCCCGTCGGGTTGTGGAAGTCGGCGGCGACGTAGGCGAAGCGCGGAGCGGCGTCCCGCAGCACCCGGCGCCACGCCGGGAGGTCCCACCCGGAGAGCCCCTCCCCCATCGCCACCGGGACCAGACGGGTGCCGGTGTCCCGCATCAGCTGGAGGACGTTGGCGTAGGACGGGTGCTCGACCGCCACCCGCTCGCCCCTCCCGGCCAGCAGGCGCCGCACCGCCGCGACCCCGCCCATGGCCCCGGTGGTGACCATGATCTGCTCGGGCATGGTCGGTACCCCCGCGGCGGTGTACCGCTCGGCGAGGGCCCGCCGCAGGGCGGGCAGTCCGGCGGGGAAGTCGCCGTGGGTCGCGGTGGTCGACCGCAGGTCGGGCAGGGCGTCCTCGAAGGCGCCGCTCAGCAGCGGCTCGGGGGCGGGCAGCGCCGCGTAGCCGAGATCGATCACCGAGGCCTCGGTGTCCGGCGGCAGCGGGTCCAGCCCGCCGCTGGGCGGGGCGTGCCCCGCGGGGACCGCCGTCCAGCTGCCCGCGCCCCGACGCGATTCCAGGAAGCCGTCGGCGCGCAGCGCCTCGAAGGCGGCGGCGACGGTGGTCCGGCTCACGGAGAGGGCGGCGGCGAGCTCCCGCTCGGCGGGCAGCCGCGTCGCCACCGGGATGCGGCCCTCCAGCACCAGGTAGCGCAACCCGTCCGCGAGTGTGCGGTAGGCCGGGCGCCGACGGTCACCGGGCGCGGGGGCGGTCCCACCACCGAGCAGCCGCTTGAGCTGCGCGGCGCCGACGGTGGAGGTCCAGGTGGTCATGATGCGGTCCCACTCCCTCGCGACCGGCCCCGAGACGTGCCGACTCCGGCCATGCTGCCAGACTCCCGCAGGCCGGGCGGCCGGGCGGGGACCGTGGGGCGGAACGGAACGGAGCGGCCGCGCCGCGCGCCGCGCGATTTCACAGCGGGGCCGCCGGACGGCTACAGTAGGCGGTTGATCCCCGTCCGACGACCGACCTCGCGCGCCGTCCCCCTGCGGACACCGGGTGACATCACCGCGGTGATGTGACGAACCGGGCGCGGGCGGGTAGGAGCAGTACGGCGGCGAGACGGGGCGAAGTAGCCCGCAACGGGAATCTTCCCCGCCGACCGGACGTTGACGGGATGACGACGACAGCCACACCTGTCATGTGGGCGACCAGCCCGGGAGGCACGATTCATGAGTGAGCGAGCTCTGCGCGGCACGCGACTCGTGGTGACCAGCTACGAGACTGACCGCGGTATCGACCTGGCTCCCCGCCAGGCGGTGGAGTACGCATGCGAGCGGGGGCATCGGTTCGAGATGCCCTTCTCCGTGGAGGCCGAGATCCCCTCGGAGTGGGAGTGCAAGGTCTGCGGCGTCCAGGCGCTGCTGGTGGACGGTGACGGGCCGGAGGAGAAGAAGGCCAAGCCCGCCCGCACGCACTGGGACATGCTGATGGAGCGACGCACCCGTGAGGAGTTGGAGGAGGTGCTGGCCGAGCGGCTGGCCGTCCTGCGCTCCGGTGCGATGAACATCGCGGTGCACCCGCGGGACAGCAGGAAGTCCGCCTGAGGCGTACCACCATCGACGACACGGCGCGGGCCGGTCGACCACGATCCACAGCGGTCGCAGCGGGCAGGGGTGATCGGCGACGGCGGTCCGGCGCGCCTGCGCGAGTTCGGCGAGGCGCCGCTCGGTCTCGACCGTCGCCCACTCCAGGGCGGCCGAAGCGCCGGTGGGGGAGGACTCCACGGTGAGCACCCCGCGGCGCCCGGCGAAGCAGGCGAACTCGCCGGCGCCGCTGCCGTCCACCAGCAGCACGTCGCCGTCGTCCAGCGCCTGCAGGGTGAGCGAGCGCAGCAGCGAGGTGGTGCCCGATCCGGGGCGGCCCGTCGCCAGCAGGTGCGCGGCGGGTGCCCGGGAGCCGGTGCGCCAGACGACGGGGGCGGCCTCGCTCACCCCGCCGTCCTCGGCCCCGGAGGTGACGGGGACGGTGCGGTCGACCGCGTCGGGGTCGGTGAAGCCCAGCACCGCCTCGCCGGGCCCGGTGACGAACCGCTGCGCGCAGAGACCGTCGGGCAGCGGCGGCAGCACGGTCAGCCGCAGGCGGTTGTGCTCGCGGTCCCAGCACAGCCGCAGCTCCCGCTCGGGTCCGGTCTTGGCGGTGAGCACCTCCTCCACGCGGGTCCGCGCCCCGGCGTCCCCGTCGGGGAAGTGGGCGGGATAGCGCAGGCAGAGCGCGGTGACGCGGTCGCCCTCGAACGCCTGGTCGCTGAAGACGTCCTCCCAGCGCCCGCCCCAGGTGTACGCCGGTTCCGCGGTGCACCCCTCCGGGGCGCCGAAGTACGGCACCAGCGCCTCGTAGACGATGCGCAGCCGCTCGTTCCTCGCCGCGGTCTCCGCGGCGGCCTCGGCGGCGCGTGCCGCGCACCTGCTGGCGACGGGCCGCCCCGGA
>NZ_JAAVJC010000039.1:0-8493 GCF_012033785.1 Streptomyces bohaiensis
GTGCCGGGCCGCGGTGGCGCCCGCGGTCAGCCCTGGCGGGCGAGGTCGGCGGCGCCGACCAGTCCGGCGCGGCCGCCGAGCTGCGCGGCCAGCACCTGGGCGTGCGGCCGGTAGCGGCTGCCGACCAGCCAGCGGCGGAACGACTTGCGGATGGGCTCCAGGACGAGGTCGCCCTCGTCGGAGACGCCGCCGCCGACGATGAACGCCGAGGGGTCGAACAGCGAGGCGAGGTCGGCCAGCCCGGCCCCGGCCCACCGGGCCAGCTCACGGAAGGAGTCGATGGCGACCGGGTCGCCCTGCCGCGCCGCCTCGGAGACGTGCCGCCCCTCGATGCCCTCCGGGGTGCCGTCGCCGAGTGCCAGCAGCGCGGTGGCCTGGTCGGGGCTGGCGGTGGCCCGCTGCCGTGCGTAGCGCACCAGCGCGCGGCCGGAGGCGTACTGCTCCCAGCAGCCCTGGCTGCCGCAGCCGCACAGGAGGCCGTCCGGCACTATCCGGATGTGCCCGAACTCCCCGGCGATGCCGAAGCGTCCGCGGTGGAGCCGCCCGCCCATGACGATGCCGCCACCCAGGCCGGTGCCGAGGGTGATGCAGACGACGTCCTCGTGGCCGGCGCCCGCGCCGAAGCGGTACTCGCCCCACGCGGCGGCGTTGGCGTCGTTCTCGACGACGACCGGCAGGCCGACGCGCTGCTCGACCTTGTCCTTCAGCGCCTCGTGCCGCCACTTGATGTTGGGGGCGAACAGCACGGTGGCGCGCTTGTCGTCGACGTAGCCGGCGGCGCCGATGCCGACGGCCTCGGCGCCCGAGCCGTCGCCGACCGTCCGCACCGCGTCCGCGATGGCGTCCACGACGCCCTGCGGGGTCGGCGGCGTCGGCACCGTGCAGGTGTTGAGGATGGCGCCGGATTCGTCGACCACCCCGGCCGCGATCTTGGTGCCGCCGATGTCGACCCCGATGGTGAGTCCCATGAGTCCCTCAGTGAGTGGTCGTTGCATACCGCCGCGCAATACCGTACAGGAGGTGAACGGTCACTCTGACGGGTCGCTCAGGGCTTCGCCTCGCCGCCGCGGGAGTCCGCGCCGCTGTCGCCCGAGTCAGGGCCCTCGCCGCTCTCCGCGGCGGTCCTGTCGCCGCTGTCCGGCTGTTGCTGAGGAGTGAACGCGGCGCGGAAGGCGGCCGCCAGTTCGTCACCCGCGCGGGCGAGGTGGCCGATGGTGTCGCGATGGCGCTCCAACACGGGGTCCACGGCAGCACGGGCCCTGCCCGCGGCGTCGGTGGCCACCCAGCCGGCGGGGCCGCCGGCGACCTGTCCGATGCGCCGGGTGACTGTGTCGAAGAAGTGACGCAGTTCGTCGACCGGTTCGCTGCCGCGGCCCGCGGCCCGGCGCCGCGCGCGCTCGGCGGCGAGGTCCTCCTCGCAGGCGGTGGCCCAGGCGTCGTCGTCGAAGGGGGGCCGGTGTGCGTCGGTCATGGCGGGCTCCTGGGGCGGGACGCGTGACTCGTCGCTCCCGACGGTACCGGAACGCCCGAGGACGGTCACCGGCTCGGCCCGCGCCCGCCCCCGCGATCCGCGGGGCGGGCCGCGCGGGTCAGGGGTTCAGGCTCTCCACGCGCCGTCGCAGCCCGTCGAGGGCGCGGTCCACGATGACCTTCTCGGCCTTGCGCTTGATGTCGCCCAGCATCGGGATCTTCACGTCCACGGTCAGCTGGTAGACGACCTCCGTGCGGGTGCCGCCGGCCGTGGGGATCAGCCGGTAGGACCCGTCGAGGGAGCGCAGCATCCGCGACCGCACCAGCGTCCAGGAGACCTCCGTCCCGCCCGTCCAGGTGTAGGCGAGGGTGTGGTCGTCACGGATCGCCCCGGCGTCCAGGACCAGCCGGACCTGGCGGGCGCGACCCTGCTCGTCGGAGTCCAGGATCTCCGCCTCCGTCACCTCGCCCGTCCAGTCCGGGTAGCGCTCGAAGTCGGCGATCACCGCCATCACCGCGGCCGGCGACGCCTCGACGGTGATGCTGGACCTGGTCTGCTCGGCCATCGCGCTGGCTCCTCGTTCTCTCTCGCCCCTGGGGCGGCCCGAGCAATCCGGCACCGTCCCGAGGGGGAAGGCTATACCGTGCTCGGCACGACGCCCGCCGGTCGCTCGCAGGCAGTTGGACGGCCACCCGGTGCAGGTCGGCGATTCACCGGTAGGCTCGGGCGATGGACGGGACCGGGCCGCGCGCCCGGAGCCGGCGACGGGTGTGCCGCAAGGACGCAGGCGCGCCCGCCACCACCCCGCCCGCGGGGTCCTTCCGGCTCCGCGCCCGGTCATGCAGCTCGGGGCACCGCCGCCCCGGTCGAACCGCAGCCGACGGCCGCCGGTCCGCCGGCCGGGACGTCGGGGACGAGGAGCAGCAGTGCGCGAGTTCAGCCTTCCGGCCCTGTACGAGGTTGCGCCGGGTGACCGGCTCACGGATGTCCTCGACCGCCACGCGGCGTCGGGGCCCGATGAGGTGGTGGTCGCGCGACGGACCCCCGAGGGCGGTTGGCAGGACGTCACCAGCACGGCGTTCCTCGCGGAGGTCCGTGCGGTGGCCAAGGGGCTGGTGGCCTCCGGGGTGCGCCCCGGCGACCGGGTGGCGCTGATGTCGCGGACCCGGTACGAGTGGACGCTGCTGGACTTCGCGATCTGGTACGCCGGCGGTGTCGGTGTCCCCGTCTACGAGACGAGCTCCCCCGAGCAGGTCCGCTGGATCCTCGAGGACTCCGCGGCCGTCGGCATCGTCGTCGAGCACGCCGAGCACCGCGCGACGGTGGAGGCACTGCGCGGCGACGTCCCCGAGCTGCGACTGCTGCTGACGATCGACGCGGAGGCCGGGAGCGGCGGCGTCGGTGCCATCGCCGAGCTGACCGAGGCGGGCGCCGCGGTCTCCGACGAGGACCTGGCGTCGGCCCGGGACACCGTGACCGCCGACAGCCCGGCCACGCTCATCTACACCTCCGGCACCACCGGCCGGCCCAAGGGGTGCGTCCTCACCCACCGCGCGTTCCTCACCGACGCGGGCAACGTGGTGAAGGCGCTGCCGCCGCTGTTCTCGTCCGGCCGCTCGGTGCTGCTCTTCCTGCCGCTCGCCCACGTCTTCGCTCGACTGGTGCAGGTCGCGGCGGTGTTCGCCCCGATCCGGCTCGGCCACACCAGCGACATCGCCACGCTCACCGACGACCTGGCGTCCTTCCGCCCCACGCTGCTCCTGGCGGTCCCCCGGGTCTTCGAGAAGGTGTACAACAGCGCGCGCGCCAAGGCGCGTGAGGGCGGCAAGGGCCGCATCTTCGACATGGCCGCCGACACCGCCATCGAGTGGAGTCGCGGCATGTCCGCCGGGCAGAAGCCCGGCCTGGGGCTGAAGCTGCGCCACGGCCTGTACGACAAGCTGGTCTACAGCAAGCTCCGCGCCGCGCTCGGCGGTCGGGCCGAGTACGCCATCTCCGGGGGCGCCGCGCTCGGCGTCCGCCTCGGGCACTTCTACCGCGGCATCGGCTTCACCGTGCTGGAGGGCTACGGGCTGACGGAGACCTGCGCGCCGACCGCCTTCAACCCCTGGGACGCGCCCCGCATCGGCACGGTCGGCCGGCCGCTCCCGGGGTCGACGGTGCGGATCGCCGACGACGGCGAGGTGCTGCTCCGCGGCGACCACCTCTTCGACCGCTACTGGAACAACGAGAAGGCGACCACCGAGGCGATGACCGACGGCTGGTACCACACCGGCGACATCGGCTCCCTCGACGACGACGGCTACCTGTCGATCACCGGGCGCAAGAAGGAGATCCTGGTGACGGCCGGCGGCAAGAACGTCGCCCCGGCCGTCATCGAGGACCGCATCCGGGCGCACGCGCTGGTCGCGGAGTGCATGGTGGTCGGTGACGCGCGCCCCTTCGTGGGGGCGCTCATCACCCTCGACGAGGAGTTCCTGCCGCGGTGGGCGGCGGAGAACGGCAAGGACATCTCCGACCGCGAGGCGCTGCTGCGCGACGCGGACCTCCTCGCCGCCGTGCAGGACGCCGTCGACCAGGGGAACGCGGCGGTCTCCCGGGCGGAGTCGGTCCGCAAGTTCCGCCTGCTGCCGTCCCAGTTCAGCGAGGAGACCGGCCACCTCACGCCGTCGATGAAGCTGAAGCGGCACGTCGTCGCCCGCGACTTCGCCGCCGAGATCGACGCGCTGTACGACTCCTGACGCCGGTCTTGACCCGGTGCCACCGGCCGGTCCCGCCCTCGGGCGGGGCCGGCCGGTGGCGTGTCGGCGTCGTCCCGTAGGACGGGTCGCCGTCAGAGCAGGGCCCGCAACCGCTCCGCGATCAGGTCCCAGCGCCACTTCTCCTCGACCCACGCACGGCCCCGCTCGCCCATCCGCCGCCGCAGCTCCGGGTCGCCCAGCAGGGTCACGAGGCG
The DNA here is from genome assembly GCF_012033785.1 of Streptomyces bohaiensis. Taxonomy (GTDB): domain Bacteria; phylum Actinomycetota; class Actinomycetes; order Streptomycetales; family Streptomycetaceae; genus Streptomyces; species Streptomyces bohaiensis. Next base: position 4,428 of record NZ_JAAVJC010000039.1, read on the forward strand.
CTCGGCGGTCTCCTCGGCCGCCGTCGGCGCTCCGCCGCGCACCACCCAGCCCGTCTCGCCGTCCAGCACCGCGTCGGGCGCCCCGCCGGAGTCGCCGCCGACGACAGGGAGCCCGGTGGCGGACGCCTCCAGGTAGACGATGCCCAGGCCCTCGACGTCCAGCCCGCCCCGCCGGGTGCGGCACGGCATGGCGAAGACGTCCCCCGCCCCGTAGTGGGCGGGGAGTTCGGACCAGGGCACCGGACCGGTGAACCGGACGGAGTCGGCGACGCCCTCGGCGACGGCCAGTTTCCGCAGCTCCGGCAGGTACGGCCCGCCACCGACCACCAGCAGGACCGCGTCGGGGAACCGGTCGAGCACCCGGGGCATGGACCGGATCAGGGTGTCCTGGCCCTTGCGCGGCACGATCCGCGAGACGCACACCACCACGGGGCGGTCGGCCAGCCCGAGGGAGGCGCGGAGCTCGGCGCCGCCCGAGTCGGGGTGGAAGGTCTTCTCGTCGACGCCTGGCGGCAGTTGCACCATCCGCCGGGCGGCGTCCCCGGTCACCGCGCGCGCCACCCGGGAGCGGGTGTACTCCCCCAGGTAGGTCAGGGTGTCGGTCGACTCGCCGATGCGGCGCAGCAGCTGCCGGGCGGCGGGCAGCTGCGCCCACCCGGCCTCGTGGCCGTGGGTGGTGGCCACCAGCCGGCGCGCGCCGGCGGACCGCAGCGCGGGGGCCATCAGCCCGAGCGGGGCGGCGGCACCGAACCACACCGAGCGGCAGTCGTGCCGCCGCAGCAGCTCCTGGGCGCGGCGGGTGACCCGGGGGGTGGGCAGCAGCATGGTGGTGCGGTCGCGCACCACGGTGAACGGCTGCTCGGCGTCGAACGCCGCGGTGGCCTCGGCACCTTCGCGGCCGCGTTTCCAGGTCGAGGCGTAGACCACGATCCGTTCGGGGTCCATCCGCAGCGCCATGCTGTGCAGGAACGCCTGGATGCCGCCCGGCCGCGGCGGGAAGTCGTTGGTGACGATCAGGGTGCGGTCCATCGGGAGGAGCCTATCCGCCGGGCGCCGGGCCGCTCCCTCCCGCCCCGTCGGCGCGTCGGGTCGACGGCGGGCCGGGTCGACGGCGGGTCGGGGGCGGTCAGGGGCGGACGACGGCGCTGACCGGCATCATGCGGACCGGGTCGTGGCGGACCGAGGCGCCGGGGTAGGGGGCGTGGACCACCTGTCCGCCGCCGACGTAGAGCGCGACGTGACTGGCGTCGTCCCGGTAGATCACCAGGTCCCCGGGGCGGGCGTCCTCCAGCGACACCCGGCGGCCGGCGCCTGCCTGCCCCTGGCTGGTGCGCGGCAGCGAGGCGCCCGCCTGGGCGTAGGCCCACTGGGTGAGGCCCGAGCAGTCGAACCCGTGGGGTCCGGTCGATCCCCAGACGTAGGGACGGCCGAGGGCGCGGCGGGCCGCCTCCACGGCGGCGGCGGCACGGCCGGACGGCGCGTCCGCAGCGGCGGTGAGGGCCGCGGGGCCCCGGTCCCGGCTCTCACTGCGAGCGGCCCGCTCGGCCTCCGCCCGGTCCCGTTCGGCGCGCTCCTCGGCGGTGAGCCGGTTGAGCTGGTGCTGGGCGCGGGCGAGTTTCCGCTGCACCTCGCGTTTGCTCGCGGCCAGCTCCGCGCGTCTCTCCTCCAACTCGGCGAGGAGCGCCCCGGCCTCGGTCCGCTGCTGGTCGACCACGCGCTGCGCCGCGAGCAGGCCGTGCAGTTCGCCGCGCTGCCGGTCGCCGACGCGGTCGAGGTGGGCCGCCCGGTCGAGGTAGCCGTCGGGGTCGTCCGCCAGCAGCAGCGCCAGCGCGGGGTCGACCGAGCCGTTCCGGTAGTGGGCGGCAGCGGCCGAACCGATCGCGCGGCGCTGGTCGTTGACGCGCTGCTGGCTGCGGGCCAGCCGCTCCTGGCGGCGTTCGACCTCCTCGCGGAGCTCGGCCACCCGCTCGTCGACCGCGTTGTGGGCCTCGACGGCACGTTCCGCCTCGGCGAGGAGGCCGTCCACCCGCTCCCCCGCCGCGTTCACGGTGTCCCCGCCCTGTCCGTCGACGGGTTGCGCGACGACGGGGGTGACACCGCCGACCAGGACGGCGGAAGCGGCGGCGGTGAGCATGCCCGCCCGGGCGGCTCTGCCGCGGGTGGGAGGTACGCAGCCTCGGTTGGTGGGCACGGACGGACGCTCTCCTCGGTCGGGGCACGGGGAGAGCAGAATGTAGTGGCGGCCGGGCCGCCCGCCGGCCAGCGCCGCGCCCCGGGCGGCGGCGTTCGACGCCACCTCCGCCGCAGGTCAGCCCAGTTGCGGTGCGGCCCGGAGCAGCGGGTCGCACCGGCAGCACTTTCACCCCTCCGGGGGAGCGCGTGAACCCGGGTTGTCCGCCGGTGTGTTGCCGCGGCCCGGCACGGCGACGGGGCGGCGGTCCACCGGTCTCCCGGTGAACCGCCGCCCCGTCGGGCCGAGCCTGTCGCGGGCGTCAGGCGACGCGCACGCCGAACTGGAACGGCATGGAGTGCAGCGGCGCGTAGCTCACGGTGGAGCCGGTGCGCGGGGCGTGCAGGATCTGGCCGTTGCCGACGTAGATGCCGATGTGGGTCAGGCCGCCGTAGTAGAGCACGAGGTCGCCGGGCTGCAGCTGGTCGGCGGAGACCCGGGTGCCGGCGGCGGCCTGCGCCTGCGAGGTGCGGGGCAGGGAGATCCCGGCCTGCTTGTAGGCCCAGCCGGTGAGACCGGAGCAGTCGAACGTCGTCGGGCCGGTGCTGCCGAAGACGTACGGCGCGCCGATCTTGCTCTGCGCCGCGGAGATGGCGCTCTGTGCGTAGGACGAACCGCCGCCGCCACCGCCGGGGGCGACCGCCGAACCGCCGCCACCGCCACCACCGCTGCCTCCGGCCGGGGTGTCGCTGCGGCCGTCGCTGCGGCTGGCCCGGTCGGCGGCGGCCTCCGCCTCGCGCTGGGCGGCGGCCTCGGCCTCGCGCTCCTCCGCGGCGATCGCGGCGCGCTCCTCCTCGGTCAGCCGGTTGAGCAGCTGCCGGGCCTCGGTCAGCTTGCCCTGGATCTCGTCCTTGCGCTCCTTGGCCTCGGCGCGGGACTCCTCGAGGGACTCCAGCTTGGCGCTGGCCTCGGCACGCTGCTGACCGAGGGCGCGCTGCTTGGCCTCGATGGTGCGCAGCGCCTCGGCCTGCTTGCCGGTGATCTGGTCCAGGGTGGAGGCGCGGTCGAGGTAGCCGTCGGGGTCCGCGGAGAGGAAGAGCTGCACGGAGGGCGTCATGCCGCCGTTGCGGTACTGCGCGGAGGCCACCGAACCGATGCTGTTGCGCAGCTCGTTCAGTTCCTCCTGGCCGCGGGCGACCGACTCCTGGAGCTTGTCGGCCTCCTCCTGGAGGCTCTCGGCCCGCTCGACGGCGCCGATGTACTCCTCGTTGATCGTCGCGGCCTCTTCGTGGAGCTCGTCGACGCGCTCCTTGACCTCGTCCTTGGACGGGTTGGGGGTCGCGCTCGCGCTGCCCTGGGAGGTGAACGCGACGGTCGCAGCGGCAGCGGCACCGAAGAAGGACACACGGGCGCGGCTCGGCTGCTTGGGACGACGGTGGGACGCCACTGGGGCGATCTCCTTCTTCCTCAGCCGCCTGCCGGTTGCCCGGCCCCGCGTGTCTGCCGCGGATCGGCGGTTCCTCCGCTGTCACCCCGGATGAGTGAACAACCGCGCGGAGGTTCGACGCCAGACCATAGCGACAGGGGAAACCCTCGTTCAAATCCCCCCGGGGATATTTTACCTACCCGGCACCACGCGCAGTCGAACCCGCACACTCCGTACATCCGGAATGCGGCCGAACCGGGGCACGAACTCCCCGAACACCCGTTCCGGACAACAGACGTTCCGTCCGGTTCGCGCCGACTGCCGCGACTTGACAGAACGACGTCCGGCGCATGTGACCGACCTCTCCCAACGGGGCGGGCGGGGCGCCCGACGCGGTGCTGGACGGCGAGACGGGCTGGGTGGTGCGCGGCGGAGCGCCGACGGCGGCCGAGGAGACCGCCGAGCGCCTC
>NZ_JAAVJC010000039.1:8503-28271 GCF_012033785.1 Streptomyces bohaiensis
GCCCCGCACGGGGCCGACGGCACGTCAGACCCGGGGCCGAGGGGGCGTCAGGCGCGTGCGAGCCGGCGCAGCAGCATCACCGATGCGACCGGGCGTGCACCGGCGCGCGCCACGCCGTCGGCCACCTCGCGGTCGGCGGAGACCACCACCACCGGACGCCCCGGCGGCTCCGCCCGGACCAGACGTCTGATCAACTCGTCCGCCGTCTGGCCCGACTTGGAGAACAGCACCCGAACCCCCCGCGGCGGCGCGAGCAGCACCGGCACGTCCAGCTCCGCGCCGTCGAAGACGCACGTGACCTCGGCGGAGCTCTGCGCGGCCAGCATCGCCAGCCCACCCAGCAGCCGCATCCGCTGCTTGTCCAACGGCATGGTCGGATAGCCGGTCTTGGTGACGTTGTAGCCGTCCACCACCAGGTGGGCCTGCGGCAGCGCCAGCAACTGGTCCAGCAGTGCGGGGTCGTCGTCGGCCAGCGCGCGCTGCGCCACGTCGTGCGGGGTGAGCGCGCCGGGCTCCACCGCCTCGACCGTCTGCGCGGGCCGGAAGTCGGCGGGCGGCAGAGCAAGTTCCCGTCGCAGCCCCTGCGCGGCCTCCAGCACGGTGTCCAGCAGCAGCCGCAGCCGGACGTCCTCGACACTGCGCCCCTCCCGGGCGGCGCGCCGGCCCGTCTCCAGCGCGGTCTCCGACTCGGCCAGCCGCGCACGGAGCCGCCGCGCCTCCGCGTCGGCGGCCGCCTTCTCCGCCGACGCGTCCGCGCGCACCTCGTCCAGCTCGGCGCGGACCTTGCGGAGCGCGGCCTCGCCGCGGCGGACGTCGCTCAGCGCGCTGCGCAGTTTGCGGTGGACCGCGTCGCTCTCCCGCCGCGCCGCCTCCAGTTCGGAACGGTGGCGGTCGGTGTCCTCCCGCACCGCGGTCCGCAGCCGGTGCACCTCCTCCCGCAACCGCTCCAGTTCCCGGGTGCGCTCCTCGTCCGCGTGCTCCGCCTCGGCGCGCTGCGTCTCCTCACCCGCGACCGCCAGCAGTTTCACCCAGCCCGGCGGTCGCAGCACGTACGCCGCCGCGGCGACCTCGACCGGATCGGCCGCGGGCGGGACCGTTCCCTCCGTCAGCGCCTGGGCCAGCTCGGGCTGGTCGGTGCGGAGCCGGGCCGCGACCCGGTGCCGGAACCCGGCGTCGGTCTCCAGCGCGGTGGCGATGGCCGACGCGCCGTACTTGATGCGCCGCGAGGGGGTGAACCGGGCGTACTGCCGCAGTGGGGCAGGGAGTTCGGCGACCCGCAGTCCCGCGAACGTCTCGCCGGCCAGCACCACCACCCGGTGGCGGACACGTTCCGGCAGGGGGCCCTCCGGCTCCTCCTCGGCGGCCGCCCGGCCCTCCCCCGTGGGGCCGGCGGCGGCCTCGCTCCCGTCGGGCGGGAGGGCCACCGCCGCACCGGCGTCGGGCCCCGCTCCGCCGGCGCCGGCGTCGCCCGCCTGTGGGGCCGGGGCGGCCTCGGGGGTACCGGCCGCCGGTACCGCTGCGGCCGACTGCTGCTGTTCGTCGCGCGAACCGGGTTCGCGCGCGGGTTCGGACTCCGACACCTCGCCCACCGCCCGTCAGGCGTCCGCGTCGGGACGCTCGACCAGTTCGACCCGGTCCACGGCGTCGCACCAGCGGCAGCGGATCGACTCGACGCGGTCGGAGAGCACTTCGCGCTCCTCGACCGCCGGCTCCCCCGCGAGGTCCAGGTGCACGTACTCCCGTACACGGCTGGTGCGGGTGACGTCGAACCGTGTGAGGTTGCCGCACAGGGTGCAGCGCCACCTCGTCCCGTCCGCCGGCTGGGAGAGCGCCATGATCGCGTCCTACTTTCTCTGTTCGGGACTGTCCTGACGTTTCGGGGCCCCCGGGTCAGCCTACGGCCTCACCGCACGCCGACGGCGTGGCTCGCGGCGCGCCGTGCCGCACCCGGGGCGTGCCCCGGCGCGCACCGCTGTCCGCGGGGGCGGATCGCCTAGAGTGAGCCGCGGCGGCGGCCGTACCGCCTGGCACCGACCACCCCAGGGGAGCTCAGCCATGATCACGTCGATTGTGCTCATCAAGACCAGCGTCGACCGCATCCCGGAGATCGCCGAGCGGATCGCCGCGCTGGAGGGGGTGAGCGAGGTCTACTCGGTGACCGGCGCGCACGACCTCATCGCGATGGTGCGGGTCCCCCGCCACGACGACCTGGCCGAGGTCATCCCCGGTCGGATCAGCAAGGTCCCGGGGGTGGAGTCGACCGAGACGCACATCGCCTTCCGCACCTACTCGCAGCACGACCTGGAAGCGGCATTCGCCATCGGCCTGGACTCCTGACCCGCAACCACCGGAGGCGGACCGGCGCACCGTGAGCCGCTGCCGTCGGGCCCTGCGGGGCCCGACGGCAGCGGTTCACGGCTGGTGGCTTGCCTCGATCCACCGCTCCAGCGTGGCCGCCGCGGCGCCCTCGTCGAGCGCGGCCTCGGCCCGCACCATCTGTGCGGCCAGCTGCTCGGCGAGCGGGCCGTCGCCCGGCTCCAACGCGACCAGCGCGGCGGCGGAATTGAGCACGACGGCGTCCCGCACCGGGCCCCGCTCGCCCGCCAGCAACCGGCGAGCCACCTCGGCGTTGTACCCCGCGTCGCCGCCGCGCAGCGCCTCGATGGGCACCACCGCGATACCGACCGACCGCGGGTGGAAGCTCTCCTGGCGGACCTGGCCGTCCCGCACCACCCACACGGTCGAGGTGCCGGTGGTCGTCAGCTCGTCCAGCCCGTCGTCACCGCGGAACACCAGCGCCGACGTGCCGCGTTCGGCGAGGACACCGGCGAGGATCGGCGCCATCCTCGCGTCGGCGACGCCGGTCGCCTGCGCCCCGACCCGTGCCGGGTTGGTCAGCGGGCCGAGGAAGTTGAAGGTCGTCGCGATCCCCAGCTCCCGCCGCGCCGCCGCGACATGCCGCAGCGCGGGGTGGAACCGCACCGCGAAGCAGAAGGTGATCCCGGCGTCGACCGCCACCTGTGCGACCCGCTCCGGCTCGAGCTCCAGGTTGACGCCCAACCGCTCCAGGACGTCCGAGGCGCCGCTGCGGCTGGAGGCGGCCCGGTTGCCGTGCTTCACGACGCGGGCGCCGGTGGCCGCGACCACGATGGCCGACATGGTGGAGATGTTGACGGTTCCCGCCCGGTCGCCGCCCGTCCCGACGATGTCGACCGTGCTGCCGGGCACCTCGATCAGCCGCGCGTGGGCGTACATCGCGCGGACCAGGCCGGCGACCTCGGCGACGGTCTCGCCCTTGGCCCGCAACGCCACCGCGAACCCGGCGATCTGCGCGTCGGTGGCCTCGCCCCGCATCACGCGGTCCATCGCCCAGGCCGCGGCCTGGGCGGTCAGGTCCTCACCGGCGAGCAGCGAACCGAGGACGTCCGGCCAGGAGCGGTCCGCCACGGTGTCGCCTCCGGCGGGGGTCGTCACAGCGCTCATGGTCGGCTCCAGGTCTCGTGCCGCTGGTGGTCACCGCCGGCGGGGACCGGCGGCATGGCTCGGTGGTCGGCGGACACCGGCGACCCGCGGGGTGCCGGGGCGCCCGCCGTGTGGGTGGGAGATTACGTGATCGGCGGAGCCCGAGGGGACCGGCCGCCGCGTGTCCGGCGGCCGGCCCACCCTAGCGGGGAGCAGGGCACGGCAACGGCCCCGTCCGATGATCGGACGGGGCCGTTGCGGCGGTCGCTCACCGCGGCGCGTGCCGCTCGGGCACGGGCGGGTCAGTGGTGGTGACCCTCGCCGCTGGTGATCTCCCGGTACTCCTCGGCGGTGGGCTTGGCCACCTGGCCGCTGTCACCGAAGTAGCTGCGGCTGATGCGCACGCGCACCTTCTCCACGACGCCGACCTTGCGGGTGACGCCGTTGGCGTCGGTGGCCGCCGGCAGCTCCGCGGGCTTGTGCTGGTCGTGCGCGGTGAGGGCGTAGAGCTTCTCCTGCGAGAGCGGCTCGTGCACCTCGACGAACTCACCGTGCGGCAGCCGCTTGATGATGCCGGTCTCGCGACCGTGCAGCACCTTGTCGCGGTCGCGCCGCTGGAGACCCAGGCAGATCCGCCGCACGATGATGAACACCACGACGGGCACGACGAAGAACGCCACCCGGCCGAAGTAGGTGATCGAGTTGATCGACAGGCCGAAGTTGATCGCCCAGAGGTCGTTGCCGCCGGCGACGAGCGCGATGAAGTACCAGCTCAGCCACGCCACACCGAAGGCGGTGCGGGTCGGGGCGTTGCGGGGGCGCTCCGCGATGTGGTGCTCGCGCTGGTCCTTGGTGACCCAGTTCTCGAAGAACGGGTACAGCGCCAGGGCGCCGAGCATCAGCGGCAGGACGACCAGCGGCGTCAGCAGACCCAGGTTGAGGGTGTAGCTGTCGAACAGGACGATCTCCCAGGCCGGCATGAGCCGGACCAGCCCCTCGGAGAAGCCCATGTACCAGTCGGGTTGCGCGTTGGTCGACACCTGGTCGGGACGGTACGGCCCCAGCACCCACACGGGGTTGATGCTGGTGGTGGCCGCGATCATCGCGATGAGGCCGAAGACCAGGAAGAAGAAGCCGCCCGCCTTCGCCGCGTAGACCGGGAACAGCGGCATGCCCACGACGTTGCTGTTGGTCCGGCCGGGGCCGGCGAAGTGGGTGTGCTTGTGGAACACGATGAGGATCAGGTGCGCCACGATGAGGCCGACCATGAGCCCCGGCAGCAGCAGCACGTGCACCACGAAGAACCTGGGGATGATGTCGTAGCCGGGGAACTCGCCGCCGAACAGGAACATCTGGAGCCAGGTCCCGACCACCGGCACCGCCAGGATCGCGCCCTCCATGAAGCGGACGCCGGTACCGGAGAGCAGGTCGTCCGGGAGCGAGTAGCCGGTCAGACCGGTACCCATCGCCAGCAGCAGCAGGAGGAAGCCGAACAGCCAGTTGATCTCGCGCGGCTTCCGGAAGGCGCCGGTGAAGAACACCCGCATCATGTGGAAGAAGATCGCCACGACGAAGATCAGCGCCGCCCAGTGGTGGATCTCCCGCATGAGGAGACCGCCGCGGACGTCGAAGCTGATGTCCAGCGTCGAGGCGTACGCCTCGGACATCAGGACACCCTGCATCGGGATGTAGGAGCCCTCGTACTCGACCTCGGCCATGCTCGGCACGAAGAAGAGGGTGAGGTAGACACCCGTGAGGATGATGATGACGAAGGCGTAGAGGCAGATCTCACCCAGCAGGAACGACCAGTGGTCGGGGAAGATCTTGCGCATGTTGGCCTTGGCGAGGCTGTAGACGCCAACCCGCCCGTCGGCCCAGTCCGCGACGCGCTCGCCCGCCGGGGCCTTGCCCCCGCGACGCGGCGCGCTCTTCGGCGCGTCCGTTGCCGTACTCATCCACGCTCCCAGAAACTCGGGCCGGGCGGCTCGGCGAAGTCGCCCATGGCGACCAGTTCGCCGTCCTCATTGGTCGTGATCCGCAGCTGCGGCAGGGGGTGGCCCGCCGGGCCGAAGAGCACCCGCGCACCGTCGGAGAGGTCGAACGTCGACTGGTGGCAGGGGCACAGCGCGTGGTGGGTCTGGCGCTCGTAGAGCGTCGCCGGGCAGCCGATGTGCGTGCAGATCTTCGAGAAGCAGAGGATGCCCTCGTGACCCCAGTCGGCCGACTGCTCGTCCTTGATGTCGGCCGGCTCCAGCCGGACCAGCATGACGGCGGCCTTGGCGATCTCCGAGTGGAAGTCGTGGTCGTGCAGGTCCATGCCCTCGGGCATGGCCTGGGTCAGCGACCCGACCGTGATGTCCTCGGGCCGCAGCGGCAGGCCGGTGTTCTCGTTGACGATCCGCTTGCCCGCCTCCCACTTGGTGTGGAAGAGCTTGTCGCCCGGGGCGGGGCCGAGGTCGCGCAGCAGCACCACGCCGGAGAGCGGCACCAGGGCCATCGCGCCGAGGAGCGAGTTGCGCATCATCTTCCGGCGGCCGAAGCCGATGCCGGACTCCTGGGTGCCGGCGCGCCAGTCCTCCAGGACCGCGGCCTTCACCTCCGGAGAGGCGGCGATCGGGTGGCGCTCGTCCGGGACCTCCTCGTCCGACATCAGCGTGCGGGCCCAGTGGACCGCGCCGGCGCCGATGCAGAACAGGGCCAGGCCCAGCGTCCAGCCGAGAGCGAAGTTGAGGCCGCTCACGTGGCCGAACGGCCAGATGTAGACGATCTTGTCGATCGGGATGAGCAGGTAGGACACGATGAAGCCCACCGTGGCCACCGACGACAGCGCGAAGAGCAGCGTGACCACGCGCTCGGACCGCTTGGCGGCACGCTCGTCGATGTCCTGCTTGCGGGGCTCGTGTGCCGGGAGACCCGGGTCCGCGAACGGGTCGTCCGCCACAGTCACCGCGCCGGGGTCCTGCTTGTGAGGCAGGTGTTCCTCTGACACGTCTTTAGATGATCCAGTCTCGCTACTCATGACTTCCTGGCCTTTGCCGTGTGGGCTGCGATCCACACCGCCGCGGCGACGAGCACGCCGATACCGAACGTCCAGGCGTACAGCCCCTCGCTGACCGGGCCGAACCCACCGAGCGTGAAGCCGCCCTCGTTCGGGGCCTCCGAGGTGTTGACGGCGTCCAGCCAGGCGATGATGTCGCGCTTCTGCTCCGGCGGCAGCACGGAGTCGGGGAAGCTCGGCATGGCCTGCGGCCCGGTGAGCATCGCCTCGTAGATGTGGCGGGGCTCGACGTCCTTCAGGTTCGGCGCGTACTTGCCGTGGGTCAGGGCGCCGCCCTGACCGGTGAAGTTGTGGCACTGCGCGCAGTTGGTGCGGAACAGCTCGCCGCCCTGGGCGGAGTTGCCGTCCGCCGGGTTGTACGCGGACGACTCGGGGATGGCCGGACCAGGCCCGAAGGTGGCGATGTAGGCCGCCAGCTGGGCGGTCTCCTCGGGCGAGTAGTCCTTGGGCTTCTTGGGCGCCTGGGGGCCCTCGGCGGCCATCGGCATGCGGCCGGTGGCGACCTGGAAGTCCACCGCCGCGGCACCGACACCCACGAGGCTCGGGCCGTCGCTGCTGCCCTGACCGCCGAGTCCATGGCAGCTGGAGCAGCCGACGGCGTAGAGCTTCTTGCCCTCTTCGATCGCCAGCGAGCTGTCCGAGGCCTCGGCCTTGGCCTCGCCCGCGGGAGCGAGCGCGGTGTACAGCCCCCCTGTGGTCGCCAGCGCAAAAAGGAGGACGACGAGCGCCGCCAGCGGATGGCGCCGTCGTGCGGAGAGCTTTTTCACGGATTACCCCGGTGTCAGGATCTTCTGCGTCGGTACGTGGGTCGTGCGCGGCCGGCGGACCGGCGCGGTCACTGCGTTGGGTGCTACTTGATGATGTAGATCGTGATGAACAGACCGATCCAGACGACGTCCACGAAGTGCCAGTAGTACGACGTCACGATCGCCGCTGTCGCCTGCTCGTGCGTGAAGCGCCGGGCCATGAAGGTCCGGGCCAGCACCAGCAGGAAGGCGATGAGACCACCCAGCACGTGCAGACCGTGGAAACCGGTCGTGAGGTAGAAGACCGAGCCGTAGGGGTCGGACGAGAGCGTGATGCCCTCGTGCGCCACCAGTTCCACGTACTCGGCCACCTGGCCGCCGATGAAGATCGAGCCCATCACGAAGGTGATCGCGAACCACATCCGGAGCCGCTTCACGTCACCGCGTTCGGCGGCGAACACGCCGAACTGACAGGTGAGCGAGGAGAGCACCAGGATCGTGGTGATCGTCAGGGCGTACGGCACGTTCAGCAGGTCCGCCTGGGCCTGCCAGTACTCGCTGCCCATCACCGATCGCAGGGTGAAGTACATCGCGAAGAGGGCCGCGAAGAACATCAGCTCGGAGCTCAGCCAGATGACTGTGCCGACGCTCGTGAGGTTCGGCCGGTTGACCGAGTGATGCGCGTGCCCGGTTTCTGCTTCTGCTGTTGCTGTCGCCACGCCCGACATTATGTCGGTCGCTTATCCCGCACTCACCCCCGGGGTCCTGTTCGGTGTGTCCGGCCGGTGGTGCTGCGTCCCCGAGCACCTCGTACGGCCCTGTCGGCAGCCGTCCGTGCCGTTCCCCTGCCGCTCGCCGCCACCGACGGAGTACGATCCGGCCAGCGGCGTCCGCACACGCGGGCACGGGCATGCCATCGAGGAGGACGGATGCAGCGCACCGCCACGGTGCTGGTGTACAGCGACAACGTGAACACCCGCGAGGAGGTCCGGTTGTCGGCGGGGCGGCGGCCCGCGGCGGACGTCCCGCCGGTCGAGTACGTGGAGTGCGCGACACTGCCCGCGCTGCTCTCCCTGCTGGAGGAGGGCGGCATCGACGCCTGCGTGCTGGACGGCGAGACCGCTCCCGCCGGCGGCATGGGCGTGTGCCGGCAGATCAAGGACGAGATCTTCGACTGCCCGCCGGTGCTGCTGCTGATCGGCCGGCCGCAGGACGCCTGGCTGGCGACCTGGAGCCGCGCCGAGGCGGCGGTGCCGCACCCGCTGGACCCGGCCGAGGTGGCCCACGGGCTGGCCGAGGTACTGCGTCGGCGGCTGCCCGCCGCCGCGTAGCGCCGGCCCCGCGCTCCGACGCCGCCGTCCGCGCCCCGCCAGGGGGTGCGGACGGCGGCGTCGTCCTGACGGCTGCCGGTCACAGGGACGGGCGCAGCCGGCCGCTGTCGCCGGTCCCGGCGTCGGCCTCGGCGTCGCCGTGCAGGGCGCTGCCCTGCCGCCAGTCGTCCCAGGACATGTTCCAGTCCCCGAACCCATTGCCGAAGAGGTCCATGTCGTTGCCGTAGCCGTTGACGTGCTCGACGATGTCGCCCACCTTGACGAACTCGAAGAACCAGCGGGCGTTCTCGGTGCTGAGCCCGGTGCAGCCGTGACTGACGTTCTGCGAGCCGTGGGAGCCGACCGACCACGGGGCGCCGTGGACGTACTCGCCGCTCCACGTCAGCCGGGCGGCCCAGTAGACGTCGAGGTCGTAGTACTCCGAACTCCCGGCAGCGATGCCGATGCTGCCGCCGTTCATCCGCACGTGCTGTTCCTTGCCGAGGATCACCTTCTTCCCCTCCCGGGTGCGGAAGCCCTCCTTGCCGGTGGTCATCGGCATGGTGCGCACCACGTCGCCGTTGCTGGTGACGGTCATGGTGAGGGTGCCGATGTCGGCGATCGCCTCCACCCGGTCACCGGTGCGGATGGTCAACGGCTCGCTCTCGGCGCCGCGCAGCCCGTCCTGGATGTGCACCCCCGCGAGGTCGGAACTCACCCGGACGGTGGCATTGGCGGGCCAGTAGTCGGCCGGGCGGAAGTGCATGGTGGCGCCGTCGGCCCAGTGCCAGGAGCCCTCGGTCGCCGGTTCGGATTCCACCGTGAGCAGGCGTTCGACGACCGCGCGCGCCTCGCGGTCCTCGATCTCCTCGCTCAGCTCCGCGATCACCGGCTGGCCGACGCCGTAGGTACCGGCCTTGGGGCCGAAGGTGATGTCCAGTGCGGTGGAGTCGGCGTCCCGCGTGGTGAAGACGTGGGTGCGGCGCCCGGGGCGGCCGTCGCGGTTCTCGGTCGCCACCTCCACGGTGTACTCGATGCCGGCGGCCAGCGGTGTGGTGCTGCTCCAGGCACCGCCGTCGGCCGTCAGTTCGCCGGTGACGGTGCGGCCCGCCGCGTCGACGGCGGTGACGTCGGTGATGCGCGCCTCCTCGGAGGTGGCGGTCACCCGCAGCGGGTCGGCGGGGTCGACGGCGGCCTGCTCGGGCCCCTCGGCGGGGCCGAAGGAGACGTCGGCGGCGGCGTCGTAGGGGCCGGTCGGGGTCGGCGGTTCGGGGCCGCCGGAGCAGCCGGCGAGGCCGATCATCAGAGGGGCGAGTATCAGGGCGCAGCCGAGCGTCAGACGACGCCGGGCGGCCGCGCGGGGCGGACCGGCCGCGGGGCCGCCGGAGGCGGCCGGGGCGGGGTTCCCGTCGGTGACGACTTTCCCGTGACTCATGGTCATAAAATATGAAGAATGTCCGCCATCAGCCTGCCAAGCGCGTGCAAACGGGTCGGTCCCCGGACACGAAGTCCGGGGACCGACCCGTTCGGCGGTCGCGGGCGCCCGCAGGCGGCCACTCGGTGCTACTGGGTCTGGTTCTCGCCCCGGTAGTACTCGAAGACCCACAGCCACAAGCCGATGACCAGCAGCGGGGCGGTGAAGAAGAGGAACCACCAGCCGAAGACCGGACCGAGGAAGGCGAACGCCGACCCCAGCCCGAGCGCCAGCGGCGCCCAGCTGTGCGGGGAGAAGAAGCCCAGCTCGCCCGCGTCGTCGGCGACGTCGGCGTCCTTGTCGTCCTGCGCCCCGGTGTCCACCCGGCGAGCGGTGAAGACCAGGTAGTACCCGATCATGATGCTCAGGCCGAAGGACAGGAAGAGGGCGGTCGTGCCGACCGGCTCCTTGGACCAGACGCCGTACACGATGGCGACGACCAGGATGAAGCCGGCCAGCCAGTTGAACATGTGGCCCTGGATCTTCACTTGGTGTCCTCCTCACGGGACACGCCGGCGCCTGCGCCGCTGTGGTCCAGCTGGTCACGCTCGGCCGTCTGCGGGTGGTGCAGATCGAACGCGGGCGATTCGGAACGGATGCGCGGCAGGGTGACGAAGTTGTGCCGCGGGGGCGGGCAGGCGGTCGCCCACTCCAGGGAGCGGCCGTAGCCCCAGGGGTCGTCGACCTCGATCTTCTCGCCGTACTTCCAGGTCTTCCAGATGTTGTAGAAGAACGGAAGGATCGACAGACCGAGCAGGAACGACCCGATGGTCGAGATCATGTTCAGCGTGGTGAAGCCGTCGGCCGCCAGGTAGTCGGCGTACCGGCGGGGCATGCCCTCGGCGCCGAGCCAGTGCTGCACCAGGAACGTGCCGTGGAAGCCCACGAACAGCGTCCAGAAGGTGATCTTGCCCAGCCGCTCGTCGAGCATCTTGCCGGTGAACTTGGGCCACCAGAAGTGGAAGCCGGCGAACATCGCGAAGACGACGGTTCCGAACACCACGTAGTGGAAGTGCGCCACCACGAAATAGGAGTCCGAGACGTGGAAGTCCAGCGGGGGCGAGGCCAGGATGACACCGGTGAGACCACCGAAGAGGAAGGTCACCATGAAACCGATCGTCCACAGCATCGGCGTCTCGAAACTCAGCGAGCCCCGCCACATGGTGCCGATCCAGTTGAAGAACTTCACACCGGTCGGTACCGCGATGAGGAACGTCATGAACGAGAAGAACGGCAGCAGTACCGCGCCCGTCACGTACATGTGGTGCGCCCACACCGTCACCGAGAGGCCGGCGATGGCGATGGTCGCGGCCACCAGGCCGATGTAGCCGAAGATCGGCTTGCGGCTGAAGACCGGGATGATCTCGGAGACGATGCCGAAGAACGGCAGCGCGATGATGTACACCTCGGGGTGGCCGAAGAACCAGAACAGGTGCTGCCACAGGATCGCGCCGCCGTTGGCGGAGTCGAAGATGTGGGCGCCGAAGACCCGGTCGGCGGCGAGGCCGAACAGCGCGGCGGCCAGCACCGGGAAGGCCAGCAGGACCAGCACACCGGTCAGCAGCACGTTCCAGGTGAAGATCGGCATCCGGAACATCGTCATGCCGGGTGCGCGCATGCAGATGATCGTGGTGATGAAGTTGACCGCGCCGAGGATGGTGCCGAAGCCGCCGAGCGCCAGGCCCATCACCCACATGTCCGCGCCCATGCCGGGCGAGTGGACCGCGTTGGAGAGCGGCGAGTAGGCGAACCAGCCGAAGCTGGCCGCGCCCTGCGGGGTGAAGAAGGCGCCGACGACGATCAGGCCGCCGAAGAGGTACAGCCAGTACGCCAGCATGTTCAGCCGCGGGAACGCCACGTCGGGCGCGCCGATCTGCAGCGGCATGATCCAGTTGGCGAAACCGGCGAAGAGCGGCGTCGCGAAGAGCAGCAGCATCACCGTGCCGTGCATGGTGAACAGCTGGTTGAACTGCTCGTTGCTGACGAGCTGGGTCCCCGGACGGGCGAGTTCGGCCCGCATGATGAGGGCCATCGCGCCGCCGACGACGAAGAAGAAGAACGACGTGATGAGGTACATCGAGCCGATCGTCTTGTGGTCGGTGGTGGTGAGCCACTTGACCACGATCTGGCCCGGCGTCTTCTTGCGCGCGGGTGGCGAGGCCGGTACCGACCCCGTCTTCTCGGGTGAGCTGTCGAGGATGGTCACGGCTGGTTCGTCTCCGCGTTCTTGGCGGCGTCGGTCTGCTCGATTCCCGCCGGGATGTAGCCGGTCTGGCCGCGGTCGGCCAGATCCTGCAGGTGCTCCTGGTACTCCTCCGGCGAGACGACCTTGACGTTGAACAGCATCCGCGAGTGGTCCACGCCGCACAGCTCGGCGCACTTGCCGAGGAAGGTCCCCTGCTTGTTGGGGGTGACCTCGAAGCGGTTGGTGTGACCGGGGATGACGTCCATCTTCATCAGGAACGGCACCACCCAGAACGAGTGGATGACGTCACGCGAGGTCAGGATGAACTGGACGGTCTCGCCCTCGGGGAGCACCAGGGTCGGACCGGGGTTGCCCGTGTCGGCGTCGCGGTCGGCGGGGGTGCCGATGTCGTAGACACCGTCGGCGTTCTCGGGAACCGCGGCCATCATCCGGTCGGGGATGGCCGCCAGTTCGGGCGAGTCGGGGGCGAAGACGTCGCCCTCACCGACCGGCTCCAGGTAGTTGAAGCCCCAGCTCCACTTGAAGCCCACGACGTTGATGACGTGGTCCGGCTGGTCCGAGGTCTTCATCAGCTCGGTCTGGTCACGTGCTGTGAAGTAGAACAGCACCGAGACGATGATCAGCGGAACGAGGGTGTAGAGCGCCTCGATCGGCAGGTTGTACCGCGTCTGCGGCGGGACCTCCACCTTGGTGCGCGAACGACGGTGGAAGAAGACGCTCCACGCGATCAGACCCCACACGATCACTCCGGTGATCAGTGCGGCGATCCACGACCCCTGCCACAGGGACAGGATGCGCGGCGCTTCCTCCGTTGCCGGACTGGGCAGCCCGAGGCGGGGCAATTCCTCGGATGTGCAACCGGTGGCGGTTGCCAGGACCAGGCCCGCGATGAGCGCCTGCGGCAGTACCCGCCGCATCGGACGCCGCGTCGAGCGGTCGGAGCCGTTGGGACTCACGTAGCGCCTTCCCGAGAGTCTCGCCCGTGCGCCCGGTCGCCGCCATCGCTCGGCGACGGGGCACTGACCCTGGCACGGGCAGGGTTTGGATATTTACGCGGACCAAACCCTACTGGACACCCCCTGGCGTTGCGCGGGGAGGGTACCCAACGCGCCGTGCCGCCCCACCAGGGGACGTACCGGACACGCCGCGGCGGCCGGGGGCGCCCGCGCCGCCCCCGCGGCGAGCCCGGTCCGGCGCGTCACCCCGGCGTAGCCTGCCGGGGTGACGTACTTCGACGCCGCCTCCTCCGCTCCCCCGCACCCGGTCGCCCGCGAGGCGTTCCTCGCCGCCTGGGAGGAGGGGTGGGCCGACCCGGCCCGGCTGCACCGCGAGGGACGGCGCGCCCGGCTGCTGCTGGACGCCGCCCGCGAGGGCACCGCCGACCTGCTCGGCTGCCGCCCCGACGAACTGTCCTTCACCACCTCCGGCACCCGCGCGCTGCACACCGCGATCGCCGGGAGCGGGGCGGCGCGGCGCCGCGTCGGCCGCCGACTGCTGGTCTCGGCGGTCGAGCACTCGGCCGTGCTCCACTCCGCCGAGACGCACCGCGCGGCCGGGGGGACGGTGGCCGAGGTGGCCCCCGACCGCACCGGGCGCACCGCCGTCGCCGACTGGACCGCCGCGCTCACCCCGGACACCGCGCTGGCGGTCCTCCAGTCCGCCAACCACGAGGTCGGCACCGAACAACCGGTCGAGGGGGTCGCGGAGGCGTGCGCCGCCGGCGGCGTACCGCTGCTGGTGGACGCGGCCCAGTCGGTGCCGTGGGCCGCGGTGCCGGGCCGGTGGTCGCTGCTGGCCGCCAGCGCCCACAAGTGGGGCGGGCCCGGCGGTGTCGGTCTCCTGGTCGTGCGCAAGGGCACCCGCTTCGCCCCGCCGGAGCCGCACGACGAGCGGGAGGCGGGACGCGCCCCCGGGTTCCCGGCCCTGCCCGCGGTGGTCGCCGCGGCGGCCTCGCTGCGCGCGGTGCGCGCCGACGCCGCCACCGAGGACGCCCGGCTCCGCGCGCTGGTCCGCCTGGTCCGGGAGCGGGTGCCGCGGGAGGTGCCGGACACCTGGGTGGTGGGCCACCCCGAGCACCGGCTGCCGCACGTCGTCACCTTCTCCTGTCTGTACGCGGACGGGGAGGCGCTGCTGGACGGGCTCGACCGCGAGGGGTTCTCGGTCTCCTCCGGTTCGTCGTGCACCTCCTCCACGCTGACGCCCAGCCACGTGCTGCGGGCGATGGGGGTCCTGTCGGAGGGGAACGTGCGGGTCTCCCTGCCGCGCGGCACGACCGACGCCGAGGTGGAGCGGTTCCTCACCGTGCTGCCCCGGGTGGTCGCCGGGGTGCGCGACCGGCTCGCCGGTCCGGGCGGCGCGGCGTCGGCCGCCGCGGTGGCCGACGCCGACCCGGCCGCGGCGGAGGTGGAGGTGGACGCGCTGGGGCGGCGGTGCCCGATCCCCGTCATCGAACTGGCGAAGGCGCTGCCCGGACTGCCCGTCGGCTCGGTGGTGCGGGTCCTGGCGGACGACTCCGCCGCACGGCTGGACGTCCCGGCGTGGTGCGAGATGCGCGGTCAGGAGTACCTGGGCGAGGAGCCACTGGCGGACGTCGGCCCGACCGCCGCCGCCTACCGGGTGCGGCGCTCGCACTGACCGCCGCCCCCGCGGGGCGCGCCGGGACCGGTGCACCGCCGCCGGGTGTCCGGGCACGGAACCGCCCGCCGTCCCGGGTGGGGCGGCGGGCGGCGTCGCGGGCTCAGACGTTGAGGTGGCCGCGGACCTGGTCGGCGGCATCCTGGCCGTACGCCTTGGCCAGCCGCTCCAGGAACAGTCCCCGGCTCAGGGTGTACTCCTGGGGGCCGACCGTCTCGATGACCAGCGTGGCGAGCATGCAGCCGACCTGGGCGGACCGCTCCAGGGAGGCGCCCCAGACCAGGCCGGAGAGGAAGCCGGCGCGGAAGGCGTCGCCGACACCGGTGGGGTCGGCCTTGCGCTCCTCCTCCGGGCAGTCGACGCGGATCGGCTCCTCGCCCGCCCGCTCGATGACCGCGCCCTCGGGGCCGAGGGTGGTGACGCGGGTACCGACCCGGCGCAGCACCTCCTCGGCGTCCCAGCCGGTCTTGGACTCGATCAGCGCCTTCTCGTACGCGTTGTTGAAGAGATAGGTGGCGCCGTCGGTGAGGTTGCGGATCTCCTCGCCCTCCATGCGGGCGAGCTGCTGGGAGTAGTCCGCCGCGAAGGGGATGCCCCGGGTGCGGCACTCCTCGGTGTGACGGGCCATCGCCTCGGGGTCGTCGGCCCCGATGTGCACCAGGTCGAGGCCGCCGACGCGGTCGCCGACCGACTTCAGTTCGATCTGGCGGGCCTCGCTCATGGCGCCGGTGTAGAAGGAGCCGAGCTGGTTGTGGTCGGCGTCGGTGGTGCAGACGAACCGCGCGGTGTGGAGCGTCTCGGAGATGCGCACCGAGAGGGTGTCCACGCCGTGGCGGTCCAGCCAGTCGCGGTACTCCACGAAGTCCGCGCCCGCGGCGCCGACGAGGACAGGGGAGGCCCCCAGCTGGCCCATGCCGAAGCTGATGTTGGCGGCGACGCCGCCGCGTCGCACCTCCAGACCGTCCACGAGGAACGACAGCGAGACGGTGTGCAGTTGATCCCCGACGAGCTGGTCCGCGAAGCGGCCCGGGAACGTCATCAGATGGTCGGTGGCGATGGAGCCGGAGACGGCGATACGCACGGGGGGCTGCTCCTGGGGTGAGGACGGGGACGGACGGTCGGTTGCCCGGCGCGCACCAGGCTACCGGCCACCGGCGACGGCGGGCGATGGTACGTCCGAAGCCGAGGGAACCCGCAGCGCGCCCGGTCCGTCGAAGGAGGACGACGGGCCGGTGCGGCCCCAGCGACGAAGGAGCCACTGTGACCGAGCGAGAGGCCGTCCTCGACGACGACGGCGCGGGCCGCCGCAGCCGCCGCTGGCTGCCGGTCCTGGCGGGCGCCGCGGCCCTCACCCTGCTGGCCGGCGGCGCCTACGGCGTCAACCGCATCGGTGACGGCACGCCCGCCGCCGTGTCGCCGGCCACCCCCGGCGACACGCTGTCCGAGGCCGCGGTGCACCCCGCCGGCTCCGTCTTCCACGAGGTCGTCGGGGAACTCCCCCCGCTGGACCCGGCCGAGGCCCCGCTGTACGGGTACGGCGAGGCAGTCGACGAGGAGTCCGTCCGCGAGCTGGCCGCGCTGCTGAAGGTGGCGGGTGAACCGCGGCTGGTCGGCGGCGGCTGGGAGGTCGGACCCGAGTTGCCCGGAGAGGTCGGCGCCCGGCTCACGGTGGCCGCGGACGGCGAGGGCGCCTGGTGGGTGACGGGGCCGGACGACCTCTCCCTCAGCGTGCCCGCGCCCGGGCCGCCCTCGGCGGACCCGACCGAGGAGCCCTCGGTCGAGCCGGATCCGGGCGCGCCGGCCGATCCGGACGGCTCGCAGTCCTCCCCGGCGATGCCCGAGCCCGCCGGCCCGGAGCCGGTCGTGCCCGCGCGGGACCTGCCGGGCGACACGGGCGCCGAGCCGGGCGCCCCGGACGGCGAGCGCATCGCGCCCGGCCCGCACGACGGCGAGCGCGGGCTGGCCGACGCCCCCGTGCCGGAGGAGTTCCTTCTCCCCGAGGAGCGGATGGGCCCCCCACCCTCGGCCCAGGAGGCGCTTGCCGCCGTCTCCCCGCTGCTGGACCGGCTCGGTCTCGACCCGGCCGCCGCCGACACCACCGAGACCGCGGGCGACCGGCGGACGGTGCGCGTGGCCGGAGAGGTGGACGCCCGTCCCGTGCCTGGGCTGGAGACACGGTTGCAGGTCGACGCCCGGGGCGTGGTGGTGCACGGGTCAGGCGTGCTCGGCGTCCCCACCGCGGACGACTCGCGGCATCCGCTGATCGACGCGGACGAGGCGCTGCTCGCCCTCAACGGCGGCGTCACCCAGCCCGCGGCGGACGCCTTCGTGGTGGAGGTCTCACAGGTCGAGCTCGGCCTGGTGCGGCGCCACGTCGCCGGTGGCCCGGTCCTCGTGCCGGCCTGGTTGTTCCACCACGCGGCCGCGGCCCCCGGGGCGGAGCCGACCGCCGAGGTGGCCGTCGCACCGGAGCTGCTCACCGGGGACTTCGGCGACGCCGCATCCGGCACATCCGGCACGACCGGTGGGTTCGGCGGCGGCGTCGAGCCGGGCCTGCCCGGGGAGCCGGACGCCGACGGCGCGGTCAGGCACGAGCCCGGGTACGAGCCCGACGGGCCGCCCGAGGACCTCGAGCCGGGGCCCGCCCCCGCGGACGCCTCCGCCACCTCCCTGACGTACCGGGCCTGGGTCGGCGCCTGCGCCGAGTACCGGGCGGTGGCGGTGGAGACGGCCGAGTCCGTCACCGTCTCCGTCGAGGAGGTCGACCCGGAGCCGGACCGGATCTGCACCCGGCAGGCGCTGTTCGAGCAGTTCACCGTCGAACTCGACGAGCCGCTGGGCGACCGCACCCTGCGCGACGGCCAGGGCGGCGGGGCCGGGACACCGGGCCGGTGACCGCGCCGCGGGCGCCGGGCCGCACCCACTGAACGTCCGCACCCGCCCGGCGGCCAGCGACTCCAGCGCCCACACCAGGTGGGGCAGGTCGATGCGGTTCATGGTGGAGCAGAAGCAGACCGTGCGGTCCAGGAAGACGACCTCCTTGTCCTGCGCCGCGTAGCGCAGGGCGAGCCGCCGTACCAGGTTGAGCTCGGTGCCGATCGCCCACTTCGACCCGGCGGGCGCCTCCTCCAGCATCCGGATGATGTGCTCCGTGGAACCGACGTGGTCGGCCGCGGCCACCACCTCGTGCTTGCACTCGGGGTGGACGAGGACGTTGACGCCGGGGATGCGTTCGCGGACCTCCCGCACCGAGTCCAGGGAGAACCGGCCGTGGACCGAGCAGTGGCCGCGCCACAGGATCATCCGGGCGTCGCGCAGCTGCTGCGTGGTGAGTCCGCCGCCGGGCTTGTGCGGGTTGTAGACGACGCAGTCCTCCGGCGTCATGCCCATGTCCCGCACGGCGGTGTTGCGACCGAGGTGCTGGTCGGGGAGGAAGAGCACCTTCTCGCCCTGCTCGAACGCCCACTGAAGGGCCCGGCGGGCATTGGAGGAGGTGCAGATGGTGCCGCCGTGGCGCCCGGTGAAGGCCTTGATGTCCGCGGAGGAGTTCATGTAGGAGACCGGGACGGTCGTCCCGGCCACCCCCGCCTCGGTCAGCACGTCCCAGCACTCGGCGACCTGCTCGGCGGTGGCCATGTCGGCCATGGAGCAGCCGGCGGCGAGGTCGGGCAGCACGACCTGCTGGGCATCGCTGGTGAGGATGTCGGCCGATTCCGCCATGAAGTGGACGCCGCAGAAGACGATGAACTCCGCCTCCGGCCGCGCCGCCGCGTCCCGCGCGAGCTTGAAGGAGTCGCCGGTCACGTCGGCGAACTCGATGACCTCGTCGCGCTGGTAGTGGTGGCCGAGGACGAAGACCCGGTCGCCGAGCGCCTCCTTGGCGGCGCGGGCGCGGGCCACCAGGTCCGGGTCGGAGGGGGAGGGGAGGTCGCCGGGGCAGTCCACGCCCCGTTCGCTGGCCGGGTCCGACTGGCGGCCGAGGAGCAGCAGGGCCAGCGGGGTGGGCTGGACGTCCAGGGGATGGGCGGTGGTCACGGCGCACACCTCTCTTGTCCCCACGGGGTCGATGCGGGGACGTGCTGCTGCGGCTCCGGGCCGCGGCCACCGCGTCCCCGCGGTGGTGGGCCGACCCGGGGGCCCTTTTCGTCTGATTGACGCTATTCATGATAGCGACTTCTCGTCGCCGTGACGATGCCCATCGCGTCGATGTGACGCATGCCGCTGCCCGGGGCGGCCCGCCCCGCCGGTGAGGTGGGCTGCGCGCCCCTGCGGGCCGGGGCGGGACGCCCGGGGCGCGGGCAGTCGCGGGCGGGGCACCCGCACGCCCTCCGCCTTCCGGCGCCGGTGTGGGACGATGGGGGACAGACCGACGAGACACCGGAATGAATCCGGGACACCGGCTGTTGCAGCAGTCGGCCCAGCAGTCCGTACTACCCGGGAGTGAGCAGATGTCCGTTGAGGACAAGACCGCTGTGAGCGACGGCATCATCCTGTCCGACGCTGCCGCGGCGAAGGTGAAGAACCTGCTGGAGCAGGAGGGCCGCGACGACCTCTCGCTCCGGGTGGCGGTGCAGCCCGGCGGCTGCTCCGGCCTGCGCTACCAGCTGTTCTTCGACGAGCGGTCGCTGGACGGCGACGTCATCAAGGACTTCGACGGCGTCAAGGTCGTCACCGACCGGATGAGCGCCCCGTACCTGGGCGGCGCCTCCATCGACTTCGTGGACACCATCGAGAAGCAGGGGTTCACCATCGACAACCCCAACGCCACCGGCTCCTGCGCCTGCGGCGACTCGTTCAGCTGACGCGAGCGCGTCCTCCCCGGTACGCCGGGCAGGACGCCCGCTCGCGACCGAAGCCGCCACGGCACTGCCGTGGCGG
>NZ_JAAVJC010000003.1 GCF_012033785.1 Streptomyces bohaiensis
CCCGCCGAAGAAGGTGGTGTCGGCGCTCGGGTGGGAGGCGTCGCCGTAGCTCCAGGCGCCGCCGTCGACCCCGTCCATGATGTCCGCCCGGGCACCGTCACCGCCATGGCGTGGAACACCGCCGCCGCCCGCCCCACCGCGGCTCCGCCCCCGGTAGCCGCCACGACACCGGCGGCGGAGCCGGTGGCCGACGGCGGGCCCGCCCGCCCGCCCGAGTTCAGCATCTACTTCTTCGGCGACTACCCCGAGGTCGAGGACGGCTACGAACTCATCGCCGAGACCGCCCGGTTCGCCGATGCCAACGGCTTCCACGCCCTGTGGATGCCGGAGCGGCACTTCCACTCCTTCGGCGGCCTCTTCCCCAACCCGTCGGTCCTCGCCGCCGCACTGGCCCGGGAGACCAGCCGCGTCCGGCTCAACGCCGGTTCGGTGGTGCTGCCGCTCCACGACCCGATCCGGGTCGCCGAGGAGTGGTCCATGGTGGACAACCTCTCGGGCGGACGCGTCGGGATCGGCGCCGCCTCCGGCTGGCACTCCACCGACTTCGTCTTCTTCCCCGAGCGGTACGGCCGCCATCGCGAGCTGATGTACGAGCAGTTGGCGGACGTCCGCACGCTGTGGCGCGGCGAGTCGCTGACCCGCGACACGGGTGACGGGAAGGCCGAGGTCCGGATCTTCCCCCGCCCCGTGCAGGAACTGCCGCCGATGTACACGGCGGTGGTCGGAAATCCGGCCTCGTACGAACTGGCCGGCCGCAACGACGTCGGCATCGTCACCAACCTCATGGCGCAGAGCGTCGAGGAGCTGACGGCGAACATCGCGCGGTACCGCGCCGCGCGAGCCGGGGCCGGGCTGGACCCCGCGGGCGGGCACGTCGCCGTGCTGCTCCACACCTACCTGGCGGACGACCACGACACCGCGCGGGCGGACGCCTACGAGCCGCTGGCCCGCTACATGCGCGCCTCGCTCTCGCTGTTCGGCACCGTCTCGCGCAGCCTCGGCCACCACGTCGACATGAACTCCCTGGACGAGGACGACCTCGACACCCTCTTCCGCCGCGCCTACGGCCGCTACTGCGACCAGCGGGCGCTCATCGGCACGGTGGAGAGCGTCGCCCCCGTGGTGGAGGCGGTCACCGCCGCCGGTGCGGACGAGATCGTCTCGCTGGTCGACTTCGGGGTGCCCTCGGCCGCGCTGCGCGGCGGTCTGCGCCATCTCGACGCGCTCCGCCGCGGCCACCAGGAGCGCCCGCGGGTCACCGCCGCGCCCCCGGCCCCCGCCGTGCGCGCCGTCCCCGCCGCGACGAAGGCGCCCGCCGCCGCGGCCGCGGCCGACACGACCGGGCAGGAGGCGACCGGGCAGGAGGCGGCCGGGCAGGAGGCGACCGGGCAGGAGGCGACCGCCCCCGACCCGGCCGACGCCGGGGCACCGCTCTCCCCCGCCCAGCAACGGGTGTGGATCACGCACCGGATGTTCCCCGACAGCACCTCCTACAACGAGGTCAAGGGCGTCCGCTTCGACGGCCCCCTGGACCTCGCGGCGCTCCACGACGCGCTGCGCGGACTCGTCGCCCGGCACCCCGGGCTGCGGACCGTCTTCCGCGAGACGGCGGACGGCCCGCGGCAGTACGTGCGGGCCGCCGACGCCCCGGAGCGGCTGGTCCTCTCCCACGCCGTCGTGGACCGCCGCGACGCGGGCCCCGACCCGGAGGCGGCGGTCCGCGAGGTGCTCGCCGCCGAGAGCGCCCGCACCTTCGACCTGGCCGACGGCCCCCTGCTGTTCACGCGGCTCGTCGCCACCGGGGACGACCGGCACGTGCTGGTGCTGTCGATGCACCACATCGTGGCCGACGCCCACTCGGCGTCGATCCTCGCGCGCGACCTCTCCGCGCTGTACCGCGCCCGTCTCACCGGTGCCGCACCCGACCTGCCCGCGCTGGACCGCACACCGGCGGACGTCGCCCGGGACGAACTGGCCGCGCACCAGGACGGGAAGGCCGCCGCCGACCTCGGCTACTGGCGCAGGGCGCTCGCCGGCGCGCCCACGCTGTGCAGCCTCCCCACCGACCGGCCCCGGCCGGCCGCCCTCAGCTCGCGGGGCCGCGCCGTCTTCCGCGACCTGGACGCGACGCTCTCCGACGAGCTGCGCGACCTGAGCCGCCGCCACCGCGCCACGCTCTTCATGACGCTGATCGCCGGCTACGCCGTCGCGCTGCGCCGCCTGAACGGCCAGGACGACATCGTCATCGGCACCCCCACCTCGACCCGGCCCCCCGGCCACCAGGACGTTCTCGGGCTGTTCCTCAATTCCGTGGCGCTGCGGCTGGACCTCTCCGCCGCGGACGACTTCCCGACGCTGCTGCGCCAGGTCCGCGGCGTGGCGCTCGACGCCTACGACCACGCCGACGCCGCGTTCGACCAGGTGGTGGCGGCGCTGGCGGTGCCCCGCACCACCGGGCACACGCCGGTGTTCCAGGTGATCGCGGAGTACGAGTCCCACGACCCGTTCCACTTCGACCTGCCGGACGTCACGGCGACCGCGCTCGACACCGGCGCCGACAAGACGCTCACCGACCTGACCGTCTACTTCACCGACCGGCCGACCGGCGTCCGCTGCCATCTGGAGTACAGCACCGACCTGTTCACCGAGGAGACCGTCGACCGGTTCTTCACGACGCTCCGGTCCGTCCTGGCGGCGGCTGTCAGCGACCCCGACGGCCCGCTCCCGACCGCCGCCGGGGACACGGCGCCGGAAACCGCCGGCACCGCGTCCGAGAGAGCGGGGACGGCCGAAGCAGCCCTCCCGACCGGCGCTCCCGAACCGGAGAGCGGCACCGGTACCAGGAGCGCCCCCGACACGGCCCCCGACACGGCCGCCACCGGGCCCGCACCGCGCGACGTGCCGGCGGCGTGGCACGACGGGCCGGTCCGGGCGGTCCCCGCCGTCACGGTGTCGGAACTGGTCGTACGACGGACCGCCGAGGGCCCCGGCCGCGCGGCCGTCGTCGACGGCGACCGCGTCCTCACCTACCGCGAACTGAGCCGCGAGGCCGACCGGTTGGCGGCGGTGATCCGGGAGCGGTCGGCCGGCACGGAGCCGACGGCCCCGGTGGCCGTCTGGCTCCCCCGCGGCGCCGACCTCGTCGTCGCGCTCCTCGCCGTGCTGCGGGCGGGCCGCCCGTACCTGCCGCTCGACCCCGCGCTCGGCCGCACCCGCGCCGAGACCGTCATCGCCGAGGCGAAGGCGCCGCTGCTGCTGACCGCCGCGCCGGGCTCCCCCGGCGACCCGGACGTGCCGGCCTCCACCACCCCGGTCGGTATCGACGAGCCGGCTCCGGCGGACGCCCCGGTCTCCCGGGCGGGCGCCCCCGGACCGGACGACGCCTGCTACGTCATCCACACCTCCGGCAGCACCGGCACGCCCAAGGGCGTCGTGGTGCCGCACCGCGCCGTGGTCAACCTCTGCCAGTGGCACCACCGCCGCTTCGACTTCACCGCCGCCGACCGCACCGCGCTGCTGTGCAGCCAGAGCTTCGACGCCTCCGTCCTGGAGATCTGGCCCACCCTGACCGCCGGGGCGACGCTGACCGTCGCCGACGACACCACCCGGCGCGACGCCAAGGCCCTGGCCGCCTGGTACACCGCGCAACGCGTCACCTTCGCGATGCTGCCGACCGCGCTCGCCGAGACGCTGCTCCAGCTCCCGGCAGCCGACCAGCCGCCGCTGCGCCACTGCGTCGCGGGCGGCGACGTCCTCCGCACCAGGCCGCACCCCTCGGCCGGGTACGAGGTGGTCAACGTCTACGGCCCGACCGAGACCACGGTGCTCTGCACCCACCACACCGTGCCCCCCGCCGGGGACGGGCCGGAGGACGGCCCGATACCCATCGGCCGGCCGATCGACAACGCGCGCCTCACCGTGCTCGGCGCAGACGGCGAACCGGTCCCGGTCGGCACACCGGGCGAGCTGTACGTCGCCGGCGCCGGCGTGGCCGACGGCTACCTGCACCGACCGGACGCCACCGCCGAGCGGTTCGCCGCCCACCCCGGGCGCGGCGGCGGCGAGGAACGCCGCTACCGCACCGGCGACCTGGTGCGCTGGGGCGACCACGGCGCGTTGGAGTTCCTCGGACGCTCCGACGACCAGGTGAAGATCCGCGGCTTCCGCGTCGAACCGGAGGAGACGGCACACGTCCTCTCCTCGCTCCCGGAGGTACGGGAGGCCGTGGTGCTCCCGCAACGCGACCACGGCGCGGAGGCCCGGCTCGTCGCGCACGTCGTCCCCGCCGAGGACGTCGGCGGTGACGACGACGACCATCGGGCGTTCGCCGACTGGCTGACGCGCCGCCTGGCCCGGCGGCTGCCCGAGTACTTGATCCCCGGCGCGTGGTCCGTGCTGCCGGAGCTGCCGCTGACAGGCACCGGCAAGGTGAACCGCGCGGCGCTGCCGGCGCCGCGCCACACCACGCGGCTCCCCGTGCCGGCAGCGCGCAGCGACACCGCCACCGCGCCGGACGCGCCGCCCGTCCCCGACGCGGACGCGGCTCAGTGGGAGCAGCGGCTGCGCGCCCTGTGGTCGGCGGAACTCCGCCTGCCCGCAGCGGAGATCGACGCCGACGCCTCGTTCTTCTCCCTCGG
The DNA here is from genome assembly GCF_012033785.1 of Streptomyces bohaiensis. Taxonomy (GTDB): domain Bacteria; phylum Actinomycetota; class Actinomycetes; order Streptomycetales; family Streptomycetaceae; genus Streptomyces; species Streptomyces bohaiensis. The sequence goes on from NZ_JAAVJC010000003.1 coordinate 4,638, forward strand.
CGGCCACTCGATCACCGCGATCCGGCTCGCCAACCGGATCCGCGCCGCCCACGGTGCCGAACTGCCACTGGCGGAGTTCTACCAGCGGCCCACCCTCCGGCAGTCGGCCGAGCAGCTGGCGGCCGAGCACCCCCCGTCGAGCGGCACCACCGCCGCAGGCGGGGAGCCGGCCGCAGGCGGGGAGCCGGCCGCAGGCACGAAGGCAGCCGCAGGCACGGAGACCGCCGTCGGCGCGGAGCCGACCGCGGGACGCGCGTCCGGCGGGAGCGCCCTCACGCCCGCCACCGTGCAGCAGCGGGCGTTCCTCGCCGCCCAGGAGACGCACCCGCTGCCGCAGGTGTTCAACGTGGCCATCCGGTTCGTCCTCCACGGCACGCTGGACGTCCGCGCGCTGCGCGCGGCCCTCACCGCGCTGGTGGCGCGCCATGAGTCGCTGCGGCTGCGCTTCCGCCGGCAGGACGGCCGGTGGTTCCAGGAGGTGCTGCCGCCGGACCCGGTGCCGCTCCCCGAGGAGGACCTCACCACGCTGGCCGAGCCGGAACGCGCGGCGGAGGCCGAGCGCATCGGCGGCGACCTGGCGCAGCGCCCGTTCGACCTGACGACCGGCGCCGGACCCGTCCTGCGGCTGCTCCGCACCGGCGAGCAGAGCTGGGCGCTGCTCCTCGTGCTGCACCACGCCACCTGTGACGGCTGGGCGGTCAGCACCCTCCTCCAGGACCTCGCCGCCCTCTACCGGGCGGAACTCGACGGCACCGACGATCCGCTACCCGAGGTCAGCCAGTCCACCGACTACGCCCGCTGGCAGCTGGAGAACCCGCTGCCGCCCGAGGAGTCGGAGCGGCGCGCGGGGCACTGGGTGCGGGAACTGGGCAACGTTCCCTGGCGGTTGGGCCTGCCCACCGACCGGCCCCGCCCTGCGAAGCTCAGCGGCGCCGGGTCGGCCGTGGTGTTCACGCTGCCGGCCGGCGTGCGGCGCGGCGTCGAGCTGCTGGCCCGGGAGCACGGCGCGACCGCGTTCGCGGTCACGGCCGCGGCGATGGGGACGATGCTCGCCCGTCGCTCCGGCCAGTCCGACGTGCTGCTGACCGTCGCCCACGCCAACCGGGTGCGGCAGGAGTTCGAGGAGCTGGTGGCCTGTACGTCGGCCCCGTACGTGTTGCGGGTCCCGGTTGCCGCCGCCGAGGACTTCGGGGCGCTCGTCGACCGCGTGGGCCGCAGCGCGACCGAGGGGGCCGACCGGCTGTTGCCGATGGAGGAGATCGCCGCCGCCGTGCGGGAGGCGACGGGTGACCGCGACCTCCCGGACCGGGTACCGGTCGGCTTCCAGTACCAGAACACGCTCCTCGCCGACCTGGACCTGCCGGGTGTCGAGGCGGCGGTGGAGGACCTGGTGGTCCCGGCGGTGCGGACGGAGATCTCCTTCGGCCTGGTGCCCGCCGGGGACGTCCTGGTCGGCTACATCGCCTACTCGACGGACCTGTGGGACGAGACGACGGTCCGCGGCTGGGCGGAGGAGTACACCGCCCTGCTGACCGAGCGGGTCCGCCCGACGGCGGCCGACACCGCCGGGGCCGGTCCCGCGGCGGCCGACACCGCCGGGGCAAAGGGCGAGGCTGCGGCCGGTAGCGAGGGCTGACCCGACCGCCCGGGTACGGCCGGCCCGACGACGGCGCCGCCCGGGGAACTCACCGGTTCCCCGGGCGGCGCCGTGTCACGGGTGGCCGCGGGCGGATGTGCACCGTGGGCCGCGCGGCTGCGTCAGATGACGCCCTGCGCCTGCATCGACTCGCCGACCAGCTCGAAGCCGGCGATGTTGGCGCCGGCCACATAGTCGCCGGGCCGCCCGTAGCGCTCGGCGGTGTCGTGGCAGGTGTGGTGGATGTGCTTCATGATCTCGGTGAGCCGGTCCTCGGTCTTCTCGAACGTCCAGAGCGTCCGGGACGCGTTCTGCTGCATCTCCAGTGCGCTGGTCGCGACGCCGCCGGCGTTGGCGGCCTTGCCCGGGGCGAAGAGGACGTCCGCGGCGCGCAGGGCACGGACCGCGTCCGGGGTGGTCGGCATGTTGGCGCCCTCGGCGACCACCCGGACACCGTTGCCGACGAGGGTCTTCGCGGCGTCCTCGTCCAGCTCGTTCTGCGTGGCGCAGGGCAGCGCCACGTCGCAGGCGACGTCCCAGACGCGGCCGCCCTCGCGGTACTCGGCGGCCCCGCCGCGCTGCTCGGCGTAGGCGCTGAGCCGCGCGCGGTCCTTCAGCTTGACCTGCTTGAGGAGGTCGAGGTCGAGGCCGTCCTCGTCGACGACGCAGCCGCCGGAGTCCGAGCAGGCGACCACGGTCGCGCCCGAGGCGGCGGCCTTCTCGGCGGCGTGGATCGCCACGTTGCCGGAGCCGGAGACGACGACGCGCATGCCGTCCAGCTCCAGGTCGCGGGCGCGCAGCATCTCGGCGGTGAAGACGACGAGGCCGTAGCCGGTGGCCTCGGGGCGAGCGTGGGAGCCGCCCCAGCCGACGCCCTTGCCCGTGAGGACACCGGCCTCGAAGCGGTTGGTGATGCGGCGGTACTGGCCGAAGAGGTAGCCGATCTCCCGGGCGCCGACGCCGGTGTCGCCGGCGGGGACGTCGGTGTGCTCACCGATGTGGCGCTGCAACTCGGTCATGAACGACTGGCAGAACCGCATGACCTCGGCGTCGGACCGGCCCTTGGGGTCGAAGTCGCTGCCGCCCTTGCCGCCGCCGATGGGCATACCGGTCAGCGCGTTCTTGAACGTCTGCTCGAAGGCGAGGAACTTCACTATGTCGAGGTTGACGGTGGGGTGGAACCGCAGCCCGCCCTTGTACGGGCCCAGCGCGCTGTTGAACTCGACGCGGAAGCCGCGGTTGACGTGCACCCGGCCGGCGTCGTCCGTCCACGGCACGCGGAAGATGACCTGCCGCTCCGGCTCGCAGAGCCGGTCCAGCAGGGAGCCGTCGCACAGCTCCGGTCGGCGCTCCAGCACGACGGGCAGCGACTCCAGCACCTCGCGCACCGCTTGGTGGAACTCCCGCTCCCCGGGGTTGCGGCGCAGGACGTGGGCGTAGATCTCCTCAAGCACGTATGCAGTTCTCCTCGTACACGGCTGCCCGGCGCTTGCCCGCGCGGCAGACTCTTGCGGCTCGACCGCGGTCCCGACGCCGGGTGGGCCGCTGGGCGACCCGTGCCCGTCCGTACCGCCGTCGACAGGCGGTCATCGGCCGCCTTCGGCGCCGATCCTCCGCCCGAGCCGACCGGACACCCGCCGGCCGGCACCTCCCGACACGCGGCGAGCGCCCAGGACAGTCACGAAACGGAAGACAAGGGAGTCCGGATCGCTCAGAAACGATCCGTACCGGAACCACACCACCGCCGCTACCCGCGGCTTCACCACCGCACACACCCTGCCCACACCGTGGACACCGCCCCACGCGGCCCGGCCGCGACCGCCACCGCGAGCCGGCCTCCCCCGGGCGCCGCCGCCCGGCGGTCCCCGCCGGCTTCCCACGGGCTGTGGCCCGGGCCGACAGGGCGTGGCCCGGGGCGGCCACACCGCCCGCCCCGGGCCACGACTGCTTCCGCCCCGCTCCCCGTGCTACTTCCCGACCGGCACCGCGCTGCGCAGCCGAGCGCAGCGGGGGCATCGCAGCAGCCGGGCCGGACCGATCCGGTCCGCGCTGAGGTGCTGCATCGGGAACTCACGGGTGCTGAACTGGTGCCCCTCGGCACAGCGCACAACGGTGGTCTGCAAGAGCCAGCTCCTGTACTTCGACGGCGACCCCGCCACCGTAGGGGATGCTCCCGACCCGTCCGCGCGCGCCGCACGGAGCGCGCCCCACCTCCACCGACCGGGCGCCGCGGCGCTGCGTGTGAGCGGACCGATGAGGTACAGTAACGATCGTCGAGCACCCTCCGGGGCGCCACGCGCGGGCGTAGTTTAATGGTAGAACATGAGCTTCCCAAGCTCAGAGCGCGAGTTCGATTCTCGTCGCCCGCTCCACACGAAAAGGCCCAGGCCAAGGACACCGTCCTCAACCTGGGCCTTCGTCGTGCACCGGCCCGAATCAGCGCCGCGCACCGCCTCCGCACCACCTGCCGTGCGTCAGGTGCCCTTCGGCGCCTCCTCCGCTGCTCGATCGGCACGCACCCGAGTATCGAGCGCGTCCGCGATGTCGCGCTGCCTCTTGAGGTCGGAGTGCTGATAGATCAACGCTGCGCGTTCGGTCGAGCGACTTGTCCATAGCGTCTTCGGACGCGTGCCGGACAGCCGTGCAGGAGCAAGGGCCCGCGGGGGCAAGGAGCCTGCGCGACCAGTAGAAGCAGGCCGCCCGTCGGCAGATGGTCGTCACCGGACATGTGGCCGCCGCCGGCGCCGGGGATCCATCAAAAGTAGAGAATTTGCTACACTTCCTGCATGGAGGAGTGAGAGATCCGCGTCACCGATGAGATCCTCGCCTGGATCAACGCCTTGGACGAGAAATCGAAGGCGCAGGTCGTGGATGCCATCGACCGGCTTGCGGAAGGTGGCCCCGGCCTGGGCCGCCCGCTCGTTGATCGGCTCGAAGGGTCGCAGGTCCACAACCTCAAGGAACTACGCCCCGGCTCCGCAGGCCGCTCCGAGATCCGCCTCCTGTTCGTCTTCGACCCGTGGCGTTCGGCGATCCTACTGGTGGGCGGTGACAAGGGGAACTGGTCGGCCTGGTACCGCCAGGCGATTCCACGCGCGGAAGAGCTGTACGTCGAGTACGTGAAGGAACGCGAAGCCGAGGAGGGACAGCAATGAAGAAGTTTCCCAAGTGGAGCGATGTACGTGCCGATGTTGTTGCGGCTGCCGGCGGCGAAGAGGCTGTAGCCGAGGCCCGCAAGCGCAACCAGGCGTACATCGGCGGGCATCGGCTTGCCGAGCGTCGCAAGTCTCTTGGCCTGACGCAGAGTGACGTCGCGGAACTGATGGGCGTGACCAAGAGCCGGATCTCGCAGATCGAGCGCGGAGAGGTCTCCACCGTGGAAGCCATCGCCCGCTATGTCGCCGCTCTTGGCGGCCGGATCCAGATCTCCGCCGTCTTCGGTGACGACCTGTACATCCTGCGCGGAACGGACACTCACGCCGCGTAGGCCACAGGCCCCGGACGCATCGGCATCCGGGCAGCACCAGTCGTTCGCGCACCGTAGTGCTCGGCGGCGCCACCAGTTCCTGCTCGCTGTTGTGACGGTCAGCCGGTCGCCAATGATGCTGCCTCTCGAATCTCCCCAGCTACTGCTGAGGATGAGACACACCCTCCTCTGTTGATCTACCCGTCATCGTGTGATCGTGCCCGGTGTGCGTCAGGTCGACGAGCGCAGCCGGTCCAGTTCGTCGCTGATCGCCTCCCGCAGTGCGTCATGCTGCGGACCGAGCCCGGACCGCTCCTCGCTCCACCGTTCACGCGGATGGAGCCATACCGGGGCACCCACCACATCGGCGGGCTCCCACGCGAACCGCGGCCAGACGTGCGCGTGCAGGAACGGGTCCGTATTTCCCGGGATCTCCAGGTTGACCCGCAGGAAGGCCGGGTCCAGCCGCCGGCAGACACGCTCGACCGCTTCACCGAGCCGGTCCATGTCGGACAGGAACGCCGGCCGCTTCGCCCTCGGCAGGTCCGACAGCCGCTGCCCCTCCAACTCATCCACGAGCAGAACCGAGTAGCCCGGCAGGAACTGAACATCCCCGATCACCGCGCACCCCGCCGTCAACCGTCGCAGCACAGTCGGGTTCTCACCCCTCAGCGCGGCCCCGATTCGATCCACCCGCCAATCACCAGCCATATCCAGAACCTACAAGCCGACGATTGAGAATCGCTGTTCGCGTAGAGACCCGCTCCATCGACAGGAGGCCCCGGGACTCTCGTAAACGCTCGTGCCCCTCCTCGGGCACCCGAAGATGACCGGGGATCGATGGCCGTGCCCCATCCGTGCCCTTCGGAGCGGACAGCACCGGTCAACAGCGGTGCTCACGGACCCGCCGGGACGGGTGACAAGGAGAGAGTTTCCGCAGATCAGAGCGGATTTCCGCGCGGAAGCGTCGGTGATTCCCAAGCTCAGAGCGCGAGTTCGATTCTCGTCGCCCGCTCCACACGAAAAGGCCCAGGCCAAGGACACCGTCCTCAACCTGGGCCTTCGTCGTGCACCGGCCCGAATCAGCGCCGCGCACCGCCTCCGCACCACCTGCCGTGCGTCAGGTGCCCTTCGGTGCCTCCTCCGCTACTCGATCGGCACGCACCCGAGCATCGAGCGCGTCCGCAACCTTGCGGGCTCCAGGTGGTGACCCTTACGCGCCGCCCTCGGCCATGTGCCGGAGCTCAGCCATGGTGGTGGTGACCGTGGATTCCTGGCCTGGCGTGTCACGGGCTACGGCCGAGCGACCCCTCGGACAGGAGCATGCGACTCCCCGCCCGCTGTGCAGGCATGAGCACGCGACGGTCCGAGACGCCCGACTTCCGGGGCCCTCATCGAGGAATCAATCCACTGACCAGACCCGCCCAGGAGTCCCGGAGAGCACAGGAGTCAGCTTCGAGGGAGGCACGGTAGTGCGCCCCGCTGTCCCCGCATCCACGCGCTGACCCCAACCAGTCCGACAAGCCGTCGGAAACACCGTTGACCTCGGAGACGCTCCCAGGAACTCTGTACGCAGCCACGACTTCCGAGAAGAGAGCTCGACCGTCGGGATCATTCAAGAACTCCCCGGCCTCTGTCGTTTCCGAGCGATAGAAATCCTGAACTTCCAGCTTGTTCTCGATATAGGGCAAGAGGGCCAGCATCTGCCATGCGCGGTAACGGTCCAGTCGGTCGCCAACCTCGAAGACTTCCGCGGTAAGCGCGGGTATCTCTTCGGAGTACCCCAACCGTTCCACGATCTGCACGGACAGATCCACCTCTTCGGTGTTCAGTCGATGCACACCGTCATTCCGGAACCGCTCGGTCGCACAAGAGGCGGCACGCCGATCGAGCTCAGTGACTGGCTCTCCCGCCATGTGCAGAATCGCCGCAGCGAACAACATCTCATCGCAGTGATCCTCGCGACGCGCACTGTCGGCGTAGCCCCTGACTCTCTCCACCCCCGCAGCGCCGACCACATCGACCGCCCCACCCGTCGAGTCCGCTATGGCGGCAGCGAAATAGAGGGAGGTCATGTCATCGAGTGGCGTCACTTCTCCCTTTTCCTCCGGCGGCGAGACGGGAGAGTAAACGCTCGCGCGGAGCTCGAACTCTGACAGATCAGCAACCAGTGCCTCTATACTCGGACTTCCCATACAGGCCGAAGCCGAGAGAACCAGCCCCAGGAAAACGACCGCAGGCGCCCAACGTCCCCGCGGGACACCCTCGTCGGGTTGCTCGGGGGTCGGCTCTCTCCGGGTCACTTTGCGCTCCTCACGTTGTGATACCGATCCGGTTGACGCTGACACTGCCCGCCGGTACCGGCTGCCAAGAACAGCTGAGCAAGAAGCGGGTTTCCCGATTGTCTGGTCACCCACCGAACGGACCGAGTCCGGGAAATATCAACGGATCGAGCACGCCCGGCTGCTTCGGCCGTCCGTCCCGTGGTCGCCGTCGTGGATCCGGGTTCGGCGGTCATCACCGCGTTGTCGTTGCAGCGGTGGAGGATGCGGGGCGTGGCCTCTCCGGACTTCCCAACCACGGCGAGCAGGTCCGCCCGTCGGCCCGACGCGAACCAGGAGGCGACGCGAACGGGGTCTTCACCGCGCATCATTCGCAGCTTGCCTCCCCGACGGCGGACCTCCTCACGCATGCGCTGAACGATATACGCATCAGAATGCATGCCGTACGTCGTTCGCAGCACAGGGACGTCTCCCGTGACCGCGACCGGCACGGCTTGGCGGTCGCCGGGAGAGCACTGGCCACCTTCCCACTGCACACGCGCCGAGCGGAGCGCCGCCCACCGGCTTCGTCGTTGCGTCGACCGTTGCACCGGCCGTACGAGAGCCGGGGCCGCGGGCCGCCCGGGGCTCCCCGCCTCCCGGTGCGGCGGGCTGCGGCCCGAACGCAGCGGGAGCGGGCCCGGCCGAAGGCCGGGCCCGCCGCGGCGGCTCCGTGTACCGGGTCGGAGCCGTCCCCCGCTGTCAGCGCTGCAGGGTCAGCAGCCCCGGGCGGTAGGGCAGGCGACCGTAGTCACCGCCCGAGCTGGGGCTTCGCCCCTGGTAGAGGAGTTGCAGGTTGCAGGGGTCGACGGTCATGGTCTGGTCGGCGCTGGTGCGGAGCAGCTCGCCGTGGCTGATGTCGTTGGTCCAGGTGGCGCCGCTGTTGGCCTTGCCGGCGAACGGGTTGCTCTCGGTCGCGGCCTGCGGCGTCCAGTTCCCGTCCAGGCTGGTCGCGGTGAACGAGCGGAAGTAGCGGCCCTGCGAGCCGATCGCCTCGACGATCATCAGGTACCGGTTCTGGCCCTGCAGCTTGTAGACCTGCGGAGCTTCGAACAGGTTGTTCGTCGTGTCGCTCATGATCACCGTCGAGCTGGCGCCGAAGCTGCTCGGGAAGTTCCCGATCGGCATGCTGGTCCGGTAGATCCTGCCGTTGTCACCGGCGAAGAACAGGTACATGTGCGTGTCGTCGGCGATGAGTGTCTGGTCGATGGGTCCGGTGTCGGAGTTGGAGATCGTCCCGCGGAACAGCTCCTGCTCGGCGGACCAGCCGTTCGGGTTGGTCGGGTCCGTCGAGGTCCGGTAGGAGAACGACGTCCGGCCCCACTGGTAGGCGAGCACCCAGATGTTCTTCGGCGCGAAGTAGAACAGCGTCGGCGCGACCGTGGCGGAGGACATCGCGTTCTGGCTGGCCGAGGCCATCTCCGACCAGTTGCCGAACAGGCCGAAGTTCATCGAACCCCAGCGCGTCCCGGTGTCGTGCGTCGTCGCGTAGACGAGGTGTCGGCCGTTGTAGGGCACGACGGTGAAGTCCTTGAGCGAGACCCATCCCGACCGCGGCTGCGCCAGCGCGCCCGTCGAGGACCAGCGGTAGTTCGACGGCAGGGCGCAGGGGGTGCCGGGGTTGTCGGCGCCGGCCTTGACGAGCTGCCACTGCTGGTTGGTGCCGCCCCAGTCGTCGTACTGGACGACGTTCGCGTTGTCCGCGGTGGAACCGCCCTGCACTTCGAGGGCCTTGTTGCTGTGGCGCGACACGAACCTCACGTATCCGTCCGAGCTGTCGGCCAGCCGCCACTGCTGGTTGGTGGCGTTCAGGTCGGCCCACTGGACGATGGAGCCGCCGTTCGCGGTGGACCAGTTGTGGACGTCCAGGACCTTGTCGGAGTGGCGGGACTTGATGCGGTAGTAGCCGTTACCGGAGTCGACGAACTGCCACTGCTGCTGGGCCTGGTCGTTCCTGGTCCACTGGGTGATGCGGGCGCCGTCGTTGGTCGCCCGGTTGTGGACGTCCAGCGCCTTGCCACTGGCACGGTTGACCAGGATGTACGAGGCGCCGGTGTCGACGGTCGCCGCCCCGGCCGGTTGCGCGCCGAGGAAGGTGGCCACGAGCAGCAGCGGTGCGAGGACGACCAGTGGGCGTCTCAGACGGAGCGGGGACGGACGGCGAAACCACATCGGAGGCCTCCCTTTCGGGGGTGGGGGTGAGGTGACCTTGATGAACCGGAGACGGCCGCCCGGGACGGTCGGGGCCGGGGAGGAGCGAGGGCTGCCGCAGGTGCCGAGGAGCTGATGCGCTGGACTCTCGAGACGGAGCAGTACGCCGCGACGGGGACGGGAAAGACCTCCGGTGGTCGGGGCCCCGACCGACAACCGGTTGCAACCGTGACCGCAACGAACCCCACGCCGACGCATCCCGCAGGCGTCGGGGGCCGTGACCCGGGAGACCCCCGACGCGGGGATCGGAAGCTACCGAAACACTTCCGAAACTTCGTGGACTCCTTGTGGCGACAAGTTAGGAACAGCCGACCCCAGGGTCAAGGCCTGTCGCCGAGCTGTCCGTAAACAGCGCCTCGGTTCCGGCCGGGCGCGGGCCCGGCCGACAGGCGCCGGCACGCGTTCCCTCGCTACCGGACGAGCGGCGCGCACCAGGGCCGCATGCCGCCCGTCCGCACCGAGCTGCTCGTTCGCCTTCGCCGCCCGGGCCCGACGGCGACGGCGTCCGCGGACGACGACCCCAGGACTCCGCCGGACGCGCCGCTCCCCTCGCAGGCTCTCCGAAAAGTTTCGGGCAACGCACGGAAATTCTCTCTGCGCAGGGAGTTGACGTTCCTCTCCCCTGCCCCCAATCTCCCTGTCTGAGAGGACGACCACGGTCCGCTCCCTCGGACCGTGCGCCCTGTGCAACCGGTATCCGTTCGACAGCACCGCGCTCCACAGCACCCGCGCCACCCTGTTTCCGAACCGGTGGGGTTCGCACCAGCGCATCCTGACTCTTCGCACGGCGGAGAGATCCGCGGCGCCGTGTGCGGGTCCTCCCGGCCGAGCCGCGATGGAGTACACCCCCATGCCTTCGTCGACCCCCCACCACGGCCCCGCGTCGGGGACGCGCGGCCGTGCCCGTGGCCGTCCGAGTCCGCACCGCCGGATCCGACCCGCCTCGTCCGCCTGCCGCACCACCGCGGGCGACGCCCTCCACCACACCTCGGTCCTTCCCTGACGTCCATCCTGGAGGCACAGTCATGGGCTCGTACGCCACATCCCCACCCGTCCGCCGGTCACTGCACGGCCTGCTGGTGGCCCTGTTCGTCGTCGCTCTCGGCGTGGTCGGCGCGCTGGCCGCGCCGCCGAGCGCCCACGCGGCCGAGAGCACGCTTGGCCCCGCGGCGAAGCAGAGCGGTCGTTACTTCGGCGTCGCCATCGCCGCGAACAGGCTGAACGACTCGACGTACGCGTCGATCGCGAACCGCGAGTTCAACTCGGTGACCGCCGAGAACGAGATGAAGATCGACGCTCTCCAGCCCCAGCGGGGCCAGTTCAACTTCGCCGCAGGTGACCGGGTCTACAACTGGGCGGTCCAGAACGGCAAGCAGGTGCGCGGCCACACCCTGGCCTGGCACTCGCAGCAGCCCGGCTGGATGCAGAACCTGAACGGCAGCGCGCTGCGCCAGGCGATGGTCGACCACATCAACGGCGTGATGAACCACTACCGCGGCAAGATCGTCGAGTGGGACGTCGTGAACGAGGCGTTCGCCGACGGCAACTCCGGAGCCCGGCGCGACTCCAACCTCCAGCGTTCCGGCAACGACTGGATCGAGGTCGCCTTCCGCGCCGCGCGCGCCGCCGACCCGTCCGCCAAGCTCTGCTACAACGACTACAACGTCGAGAACTGGAACGCGGCCAAGACCCAGGCCATGTACTCCATGGTCCGGGACTTCAAGCAGCGGGGCGTCCCGATCGACTGCGTCGGCTTCCAGGCGCACTTCAACGACGGCAACCCGTACAACAGCAACTTCCGCACCACCCTGCAGAGCTTCGCCGCGCTCGGCGTCGACGTCTCCGTCACCGAGCTCGACATCCAGGGCGCCTCGCCCACGACGTACGCCAACGTGGTCAACGACTGCCTGGCGGTGACGCGCTGCCTGGGCATCACCGTCTGGGGTGTGCGCGACACCGACTCCTGGCGCGCGCACCACACGCCGCTGCTGTTCAACGGCGACGGCAGCAAGAAGCCCGCCTACAACAGTGTCCTCAACGCGCTCAACGGCGGCTCCACCACGCCGCCGCCCACCACGCCGACGGGCGGCCAGCTCCGGGGTGTCGGCTCGGGCCGATGCGTGGACGTGCCCAACGCGGCCACCGCCGACGGCACCCAGGTCCAGCTGTACGACTGCCACACCAACGCCAACCAGCAGTGGAGCCTCACCTCCTCCGGCGAGCTCCGGGTCTACGGCGACAAGTGCCTCGACGCCGCTGGCACCGCGGTCGGTGCCCGGGTCCAGATCTACAGCTGCTGGGGCGGTGACAACCAGAAGTGGCGCGTGAACTCCAACGGTTCCATCGTCGGGGTCCAGTCCGGCCTCTGCCTCGACGCCGGGGGCTCCGGCAACGGAGCCGCCATCCAGCTCTACACCTGCTGGAACGGCAGCAACCAGCAGTGGACCCTCACCTGAGGGGCACCGGTCGCTGACAGCGAGGAGCCCCCTCGCTGACAGCGAGGGAGCTCGCTGACGGAACGCCACGCGGCGGGGCTCGCTCCGCTCACACCACCGGGCCCTGCCGCCGACCCCGGCCCGCCGCACCCCGCGGCGGGCCGGGCGTGCGGTCCGGCCGTCGGCCGGACCGCAGCACGGGGCAGGTCCGGCCAGTACCCGCTGAGGCCGACGACACGGAGCAGCCGGCAACGGATCCGGAGGTGGCGGACGGGCCCGGGGAGGACGAACTGCTGGAGCGGGTCGCGATGCAGTACTACATCGACTACCAGCCGATCGATGTCGACCTCGCGGCCGAGGTCGTCGCCGCGGCCGAGGAGCACGTCTGCCGCTAGAGCGCGCAGCGAGCGCCCTCGGGCGGTGTTTCGAGGTGGAGGAGGTAGGCGTCGACGATGTCGTTCACGCAGTCGCTCCCCGCGATGAGATAGGTGCCGTGCTGCTTTCCCTCGACCGTCAGCAGGCTCGAGCCGAGGGTCTCGGCCAGCGTGATGCCGCCCGTGTACGGCGTACCGGGGTCTCCGGTGGTCGCGACGACGAGGGTGTCGGGGAGGTCGCTGGTCGGGGTGACCCAGGGCTGGTCGCGGGACGGCGGCGCGGGCCACGCCTCGCACTCGTCACGGAAGTCGCCGCCGGTCAGCTCGTCCAGGTCGAACATGGGGGCGACCTCACCGAGTTCGCGTGCCGCGGCAGTCTGCTCCTCGGGGGTGAGGCGGGGCCAGTCCATGCATCGCACCGCGATGTTCGTGTCGAGGTCAATGGTGTGCTCGCCCGCCGCGGTGCGACCGTAGAAGGAGTCGCGCAGGGCGAGGATCTCGTCGGCCTCGCCCTGGCCCAACGCGTCGAGCGCGGAGATGATCGCGGGCCAGCTCGCCTCCGAGTACAGCCCGGCGTTGATGCCGAGGTAGGCGTCCCAGATGGTGACCTCCCGGCCGTCGTTGCTCACCGCCGGCGTCTCGATCAGTGGCTCCAGGATGTCGTGGAGGCGATCGTTGGCGTGGGCTGGGTCGGCTCCCAGGACGCAGTCCGGCGTCTCCGAGCACAGCGCGGCAAGTTCGTCGAAGCGCTGCTGGACGGCGACGTACTGGGACACCCGGTGTTCGGTCGGGCTCAGGGTCGGATCCACCGCGCCGTCGATCGCCAGGGCTCGGATCTTCTCGGGGTAGGTCTCGGCGTACATGGCTCCGAGTTCGGACCCGTAGCTGTAGCCCAGGAACGTGAGCTGCTCGTCGCCGAGGACCTCACGCATGATGTCCATGTCGTGCACGACGTTCACGCTGCCGGCGTTGACGAGGTTCTCGACACCGCCTGAGCCCTCGATGCAGCGGTCGGCGAGCTCCGCCGCCTGTTCGGCGGTGGTGATGTCGTACACCGCCCCGAACCCGGGCGTCTCTCCGGCGTCGTACTCCTCGTCGCTGAAGCAGTCGAGCGAGGGCGTCGAGCCCCCGACGCCGCGCGGGTCGAAGCCGACGATGTCGAACCGCTCGGCGACGGGGCTGTCCTGCCAGAGCGAGAAGTTCGCGGCGACGAAGCTGGTGCCCGCGCCTGCCGGCCCGCCCGGATTGATCAGCAGCGATCCGTCCGCTTCGCCCGACGCCGGAATGCGAAGAAGCGCTATCCGGGCGGTGTTCCCGTCCGGCTTCTCGTAGTCGACGGGCACGTCGATCGTGGCGCACTGCAGCTCGGGGTTGGCGAAGAGCTCCTCGTCCACGGTGTTTGTTGCCCGACCCGAGCAGCCGGCCCAATCAGTGTCCTGCTCGAGGTACTTCTGGAGGCCTTCTACCGGTGCGGGCTCGTTCGGAGGGGAAGCCGGCGCACAGCCGGCGAGAAGGAGCGCTGCCGAAGCAGCCGTTGCGACGGCTGATGCAGCGTAGGTGCGTTGTTTCGTTGCTCGGCCGTGAATCCGCATGGGTGTCCCCTGACTCTTTCGGAGTTCTTTTCGCGTGCCCGAAGTGGCGTCGGCACGGTCTGGTGGATGGGTGATGGGTGGTGCCGACGGTTGCGGCTGGGTGGCGGCGTCCGTCAGGCATCGACGACGTCGGTGTCGACGTCCAGGAGGCGGTTGTGGCGGAAGGTGAGAGCACGCTCGACACCGGCCAGGGCCGAGGTGAGGGCGAGTGCCGTGTTCGCCCACGCCGGCAGAGCGATCGGGGAGTTGAGCGGCGCCGCATGGCGTGCCCAGATCGCCGAGTGGGAGACGGTCTCGAGCAGCTGCGGCGCGAGGAGGACGAGGTTCGCCGCCAGCACGATCACCGCACACACGGCCAGCGACCGCCCCACCCGCGGATGGCGACGCGACAGCCGGCCACGCCAGTGCTCGGGGGTCCCGGGAGCAGGGTCGAGACGTCGCTGCCCACCGTCCGCATGCACCAGGTGGATGCGCTGCATCCCGTAACGGGTGGCCGAGACCTCCACCCGGTCGTGCCCCACCGCGAACCGCGCGGGCATCTCGGCAGTGCTCACGTGGCGGCCGTTCCGGTACATCGACGCCTGCTGCGATGTGTGGTTCACGTCAACGGTGATCGTCGAACCGTCGGCCGCCTCGGTCGCGAAACGCGTGCGCTGGAGCGAGAGTGACGGCCGGAAACGCGGCAGCGGTGATCCCGGCCGCGGAGCGGTCCCGCCGAGCTCGCTCCCGAGCTCTTCGAACCCGAGGAGCGCATCGCCCTGCTCACGCCCCGATCCGGACCCGTCGGGCCGGACGTCCTCCATACCGCCGCCCATGACACTCCCTCCCGCGGGCCCGGACGCCGAGGAGCGCCGCCCGCCAGATCGTCTAGCTTGTCCGTGCTAAATAACGTAGCACAGGCGTGCTACATCGGTGTATGCTGGCGTCATGCCGAAACGAGTCGACCCGGACCTCCGCCGCGACCAGGTCGCAGACGCCGTCATCGACGAGATCGATGCACACGGGATCCGCTCGGTGACCCTCGCCCGCATCGCCGCACGATCCGGTCTGGCCGTCGGCAGCATCCGCCACTACTTCGGCGACACCCTGGGCGAGGTCATGCGATTCACGCTCAGCACGCTCGTCCGGCGAGCCGTGAACCGCAATCCGAAACTCTCCAGCGACCCGGCCACGCGCATCACCGACGTCATCACGTTCGTGGCTCCCACAAACGAGCAGGAACGCAAGGAGAACGCCGCCCTTGTCGAGTACCGGGTCATGGCGCGGACGGATCCCGCACTCGCGGCAGAGGTTGCGGCAACCTCGTCGGCCACCACGGAAGCGATCCGGTCGCTTCTGCTCGAGGCGCTGCCGTCCGGCTCGATCGACGAGGAGGTTCTGAACCGTGAGGTGCTGTACCTCCATTCCTTGATCGAAGGGTTCTCGTTCAGTGCCGGATTGTCGACCGAGCCACTGCGCGAGGAGGATGTCCGCTCCGTCGCAGAAGCAGCGGTGCAACGGGTTCTGCGCTCCCACTCGCAGGCCCGCGAGGAGCGTGGGAGCGGCGCCCGAGAAGTGGGCCTGTGAGCGGGTGAGACGCCGCACCGGGAGCAGCGGGTGGCGGAGGATGCGCACCGGCCGGTGCGCGGTCGGTGCGGACCCGGCCTACGGGTTCGCAGCGTCGCGAGAGGCGATCCTGCTCGTGCGACCGACCGCGCGGCCCACCGCATTGCGCACCGCGAGGCCCGGCCGGGTGCGGGGCACCAGGAGCCTGGAGAGCGGGCCGACGCGTCGCTGCCGCGGGTCCACCTCGCGACGGAGCCGCGACTCGTAGGCGGCGAACGCGCGGGCATGGTCACCGCGGTGGGCTGCGAGCTCGTCCGCGAGTGCGTACGCGCCCGCCATCGCCATGCTGGACCCGTCACCCAGCAGGGCCGTCGCCCCCGCCGCGTCCCCGAGCAGTACGACCCGTCCGCGGGACCACGAGGGCACCCGGACGGTGGTGAGGCGGTCGAAGAACGGAGCCGGGTGGTCGAGGAACGCCGCCACGAGTTCCGGTGCCCGCCACCGCACGTCGGCGTAGGCGTCGGCCACGGTCCGCTTGTGAAGGGCGGTGTTCTTGCGGTCGTGGGGCGCCGGCCGTGCAGGCCGGAAGGTGAAGATCGCAAGCGGGGTGACCCGCGAGGGGTGGAGGACCAGCATCCGGTTCGGCACGGTCAGCATCGTCATCTCGGTCGGGTCCTCGATGACGTCGGATTCCAGCGGGACGGTCGCGCCGTACAGCCCCAGGTCGCTCGCGAACTGCCCTTCGGGGCCGAATACCAGGCGTCGAACGGCGGAGTGCATCCCGTCGGCACCGACGACCAGGTCGAAGCGCCGCGGCGCGGACCGCCGGAAGGTGACGTCCACTCCGCCTTCGTCCTGGTCGAGGGCGACGACCGTGTCGTCGAACAGGAACTCGGCCTCGGTCTGTGTCGACCGGTGGAGCACCTCGGAGAGGTCGGCTCGGGTCACCTCGATCGTCGGCGCCCTCTCCGACGTGAGAGGGAGCCGCAGGATTCGGCTGCCGCCGGGGTCGAGCAGGGCCAGTGACCGGGTGCGGGTGGCCAGCTCGCGGAGCTGCGGGAGGATGCCCATGCGCTCGGCGACCGGGATCGCGGGCCCCTTCACGACGATCGCGCTGCCGCCGGAGCGCAGCTGCCGGGCGTGCTCCACGAGCGTCGGCCGGTATCCGTTGCGGGAGAGCCAGTACGCGAGCGCGGGCCCCGCGATTCCGGCACCGACTATCAGCACCTCGGGCGTCTTCATGACGATGACCTCTCGGAGGGTTCTCCAACCAGGCCCTTGTGGCGCCGGGGCGGTTGTGAGGGAGCGTGGGCACGGGACGGTGCGCGACCGCACCAAGGTACGATCGCGTTCGTACCTAAGGAGAGCACGTCTTTTAGGTATGATGCAAGTCATACCTAGGGAGACGTGTGGTGGGAATGAACCAGGCTGGTCAAGAGGCCGATGCCCACGACCTGGGGGCGGTGTTTCGCGCCCTCGCCGACAGGCATCGCCGTTCGGTGATGACGGAGTTGGCCGCCGATCACGGCGACAGTGAACGGGGCTGCAACTCGTTCGGTCTTTCGGTCTCGAAGCAGACCCAGACCCACCACTTCCGGGTCCTGCGCGAGGCGGGGCTCATCGACGAGATCGACTACGGCAACCGCAAGGGCATCCGGCTGAGACGCTCGGACATCGAGAGGAGATTCCCCGGACTGCTCGCGCTGCTGGAAGCGGAATCCCCGGCCGGCACCGCATCTCCCTGAGTACACCGCCGGGCCCCGAGCCGCGAGCAGTACCGAGCCCAGCGCGGGCGGCTCCCTGATGGCGGGGCGGCGCGTCGAGTCCATGTCGTCCTGCCGGGACCGCATGCGCGTTCACCCGGCCGGTCGGCGCGGACCGTCTTGCCAGGGCGGTCACAGGCGCCGCGGACCAGCGGCGATGCCGCTCGTGGACGGTCCGACACCGCCTGCCGAAACGGATGGCGACGTACGGCTGACCACGGCGGCAGTCCGCTTGCGGCTCCGGCGGACACGGAGGGCGGGCGAGTCGCCAACAGGGTTGCATCACGACCCGGTTGCGCTTCCGGCGTGCCGCCCGAGCGGTGAGGCTGCGGCACTTACGGTGACGGTCACACGCAGCGAGCGAGGGAGCCCGTGACCACACCACCGGCGTCGCAGGAGCCGCAGCTCACCGACGAGGAGCGGGCGTTCCTGGAAGCGGACACCCTGCAGAACGTCCCCGTCGTCCGCGCGCCGCTGCCCCCGCGCCCTCCCCGGCTCCCGTGGGAGGCGGTGCTCGCGGGTGGTGCGGCGGCGACCGTCATAGCGGCGATGCTCGTGCTGTACCTGACGCAGCAGCCGTTGTCGCCGCAGTACCGCGCGCAGGGTTCCTCGGCAGCGATACCGCCCAATTCCGCCGCAGGTCCGGGACCGGGCGACGATGCCGGTCCGGACGGGGGCGGGGCACAGCGGGAGGTGCCGGGCCCGGTGGAGCCGCCGGCCCTGGTGGCGCCGAGTCCGGTCGCTCCGGACCCGCTTCCTGCCCTGCCCCCCGACGCTGATCTGCCGGGGGATTTCTTGCCGGGCCCGCCCGGCGGGGACGCGGCCGACTGCGTTCCGGTGTCCTACCGGACGCCCGGTGGCACGACAGCCTGCCTCCCCGTGGCGGAGGTCTGCGCACCCGGTTCGCCCTGGTACACCCCGCACGGCGACGAGGTGTGCGGCGGGCCCGTGCCCACGCAGCACATCCGCGTCGCTACGCTCCCCGCGGCGGGCGCAACGGCCGGTGCGGTGCACTGCCTGGCCTGGACGGATCTCGGGGACCCCGGACGTCACGGAGGCGCCCGCGACCTCGTCGAGGTCGGGGCCGACCGGAGTCCCGGTGACGCGGGTGGGAACCCGTCACGCAGCGCGGAGCTGCTGGTCGACTTGCCGGCCGACCGGTGCTCGGCGTACCTGACCGGCGCCGACGGCCTGGCGTACCGGGCCGGCGGGGGCTCGGTGTTCTCGTCCGTACCGCTGCAGTGCGAGAGCGCGTACCCCGGGACACGGCTGAGCTACCCGGGTGTGCTGGAGTCGACCGCCGACGCCGGTCCCCCGCTCCACGTCTGCGTCTCCGAGCGGATCGGCGCCTAGACCTGTCGCACGCGGCACGTCGAAGCCCGCGCGTCCCCGCCGGCGGGCACGCGTCATCTGCGGTGTCGCCCCGGCTCCCCGGGGTGGGCGACGGCCGGCCCTCGTGGCACCCTCGCCCCCGCGGCACGTCACCCGCCCGCCGGTCCGCCCCTGCCGAGGAGCCGACGCCACCGGCGTCACGTCCGGGGCGACAGTGACCGTTCGGCGCGCAGCACGTGCCAGGCCGCGACGACGGCGACCGCTCCGAGGACAACGAGGACGCACGCCGCGAGCGTGGTGCCGTCGCCGCTGGGGGCCGAACTCCACCAGTAGAGCTGCCATTGGCCGCCGTCCGGGAATTCCATCCAGCGGGCGAGCCAGTAGTGGGGAGTCCACGACCGCAGGTCGGTCGTGACCAGCGGGAGTGTCACCGTCAACGGCGCGGCTCCCAGAACCGCTGCGGGGATGACCGCACGGGTCACCGCAGCAGCCAGGGCACTCGACGCGGCGAAGACCGCGACAACGAGCAGGGCAGCAGCGGCCGTCGATCCGACCTCGTGCCAACCGGGGCCGGACGCCTCAATGACGACACCGGCAGGCGCCTCCGATGACGGCGGTGCGGCAAGGGGGCGCGACGCGCGGCAGATGCGCATCACGATCCACAGGGTCGCTGCCGTGACCAGTACGCTCCCGGCGGCCAGGGCCGTCACGACCCCCAGCTTGCGTGCCACGAGCAGCCAGACCCTGTTCTCGTGCAGTCGCAGCAGCGCCCAGACGCCGCCCTCGAGAGCACCGGCCACCACGACGGCGGCGAGCGACGCCACGAAGAACAGTCCGAGCAGGGAGGCGTGGTGCGAAACAGCGGAGTTCAACGCGCCCGTGACGGTGTGGAGTGACGCGAGGCTCGCGTCGGCGCCTGTCGTCCCCCGCGCGTACGCCTCCGTGTGCAGCAGCGCCGCGCGCGCGGAGACGATCACCGCGACGGCGCCTGCCAGGACGATCGCGGGAAGGGCAGCGGTGCGCAGCTCCGCGCTCAGCCATGCCGACCGAGATCGAGCGGCGCGCCGATCCGGATGCGACACCGTCGCCGGCGTCCGTGTGTCGGTCACACCAGGCTCCGAGGGCGAACCCGCCAGCCGTGCCAGACCGCGGCGGCCAGCGCCAGCAGCCAGGGCAGCGCCCGTACAGCCGGAGGTACGGCCGAGTCCGTCGGCGCGGACCAGACGTGGTCCCAGGCGGTGAGGTGCGGTTGCAGGCGCAGGGCGTCGGCGAGCACCGCGCCCGGGAACCAGGCGGTGAGCGGAAGTGTCAGCACGCCCAGGACCAGGACGCCCACCAGCACCGTGCGCAGCGGGGAGCGCAGCGCGGCGGCCAGCGCCACAGCGGCGAACGAGGCCACCAGGATCACGAGCAACCCCACCGCGACGCGCTGCGCCGCGAAGGCCCGCACCTCGCTGTCGGAGACCAGGCCGAGCAATGGCGCGGAGCGGCGGGTGTGGGCCACCGCGAGCAGCCACAGTGACAACGCCATGGCAGCCGCCGTGGCGAGGAACCACGTCAGCAGTACCGCGGCCTTCGCGGACAGCAGGCGCCACAGGCGCTGTTCGTGCAGCAACAGCGGCACTGCTGTGCCTCGCGACCACTCGCCCGCCGTGAAGTGGGCGGCGAGAACGAGTACGGCCAGCAGACCCGGCGCGGTCGCGAGCCAGCCGAACGCCGCCCCGATGGCGCCCAGCGGGTGCTGGGCGGGCGCCAACTGCTGTGCGGTGTCGAGGAACCCGGCCTCGATCCGCTGGTACATCTCGACCGTGCGCGGCAGGCCGGTCACGCAGTCCCGGTAGAAGGCGTCGGGCGACACACCGGCGTCCGCCGGGAGGTTCGACGCATCCGCCGCGCAGCCGGCGGGGGTGAGTTGATCGGCCCCGCTGCGTACCTGCGCCAGGTTGCCGTGCGCCACGTCCTGTACGGACAGGGCCTGCACGGTGGCGCCCACCGCCATGAGCAGAAGCAGACCGACCGGAAGCGGTCGGAGCAGGGTGCGACGCAACTCCGCGCCGAAGAGGCGAAGCCAGGTGCTCACGACCGGGCGCCCTCCGGTCCCGCTGCGCGGTCGGCCACGTCCTGATGACCGAAGAACCACTCCTCCAGCCCCTCCGGTCCGTCGGCCTCCCCGAGACCCAGCTCCTCGACGGTCCCTGCCGCGCTCACGACACCGCGCGCGATCATGACGACGTTGTCGCAGAGGCGCGCGATCTCGTCCAGCTGGTGGCTGGAGATGAGGACACCCGTCCCGCGGGCGGCCTCCGAGGCGACGATCGACCGCACCAGTCGGACCCCCGCCGGGTCCAGGCCGTTGGTCGGCTCGTCGAGAACCAGCAGGTCCGGCGATTTGAGCAGTGCGGCCGCCAGGGCGAGTCGCTGGCGCTGTCCTTGGGAGTAGGTCCCCACGCGGCGGTCGGCGGCGTCGTCCAGGCCGACCCGCTCCAGGGAACGCTGGAGCCTGCCGTCGTCGCGCAGGCCGGCCGTGTCCAACAGGATGCGGAGCATCGCGCGGCCGGTCGTCCAGCGGTAGAAGGCCGGCGCGTCGAGAGCGGCCCCGACGCGACCCAGGACTGCGGGGCTGAGCGGCAGCCCGTGCCCGAGCACGCGGACCGTGCCCGACGTCGGGCTGACCAGCCCCGTGGCGATGCGCATCAGTGTGGTTTTCCCGGCTCCGTTGAGACCCAGGAGGCCGGTCACCCGACCGGCCTCCACGCTGAGGGACACGCCGTCCAGCACGGTGCGCCTGCCGTAGGTCTTGGTCACGCCACGGCAGGAGAGAACGGCTGACATCTTCGGAGCCTCTCAGGAAGTGACGCGCGAACCCGCACGTCGAGCTCATCGACCACTCCGCCTGCGGGGGTGGAGTTCACCTTTGCGTAGTAACTCCCGTTGCCCACACCGGTGTTGCTCTTGGTATGGAAGATGTTGTCACAGGACCAGTCGCGCCACGCGACCCATCGGTCCGGACGCAGAGTCAGGTCCTGCATGAAGTCGTAGGAGGTCGACACCGCCGCGCACCGGACGGCCGCCGGCGCCCAGGCGCCGAGCGTGCTCGATCCGCAGGAGCGGCAGCGTGCCGCGGAGTTCCTCCACCACGGCGACCGGGACGGCTGCCTCGCGTCGCACGTGGCGCTGCGGCGGCTACTGTCCGGCTACCTCGGCCGGGGGCCGGCCGCCGTGACCATCTCCCGTGCGCCGTGCCCGGGTTGCGGCCTGCCGCACAGCCGACCGGTGGTGGCGTCCGACCCGCCGCTGCACTTCTCGCTCTCGCACTGCGGGGAGTTGAGCCTGCTGGCGTTCGCGGCCGCACCGGTGGGCGTCGGCATCGAGGCGCTCCCCGGGGCGCGGACGGTGGCGGAGGCCGCCGAGGTGCTGCACCTGAGAGAGGCGGCCGAACTGGCCTTCCTCGGGCCGCTGGAGCGACGCCACGCCTTCGCCCGGGTGTGGACGCGGAAGGAGGCGTACCTGAAGGGCATCGGCACCGGCCTCGCCGAGAACCCGGCCGGTCACTACGTGGGCAGCGGCCCGGTCCCGGCCCCGCTGCCGGGGTGGACGGTCGCTGCGGTGGCCGTGCCCGGCGACCACCACGCCGCGGTGGCGCTGCGGACCGGGGCCGAGTCGGGGTGACGGGGGCGGGTGGCCGCGCCGGGGCGGTCGGGGGCGGCGGGGCGGTGACCCGCCGCACCACCGCCGACCGCCGACCGCCGCGAACTCCCGCCCTGTCACCGTGGAGCGTGCCACCATCGGCACCTCACCGTTGAACAGTCGGGAGTTGGCGTGGGTTTCGATCAGAGTGACGCGGACCGGCTCGACGAGGTGATGCTGGGGCAGCCGATCTCGCCCCACGGCGTCGCATCGCTGACCGGGTGGTTCCTCGACCCCGACCGCGGCGGTCGGTACGCCGCGGGGGTGGGCGCGCACGCGGTCTCCTACCGGCCCGGCGCCTGGACCAGGGTCGAGCCCTGGCCTGGGGCGCTCGGTGACCGCGGCGAGGCGGGGCGGCGCGAGGTCAGCCGCGCGGAGGTGGTGGCCGTCGCCCGGGAGGCGGCGTCCCACGGCGACTGGCGCGCGGCGCTGGTCGCCGCGCACGTCTGGGGCTACGGCGGTACGGGGTTCGGGCGGTTCCGAACGGAGCGGGTTCTGGCGCAGCCCGGTGTGGGCGAGGCGTTGGAGAAGGCCGTCGCCTCGCTGCGAACGGGGGACGTGGCGGACGCCTACGAGGTGTTGGAACCGGTGCGGCACTACGGGGCGGCGTTCTTCACCAAGTTCCTGTACTTCGCGGGCGCGGCCGTCGAGGCGCCGGAGCGGCCGCTGATCCTGGACAACGTGCTGGCGGCGGCGGCCCGGGAGCACGCCACGGCCGTGGGTGAGGCGGCCGTGGTCGCCGACGCCGCGTCCACCGCGGCGTTCGTCTGGCGAGACAGCGGGTGGACGTCCCATCGGTACGGCGTCTTCCTGGCATGGCTGCGACGGGGGACCGAGGTGCTGGTCGCCGAGGACATCGGCTGGCCGTCCGAGCCTGACCTGCTGGAACTGGCGATCTTCGCTGGCGGTTGGGACGGGTCGTCCGCACCGGCGCCGTAGCGGCTCGTGTGGCGACCCGGTGGACGCCGGGTCGCCGCACGGAAACTGTTGGCGAGTACCGCTATGTCGCCTGCATCACGTCGCCGCACGTTTCCGCAGCTCAGAAGCGTGCGACATCACCCGCACTGGCACGTGTCTCATTGAACGAGACTGATCGTCCCGAATGACGGACACAGGCTTTCGTTCGGTGTTCCCCGTCGGCTAGCTTGACGGCCAGGTCAAGAGTGCCAGCGCGAAGACCCGGCTAGCTGGCCGGCAACCCTCCTGCACGGTTGGGGTGCCCCCGGGAGACACGACCGGGCCGCGGTGAAGCGGCAAGCGTGCTCTTCGTGAGAAGTCGCCCCCACCCGGGGTGAGTTGTGCCCGCCTGCCCTCCGCCTCGGCCATACCGTGCCCACACCGACGAGGCGGAACGCATGAGCACCACACCCGACATCGCCCCGGCCGCTGCCGCAGCGCCCACCCATCCGACGCCGACCGAGCCGGCGACCGCAGCCGCGGCCGCGACCGCCGACGACATCGGCCGGCTGGCCGGCCTCGGCGAGGCCGTCGCGGAGGCCCGCGCCACCAAGCCCGCCGTCATCGAGCGCGCCCAGGCCGCCGGCGACGCCCTGTTCCTCGGCGAGGCCCCCGTCACCGAGGCCACCCGCCGCGGCCTGGCCGCCCTCGCCGCGCGCCGCCACGGCGCGGAGGCCCTCGTCCGCCACCACGTCGAACACGGCGCCGACGAGCGGCTGCTGGGTGAGGAGCTGCCGGGTGACCGGGCGCTGCGCGCCGCCGTCGAGCACGTCGAGCTGATCACGGTCTCCCCCGCCCTCGCCGGCCGCGAGGACCTGTACCGGCTGGTCGAGGCCGGCTGGTCCACCGACGCGGTGGTCACCCTCTCGCAGGTCGCCGCGTTCACCGCCTTCCAGTCCCGCGCCGTCCAGGGGCTGCGCCTCCTCCAGGGCGACGCGCCCACCGCCGAACCGGCACCGGCCCGCCCCACCGTCGGGCACGGGCGCACCAAGAGCACCTCCCGCACCGCCGCCAACGGCGGCGACCGCCCGGTGGAGTACACCCGCGAACTGCTCTCCTGGACCGCGTGGTTGCCGCCGGTCCCGGTGGAGGAGCTCACCCCCGAGCAGGAGGACGCCTTCCTCGGGAAGACCAACGGCGAGTACTTCCGGCTGCTGAGCCGACTGCCGGCCGTGCTGAAGGCGCGCACCGTGCTGGACGCCGCGATCTTCGCGACGCGCGAGGGACTGCCGCGCGCCGAACGGGAGTTGGCGGCGGCGGCCACCAGCAAGGTCACCGACTGCGTCTACTGCGCCTCGGTGCACGCACGGAAGTCGGCGCAGCTGTCCAAGCGGCCCGAGGACGTCGACCGGCTCCTCGCCGTCACCCTCGACCGGGACGCGGACTGGCTGCCGGTGGCGACGGCTCCGCTCGCCGCCGGCCAGGACAGCCGCTGGGCGGCGATCGTCGAGTTCTCCGCGGCGCTCGCCACCACCCCCGTCACCGCGACCACCGCCCAGGTGGACCGGCTGCGGGCCGAGGGGCTGAGCGATGCCGAACTGACCGACCTGGTCGCCGCCGTCGCGTTCTTCTCCTGGGCGAACCGGCTGATGCTCAGCCTCGGCGACCCCTTCTGGCCCGGCACCGCCCCCACCGCGCCCTGACCGACCCACCCGACCGGCGCCCCGACCGCCGTCGCCGTCCGGCGCCCTGCCCCGGGCCGGGCGCCGGACCCCACCTGCCCCTCGCGCACCACCGGCACCACCACCCCACACCCCTCCGACCCCAGCAGCACCCCGAGAAACGGAACCGTGATGAGACACCGCCTGCCCCGCGCCTACGCGTTCGCCGCCGCCACCGCCGTCGTGCTCGGCGTCGCGGGCTGCGGCACCGTCACCCCCGAGGACACCGGGGACGGCGGCTCGGACACCACCTCCTCGGACACCGCGGCGACCGGCGACGGCACGCTCACCGTCGTGGACGACGCCGGCCGCACCGTCGAGCTGGACGGCCCCGCCGAGCGGGCGGTCGTCCTCAACAGCTACGGCAACGAGTTCGCGCAGGCCATCGGCGCCGGCGACCGCGTCGTCGGCTACGACCGCGTCTCCGCCTCCCGGCTGCCCTACCTGGGCATCGGCGACGACGAGATCGTCAGCGAGAACCTCCAGGAGATCAACTACGAGTCGGTCGTCGCGCTCGACCCCGACGTCTTCATCATTCCCCGCAACGGGGCCTGGCAGGAGGCCGCGAAGCAGCTGGAGTCCTTCGACATCCCCGTCGTCGTCGCCACCGCCTGGGACTTCGACGTCTTCCACGAGACCGTCGACCTGCTGGGCGAGGTCTTCGCCGAACCGGAGGGCGCCGCCCAGGTCTCCGGGTTCTACGACGAGATCTTCGACCTCGTCAGCGAACGCGTCGCCGACACCGAGCCGGTCCGCGTCTACTGGGAGACGGAGGAGCCCTACCTCACCGGGCTGCCCGGCTCCGGGTTCGACCAGATCATCGTCGCCGCCGGCGGCGAGAACGTCTTCGGCGACCTCGACATCAGCGGCGACCAGCAGGCCGAGACCACGGTCGACCCGGCCGCGATCCTGGAACGCGACCCCGAGGTCGTGGTCCACGAGTTCGGGCCGTCGGCCGAACCCACCGGCCAGGACCGGTTCGACACCCTCGCCGACGAACTCACCGGCCGCGCCGGGTGGAACGGTGTCTCCGCCGTCGCCGACGACCGGGTGTACGTCTCCAACGGCTGGGCCACCAGCGGCCTGTCGAAGGCGCTGGGCGCGCTGTACCTGGCGACCTGGCTGCACCCCGAGGAGTTCTCCGACGTCGACCCCGGCGACTACCTGACCCGCTGGGCCGTGGACTTCCAGGGCGCGGACTTCCCCGGCTCCGACGCCTACATCCAGAAGGTGGGCTGACCACACCATGGCCACCCCGCTCGACTCCGCCGACACCGTCGGCTCCCCCCGCGCGGGGGCACCCACGCAGACCGCCGTCGACCCCGCCTCCCCCGGGGCCCCCACCGGGCCCGGGGGAGGCGGGGACGGCGACCGCCCCGCCGCCGACCGCCCCACGGACGACCTGCCCGCCGCGCGCCCCCGCGCCGCGTGGGCGGGCCGCACCGCCGTGCTGTGGACCGGCACCGCCGTCGCCGTCCTCGTCACCGCCTGGTGCGTCACCGCGGGAACCAGCAACGCCGGGTTCCTCGACGTCTGGCGGTCGATCCGCCTCGCCGTCCTCGGCGGCACGCTCCCCGCGGACTTCGCCCAGACCTACTCGATCATCACCAACCTGCGGCTGCCCCGGGTGCTGCTCGCCTTCGCCGCCGGCGCCGCCCTGTCGCTGGCCGGTGTCGTCATGCAGGGGCTGCTGCGGAACCCGCTGGTCAGCCCGTTCACCCTGGGCGTCTCCCCGGCGGCCGCCTTCGGCGCGGCGCTGGCCATCCTGCTGACCGGCGGCTCCGCCGGCTCCGGCTCCTGGCTCGTCATCGGCAGCGCGCTCGGCGCCGCCCTCGCCGTCTCCGCCGTGGTGCTCGGCCTGGCCTCGGCCAAGGCCATGTCGGCGGCGACCCTGCTGCTGCTCGGCATCGCCCTCACCCAGCTCTTCGAGGCGATGACCGCCGCGCTGCAGTTCGTGGCGGACGAGAACACCCTCCAGGCGATCGTGCGGTGGACCTTCGGCTCGGTCAACGACGCCAACTGGAACGACGTCATGGTCGTCGGCGCGTGCGCCGTCCTGGCGCTGCCGCTGCTGCTCTGGTTCGCCCGGGACCTCAACGCCATCGCCTTCGCCGGGGACGACGCGGCGAAGAGCCTCGGCGTCAACGTCACCACCGTCCGCGTCGGCCTCATCATCGTCTCCGTCGTCCTGGCGGCGGTCGTGGTGTCGTTCTGCGGGGTCATCGGCTTCGTCGGGCTCGTCGGCCCGCACATCGCCCGGCTGGCCATCGGCGCCGACCACCGCTACCTGCTGCCGTTCTCGTTCCTCACCGGCGGACTGCTGCTGGTCGTCGCCGACACCATCGGCCGGACGATCCTGGCACCCTCGGTGATCCCGGTCGGCATCGTCGTCGCCTTCATCGGCGCGCCGATCTTCATCAACCTCATCCTGACCCGGAGGGCCGCCCAGTGAGCCTCGACATGGCGTCGGTCCGGTTCGCGTACCGGCGCAACACCGTTCTGCAAGGGGTCGATCTCAGCGTCGCCGAGGGCGGCTTCTGCGCGCTGCTCGGCCCCAACGGCTCCGGCAAGTCCACCCTCACCAAAATCATCGCGCGGGTGCTCAAGCCCGCCGACGGCACCGTCGCCTTCGCCGGGCAGGACCTGCTCGCCGCACCGCGGCGCGACCACGCCCGCGTCGTCGCCTACGTGCCGCAGTCGGGCGCCGCACCGTTCGAACAGACGGTGCGCGAAGCGGTGCTGCTCGGCCGCACCCCGCACATCGGGCTGCGGCCCACCCGCCACGACCGCGAGGTGGTGGACGACGCCGTCGACCGGCTCGGCCTCACCGGCCTCCGCGACCGGCCGCTCTCCCAGCTCTCCGGCGGACAGGCGCAACGCGTCCTCATCGCCCGGGCGTTGGCGCAACAACCCCGGGTGCTGCTGCTCGACGAACCGACCTCCGCCCTCGACCTGCGGTACCAGATCGAGACGCTGCAGATCGTGCGGTCGGTGACCCGCGAGGAGGGCGTCACCGCACTCATCGCGATCCACGACCTCAACCACGCGGCGCACTTCTGCGACCAGATCGTGCTGCTCGACGGCGGCCGGATCGTCGCCGACGGGCCGCCCGCCGAGGCGTACGACCCGGCCGTCCTCAGCCGCGTCTACGGCCTCGACGTGCTGGTCAACCACGGTGAGAACGGTGTCGAGGTGCGGCCGTCCGCACTGGAACCGGCGCCGGGCGTCATCGGCGCCCCCGCCGCAGCCGGCGCCCGGACGGCGGTGGCCGCCCGATGACCACCCCGGCCGCCGCGGCTCCCGGTGCGCCCGCTGCGTCCGCCACCGACGCGCCGACCCCCACCCCGCCGGCTCCGCAACCCCCGTCCGATTCCGGCCCGGTCTACGACGCCGTCCTCGTCGGCGGCGGGCCCCGGGCCGTCGCCGTCGTCGAACGCCTGGCCGCCCGCCGGGCCGACGCCGCACCGCCCGTCCGCATCGCCGTCATCGACGCGGTGGAGGTCGGCGCCGGGGCCACCTGGCGCACCGACCAGTCCCCGCTGCTGCTCAACAACACCTACAGCGCCCACACCACCATCCACGCCGACGCCTCGACCCGCATGTCCGGACCGGTCGTCCCCGGCCCCGACCTCATCGCCTGGGCGCGCGACAGCGAACCACCGCCGGACCGCCCGGCGTGGGTGGCGCAGGAGGCGAGCGAGCTGCGGCCCTGGTCGTTCCCGACCAGGCGGCTCCAAGGCGTCTACTACCGTGAGCAGTTGGCCCGCGCGGAGGCCACCGGCCGCGTCACCGTGACCCGGGTCCTCGGCAGCGTCACCGACCTCTCCCCGGCACCCGACGGCCGTACCGTCCACCTCACGGACGGCCGCAGCTACACCGGCCGCCGCGTCGTCCTCGCCCAGGGCATGGTCCAGTCGAAGCGCTCCCCGCGCGTCGCCGCCTTCGTGCGCGCGGCGGCCGACCACGACCTGGTGTACGTCGAGCCCGGCATGCCCGCCGAACGCGGCTGGGCGCGGGTCCCCGCCGACGAGACCGTGCTGGTGGCGGGGCTCGGGGCCAACTTCTTCGACGTCGTCGCGCTGCTCACGGAGGGCCGCGGCGGCCGGTTCACCCCCGCCGGGGACCGGGACCGTCCCGCACGGCTGCGGTACCTGCCGAGCGGCCGTGAGCCCCGGCTGGTCGCCGGATCACGCCGCGGCCTGCCCTACCGGGCCAAGGCCGACTACCCGGACGGGTTCCCGCCCCGGTACGAGCCGGCGCTCGCCACACCCGCGTGGTTCGCCGAGCGCGCCGCCGGCCGCGGGCAGGACTTCCGACGCGACGTGTGGCCGCAGCTGGCGCGGGAGTTCGCCTGGGCCCACCTCTCCACCCTGCTCGCCCACCACCCCGAGGCGCTCCGCCCGGCGGTCGGGGCCGACGACCTGCTGGCCGCGCTGCGCGGCGCCTCCGACGACGCAGCGATCGACACGGTGATCACCGACGCCCTCGCACCGGCCCGGCCGTCCCCGGGCGCTGCCGGACGGGCGACAGCCACCACCACCGGCCACCCCGGCGCTCCGGCTGCCACCGTCACGCCGGACCCCAGCCGGTGGGCACTCTCCGTCAGCCGCCTGGACCGCCCGTACCACCCTGGCCCGGTGGACACAGCGAGCTGGCACCAAGCGGTCCGCCACCACATCGACGCCGAACTCGACTCCATGCGCAACCCGTTGACGTCACCCCGCAACACCGTCAACCGCGCCATGGCCGCACTGCGCGGCCCGGTCCGGCGCCTGGCGACCGCGGGGGCGCTGGACGGGGCGTCCGTGGTTCACGACGTCGACGGCTGGTTCACCCGGCTGGGTCTCGCCCTGGCCTCCGGCCCACCGCCGCGCCGGACCGCCGAAGTCCTGGCGCTGATCGACGCCGGCGTGCTGGAACTCCTCGGGGAGGACACCGCGGTGACGGTGGAGGACGGCGCCTTCGTCGGCCGCTCCGCCGTCGCGCGCGACCAGCCGGTCCGCGCCCGGGCGTTCGTCGAGACCCGCATGTCGAAGGGGATCGTCACCGACACCGACGACCCGCTGCTCGGCGCCCTGCTGAGCACCGGCCGGGCCCGGCTCCACGCACGCCCCAGCGACCGCGGCCCCGCCGTGTCCACCGGCACGCTGGACGTCACCCCGGACGACTTCCACCTCCTCACCGCCGACGGCACACCGGACCCGGCCGTCATCGTGCTCGGCATCCCCGCCGAGGCCGTCCAACCCGGCTCCGCCATCGGCGCCACCCCCGGCGTCCCCTCCCCCCTCCTCGCCGGCGCCGACAACGCCGCAGCCCAGATCCTCACCGCCACCCGAACCCCCGCCGCCCCAGCCCCCGCGCCCCGGTGACACCTGTCAGGCCGGCGCCTCTACCGGCTCGGCTCCCCCGCGACCCACGACCGTCTCGACCACGCGCTCACAACCGGCCGCACCCAAGATCGGCAGCGGTCGACAGCGGGCTGACGACGACTGTCCAGCCGGCGCCCAGAAACGTACTGCCGAGGCAGATTCGCCAAAGCCGCGCCGGCAACGCCTCTGGACGAGTCGCCAACCTTCGCAGCACCCATCCACCTGGCGGGGACCAGCACCTGCTGTGGGGAGCACATCACAGCGGCTGACTCCTGCCGTTGAGAGGCAGATCCGGCAGGCTGAGCAAGAGAGCCCTCACCTCGTCCTTGGTCGCCCCTACGCGCGTCTGAAAGTCGCGATCATCGCCCGTCTCAAGCGCTTCCTGGCTTTCACCCGAACACCTGAGGCGAACCTGCTAGACATGCGGCCTCATTCCAGCTAGCAGCACAGCCTCCCGTGCCAGCCCGATGATCGCTGCGTTCTCCCAGCGCTCGCCAAAACTAGAATGGCGGCTCATCAAGAGAGCCTCTTTCTGAGTTCCAAAATCATTCCAGGAGTCACCTTTCTCCTCCATTGACCCCGCCGCATCCTTTAGTGACCTAATATCCCCCCCAGACTGCGAGCCGCGATATCGCCGCATCTCGGTAAGACCGCTTAGAACTGACTGCCAATAAGCTCCGCACATGGGGTGCTACGCTCCCAATATGGCATGCGAGTTCTGGAGCATCCAGGAGGTGGACAGCGGCAAGCAGTGCGGCCTCTGCTACGTCTTTATCGGAATCAGAGATATGATCAAACACCCCGCGAAAGAGTGTAGAGCGAATCACTCGCATCTCACTGAAAAGTGGATTGTGAGCCGTTGCCGCAGCCCCGAGCCAAACTTCACGTTGCCGCTCTCTCAAAACGATTACTTCGTGAGCTGTTTCAGCTAGCCATTCCAGCAACTCGCTTCGATGTGCAGCGGTCAGGGATTCTCTGCTTATGGGCTCGCCAAGGATGGCAGCAACGTACAATGCAGCCGCGGGCATTGCGGAGTAGAGCGACCCTTGATGGAGCATATCGCTCCAGAGATGATCAAGGGCGATAGTCGCTGCGCCAGCGTTCCCAGACGTAAGGCCGGCCAGCTTGACCGGTGTTAGAGGAGCTGCTGGCCCGCCGCCATGCCCTAGGTGAGACCAGCCGGTCCTGTCGAGGATTGAGTTTGCATCGGACACTTCGCTGAAGTCCCTCATCTTCGGGTCAAAGATTCGACTGCGACCAGAGCGCTTAAGACTCCACCCCTCGCCCATGACCAGCTCTCCCATGCCGGTCCGCCTATGCCACCTGAATCCGGCACCACGGCACCCCGGGACAGAAGCCCCACCAGGACGCATCTGGCGAGGCTTCATTCTGCTTATCCCATCTGACTCGAACACGACGAGATTTCCATGAGTCAGGTCCTTGCGAGACGGTACATGCAGATCTTAACGCTCCATAAGCATCTTCAGGAGATTACCCGTCAGGCATTCGCGGATACGGTACCCGCCCTGACCGAAATACGGGAGATTCTCAACAAACGAAAACCTGATCAATTCCTTGACCTCATCATCACCCTGCACATACGCACCCTCGACGAAATCTACCAGCTGCATCACGGTAATCTCCTCGACCGAACCCGAATCAGCCTCAATGAACAGACCTACGGCCCACCGGACGACGTCTGCCAGCAGAACATGAGAAAGGAACTCCTCATAGAAACCCCCATGCTCGGCATACAAGCCGTCAAGCTGTGGAAAGTGCTGATGAAGGCCATGCGAGAACTGATCCTCGTTCATTCCCATCAATCCTCTACGAGAGCCGACTCAAGGTCGACAAGCAGGCTTCTCACTACTACCAAGTCGCACGGGTATCCGCCTCTGCGATTCTTTGATGTGCGCTTACTCGGCTCCTTGGCGAGCTGTTTCCACTTAGGGCTGGTCAGACTCTCTGAGAGCAATCCGGCAGTCGAGATCCTCGCAAACGCCGGCTCCCGGGGCCTGAGACCCAGACAGGTGAGCGCGACATGACGCCGCCACGCCGCAGGTTCATGTAACTCAGCGTGGCAGCTGAGTCAACATACGCGCGAGGCTGTCCGAGAACTCAGACATATGCAATTCGGCGCCATATCTCACGGTGCAGGCGGCAGAGACCAGCTCCAGCGGCGAATAATCACAGCTCGAAAGCATCCTCGCACACATCCCTAGAGGGACTACGAAATCTGCTTGCGCACCATCCGATAGCGAATCGAGCATGGCGTCTTCCCCTGCGAGAACCAACTCCACGATCGAACTCAACACTCCCACCACCCTTGGAGCATCTACTCCATGGGCGAGCTCAATTATGTCTTCGTACTCGGCAAACCCGAATCGATTGACCTGAAGGTGCTCTCTGGCCACATCAACCACCTTCGAAACTGATTCCCTGATGCCGCAGCCTGGGCTGACAGACCAACGCACATGGACTGGCAGGCGTGCCGTGCGCGCCACCGGGCGGGGAATTCAATCCCCGCACCTTTACACCACTTTGAACGATCCCCCCTCGGATCCCGGCCGCACCCTCGGCCGCCCTCGGCCGCCTCCGCCTGGATAAGGCACATCGTTTCAGCACATCCCGCATGGTAGCGACCCCCTCCGCACCAAAACCCTCACGACCAGGGCCAGGACGACCCACCGGATCGAAGAACAAGCACCGCGCCAGACGTCACAACGTCGAAAAGACAGCCAAACGCGCCAACACGATCAAAACCACCAAACCCGCTCAGGGTAAACGCCAAGCTCAGTTTCGACCAATGAGCCGCCTCCAGCGTCGAAATGACTTACCCTCAAACAGCCCCAGGCGCGCAGCACCTACGAACGATCACCGTGCAGCTGAGCAATTACATCCGCAGCGAGCCCCACTGAAGCGTGATCGACTCCTACCGTCGCAGTTCCGTTCAGCCGTGCGGACATGTAATCAGAGACGGCAGAGACTGCCTCTACAGAAGCCACAGGGACAAGCCACCTGAGCCACTCGCAGACCATGCGCATTCGAAACTCTCTAAGAGTTGCCACGCGCCCCAAAGGATCGAATTCCGAATCCAGCTTGATGAGCTTGAACGACGCAGCAAGCCGACCATGCGGCTGATCATAAGACGAAAGAATCAGTCCAAGTTCATCAGATTTACCGAGATGGACATCATCTGCTACTGCGCACGAAGGCAACGGATAGCCGTCTACGCTTGTCAGGGCTCGCTCTTCACTTCCAGAATCAATTACTACGTCGACACGGGAAGCAGCGCCGGGGTCATCGACAGCGACTCGGACTCGATGTACGCCAGCGCTCCCAATACTCTGCACGAAACGTGACATCCCGAGCTCTTCGGCTACCGATGGCTCACCGTCCGATACGAGCGAAAGGGCTCCCACTTCCTCGCCTTCCTCGGCCTGGCCGCCACGCTGACCTGCTACAAGAAACTCACGAGACTCACCACGTGAGACAACTTCTAAATCACTTCATCGAGCTCCCTATTCTATGAACAGCCGCACAGATCGCCCACCCGACAGCCTGGACATTTTCGCTGTAGAAGCCGTACCTGTTGTGAAACGCCTCTTCCGACGCACGATTCAAGAAGGCGAAAGCCAGGGCCCCATACAACGCCCGAAGGTCGGAGTGACTCAGCGCAACCTCAACGTTCGAGCGCGTACTGAAGTCCACTTCTCGCTCCCTAAGTTCGAGAAGTCCCTCCGACGCATCACCCGCCACGACAGCCACTACTTCCGAAGAGTGACTGCCGCCATAGAGATCCACAAGCATCCTTCTGACCAGTTCGAATTGGGCCGGAGTGAAGCTGAGTACGTAACTTTCACCCGAACGCCTGAGGCGAACTCTCCTATACATACGGCCTCATCTCAGCTTATTGAAGATGCTATTGAATTCGTTCAACGACTGATGATAAGCGTGAACCATGTAGGAATTTTGAACGACCGTCACACCTCTACCCCATGAATCCACTCTACTCTCATCGCGTCTGGCAGTTGTTCCTGGCTTCCTTCGGTCGACATGAGTCATGCCCAAGCCGCGCTGACGAGCCAAGTACCTAGCCAATTCGTCCGTGTTGCCGCCAATTCCACTGATGGTGTGATCCGCCGCATCGCTGGCCGAGTTGCAAGTCGGGCACATGCGCTGAACGTTGTAGTCAACGCCATCGGCAATCTCAGGCCCATGGCGATCCTGAAGTGCTGCGTGGGCATCGTCGTCGATCCCTCCGCAGTTGTGAACGAGGACCGGCGCAGCCCCAGCCAGCACATAGTACGTGTGGAGGTTGTTGACGGTGAGGTTGTGGACGGTTGCGGTGGTGGTGTGGTGGGTGAGTGCGGTGATCTGGACGTGGGTGCCGGCACTTGTGCGCAGCCATTGGCCGGGGCGGAGTTCCTCGGCGTCGGTCCATGCGTCGAGTTCGGGTACCCAGAAGGGATGTCCACCGGTGGCGGTGATGACTTCCCGGTCACCTTCGTCGGTCTCGACCGTGACGTCGACCAGTATCCTCACGCCGTTGCCGAGGATCTCGGTAGTCACGGTCTCGGCGCGGGCCTCGCCCGTCTCGGGATCGGTCGCCATTACCCGGTCACCGACCTGGACGTCCTCAATCGGTTTCGAGGAGCCGCCCGCCGAGCTGGTGCACGGAGGCCCGCCACTCGAGCTGCCACCGCCGCCTGATCGCATCCCTCACGATCTCGGGAACTCGACCGCGACCCTGCTGCTGGAACAGGGAGTCGAACTTGTCGTCAGCAAGGAGCTCCTCGGCCAAGCCCACATCGGCGTCACCGCCACCGTCTACGCCCACGTAAGGCTCCGCCTCCGGCGCGACGCCATCGACACACCCTCAGCGCCCCGCTCGGCAGCCTGGAGACCTCAGGGACGGAACGCTCCGACGGCGACGACCTACCACCCTGCACTGACCTCGTCTGCTGACGTTGCCGCCAACTACTGCCGTCACCCGACGCAGAAGCCCCACCCGAACACATCTGGCGGGGCTTCCCTCTCGCTGACGCTATGCAGCTTCTTGAATTTCAACAGCACCCGGGGCTCTCACCACCCCAACATCTGGTCCTCGTCAAACCCGAGCTCGTCCTCGACCTCGAGTTCGACAGCTGCGTGCCATCGGACAACGTCGGGCCACGACTGGGTCGTCATCCGGCGAAGGCCTTCAAAGGCCTCCGGCGTGCCGATCACCGCCAGTGAGGCGATGACCTTCTGGCACAGCCAGTACGCCGGAGCGTCCTCGCCCAACGAACCTTCCGCCACCCTGCACAGGCAGGCGACCGCGTCTGTTTCCCGGATCTCGCCGAGGATCTCCACAAAATCCTCTCTGTTAAACCCCACGGCATCCGAGTCAAGGATCTCCTGAAGAGCCCCGCCCAGGCCCGGCGCCCGCAAGGGGGCGGCCAGATTGGCGAACTTGTCGACCCTTGTCCAGTTTCCCGCGTGAGCGGCTTCTCGGATCCAGGAGGCGATGAGCTGAGTGACCTCGGGGTTCCCCGCCGCGATGGACATGGCATCCCGCCCCGTGCCGTCCGCGAGTGCTTCAACCAGATCGGCCCGAGGTATTTCCTCTCCGGGGAAGGTCACCAGTTCCGCCAATCTTCTCGGCCCTGCCATCACCGACCCGATCGCACTCGGCGAGCGAGCTGTCCAGCAGGACGAACTCCGAATCGTGCTCGCGAACAACCTTGAGCAGGCCCGTGGCACGCAGCAGGTCGTTTATCAAGGCGGTGTAATTCGCTGACCCCGGACCGGCAGCGACCTTCGCCAAAGGGGTGTGCTCCCGTAGATACACCAGTGCCGCAGTCGCACGCTAGGACGGACGCAGCCCGCAACGCCGGTCACCCTGACAGATGACGATGAGCATGGCTACCCACTCCAAGAACGCATGGGGCAGGTCGCAGGGGCCATCTCGAAGAAGCTCATCGGCATTGTGTAGGCGTTGCCGTCAAACGCCATCTTCGCCTGCATGGTGAGTTCTCACCCACTCCTCAATAAGGCAGGTGGCCAGCGAATGTCCGCGCGTGAGAGCCAAGTGCTCGGCTGAGATTCCAGTACCGCCCCCCGAACGCCGCCTCGGGTCTGCTCCACGCGCAAGCAGATAAGCCGTGACATCTACATGAAGTGGTTCACCGCTTTGCTCATGCCCATCGATTTCGACGTCGATTGCATGATGCAGCAAGGTGTATCCATTCTGTTCCTGGTGGATATCAACTCCCCCGTCCAGGAGGTCGCGCAGACGGTGGAGATCCTCCATCTCCACCGCATGATGAGCAGTACACATGTCAGCCATTGAGAAAACCTCAGTTCATCCGGAAGGCTCACTCTCACCGTAACGGGCTCCTGTCAAGGATCTCCGGGAGATGGTCAAACTAGCGAAACGAGAGGGCCAAGAGGACACGCCTCTCGTCGTCAACCGACTCCTCCCCCCAAAGCGAACCGAGCAGACTCGCGAAGCTCGCCACATGAGGCAACTTCTGGGTCTCGCCCCCTCGCGTCAACTCCATCGAGACTGATTCATCGGACGGTCGAAACCCGCAACGGGTCAAGTAGGTCAACTCCCGAGTCTTCGAGTCGTTCCTCCAGCCGCTCAACACCTACCTGTTTAGCGAAATTTGCCTCTTTGACAGAGATCGGGATCAGCCAAAGATAAGTTATTCCCTTTCCACCCACCGTACAGACGGCCGACCGCGCGTCCAGACTATAAGGCCAGGACACAAGAAGATGACTCTTATCCGAATCTTCTGCCCACGGCCTCCCGATATTGAGCACGGATCCGTGAGTCAATCGGTGCCGTGGCGAGCTGTGATAGTGGGCGACCATCGCAAGCGTCTCCACATGACGCGGCGACTCCGCAGATGACATGATGAAGAATTCCCGCATCGGTTCTTCACCGACGTCGAAGGCACCGACTGAGAGATATAGATAACCATCGCCAGTCGACAGCGGCGCTACTCTCCTGACCGAGAAATACTGCAGCACCTCCTCGACCGGCCCGCGCACCCACCGGAAGTCGTCGTGGCGACGATCAGGCCAGCTACTCCTGACATGAGAGAGAAGCGCATCGCGTACCGCTTTCGAGTGCACCACTATCTCACCCCAAACAGACCGGCGATATTCCGATATATCCTCACCATAACAGCGCCTTCACTTTTTTAGCGCGAAAAGCCGACTATGCCATTGATGCCTACTTGCGCATGCGCGCGCTCTTCGTGATTCGGAGCCCGACTCAGCACAGAGGCTGCGCAAATATCACCCATGCCCGCCACTAGGGCTGGCCAGGCTCCCTGAGAACGGTCCGGCAGCCGAGATCCTCGCTAATGCCGGCTACTGGGACCTGGGAACCGAGACAGGTAAATGCGACATGACGCCGCCACGCCGCAAGCCCAAGACGAACGCTCCGGACCGGTACGAGGAGATGCACGAACGCCAGCGTACAGCGCGCTGCCCGCGGCGAATCCGCGTGGAGCACGGCATTGCGCACCTCAAGAACTGGCGGGCGCTGGCCCGTCATCTCGGCCGCGGAAAGCACGTCAGCGACACCGTGCGAGTCGTCACAGGTCTGTCGTCCCATCAACGGGCCGCGGACCTGATCCCGACACGGCAGGTGTGGCCGCCAAGCACCCGCTGAGGTCCTCGACGTCTCAGCGCCTACGGTGCACGAGCTGGTCAGCGCCGACGTCGACCAGACACGAAAGTACCGCAGTTCTTGCCACACGGATCAATCCCTCACCCCAGACCCACCTTCAAGAGTTCATTCGACCCAAGATTGCCGCCAGACGCTCTCGACTGAGCACTTGGTCATTTCTCCTTACTTCAAGAATCACACTGACATCAGCCAAGGAGGAAACTTGCCGCTGAACTTGGAACTCTTGAGCAAAGAACACAGCCTTCGGGAGATTCTGATCTAATTGCCCCATCGCAGTCAGGGAAACATGCGCACACTTGAGAGCATGCTCAATGTCCATGCTGCAGCGATACAGGGCAGCATATCGCATCACTAGCGCGGAATAGAACGAATAGATGCCACCTACTTCGACTCTCTCTTCTCCTGAGGGTTCAAACTCCCGAAATTCTTCCACGGCCGCCAAATAACGCTGAAAGTCTATCGACGAAGCTTCCACAGCCCAGAGATCTTCTACAAGCCGGACGGCCACGTCAACATCCATGCCCCGCGCGGGGTCGAGACCAGATAGTCCCGTAAAGATTTGTGCTGCCCGCTCTGCACAGCTCGCCACGAAGACCGAAGCCTCCGCTCGTGACTGCCTTCGGATGGCAGCCGCGACTACCTTGGCCACTACCATTCAAAGCTCCTTTGGCGCGTTGTTGTTCCACCGTTCCTCGGATACTCACTCGCGCCTTTATCACGCTCCTCCGCAAGGCCGGTCTCCACTGAGCCTTTGCCAACCTGGTCTCTGGGCTGGGCGGTTGGTTCGACACGTGAGTGAAGCCCCTGGTAGACGGGTTCACGACCAAGATCGCCCGATACCCACCAGAGGCTTCACGTGCTTGTCTACCCGTGCGGGCTGGACGTGTCCAGTCGGTCCCTGACCTTCCTCGCCGCTCGTCTGCGTGAGCATCGTCGTCGGATCGGAAGCCGTTGGCGCCGGCTCCCCGTCGGCCGTCAGGCGCTGCTGGTGTTGGCACATCTGCGTAACGGGACCACCTACGCCCAGCTCGCAGCAGGTTTCGAGGTCGGCACGCGTACCGTCTATCGGTACATCAACGAGGCCGTCGAGCTGCTGGCCGTACTCGCACCGACCCTCGACGAGGCAGTACGGACCGCTTCGAGGAAGGCCTACGTCCTGATCGACGGGACCCTGCTGCCGATCGACCGGATCGCCGCCGACCGGCCCTTCTACTCCGGCAAGCACAAGAAGCACGGGATGAACGTGCAGGTCCTCGCCGATCCCTTCGGCCGCCTGCTGTGGGCCTCACCAGCCCTGCCCGGCGCTGTCCACGACATCCGCGCGGCCCGCCAACACGGCATCGTCGACGCCCTCACCGAGGTCGGCATCGCGTGCTGGGCCGACAAGGGCTACCGAGGTGCCGCCGGCACGGTCCGCACCCCGTACTGGGAACGGTGGGAAACCCTCTCCGCAGGCCAGCAGGCGGTGAACCGGTCCCACGCGAAGATCCGAGCCCTCGTCGAACGGGCCGTCGCCACCCTCAAGTCCTGGCGACTCCTCCGGAAGCTGCGCTGCTCCACCACGCGCATCACCGGCCTCGTCCAAGCCGTCCTCGCCCTACATCTGGCCAGCTCAGCGTGAGGATGGCAAAGGCTCACTCTGTGAATTTCGGTGCCACACACACGACCGCGGTGGGGGCCGAGGTTTGACGCCGTTGCTGTCCCACGCCGATCCAGGTACTGCTACGCGTCTCTTTCTGCATCAGATATCGGCAGGTTGAAGAACCGATATACGGCTACTCGCTGACCTTCAACAGAAGTCACCTGCGACGGTTTCGCCGCTGCAAAGATGTCGACAATTTCCCTCTCTTTGGCGGACCGGGACAAGACTGCAGCAAAGCGACCATTATCCACCTGTTGCTGCATTCCCGATGGAAATACGTCTGCTCGCGCACCTTGACAGCAAAGCAGGAGGCCTTCTTTCTCTAGGTCAATTCGGGCACTCAGGAGGCACTTGAACAAATTCGACCCAGCGAAAGACTTCCAGTGTCCGCTTAAGAATTTCATTCTCAAGCCCGCCCCCTCTCCATTAAGGATCTCGAACGACACTGGAACGATCGAAGACCCCCTTCCCGCAGCTAGTATTTGAATCGACTCCATGCCTCACTCCCGATAGTTCGGATTCGGGATCCATTTTCTTGTTGTTTCGTGCCAACATCCACGTATGTGACACGAATCGATGGTACGCGGAACAGCTATCTCGGCCTCGTCTTCTCTTGTTCACGTCAATCCCTCCAGATACTCCTCTACGGTCGATCACGTAAGTGTGACCCTTACGGCTCAATGCGTGAGACTTCGAGGTAGTCGTCGACACGAATCCAGAGTCGGGCGTATATACCCCGGACACACCTGCCACGTGCTCTTCTAGATTCATATTATCCCCCTTGGGCGCAAATCCTTTATCGAAGATCTCGCCGGGATCCCGGGTATCGCTGCGGTAAACGTCCCCACAGTTGTGAACTAGAACCGGGGCTGCCCCCGCCAGCACATAGTACGTGTGGAGGTTGTTGACGGTGAGGTTGTGGACGGTTGCGGTGCTGGTGCGGTGGGTGAGTGCGGTGATCTGGACGTGGGTGCCGGCACTGGTGCGCAGCCATTGGCCAGGGCGGAGCTCCTCGGCGTCGGTCCACGCGTCGAGTTCGGGGACCCAGAAGGGATGTCCACCGGTGGCGGTGATGACTTCCCGGTCACCGTCGTCGGTCTCGACCGTGATATCGACCAGCAGCTTCTCACCGTTGCCGAGGATCTCGGCAGTCACGGTCTCGGCTCGGGTCTCGCCCGTCTCGGGATCGGTCGCCATCACGCGGTCGCCGACGTGGACGTCCTTGGTCGGTTTCGACGAGTCGTCCGCCATCAGGACCTTGGTCAGAAGATCCGCGTGGTGAAGTGCAGGTTCAAGATGCTGCAGTAGCGGTCGGAGGTCATCGACGGTTGCCTAGCAGGTGCCAGCCTGGCCCTGTCGGGGTGATTGTCATAGCCGAGCTCGGTCAATACCCGGTCAGCGCCGGCAAGGTCCGCACCGTCCGGTTCGCCTCGGCCTGGTCCTCATCGGTCCCGGGTTGTCCGCGTTAGCCAGAGCAAGCGAGCCGAACCTGCCCACACAGCAGACGATCCGGGCCCCGCACACAGTCACCTCCCCGGGCGCGGTGACGCGTCCGTACTCGCTGGACTCCTGGGCGTCCGGCTCGACCACTTTGCGAGTGGGTAAATCGCCTTCGGGTCGGTCCACCAATGCGCCGAAGGGGGCCGCAGTCCCGCCACGGCCGTAGCCCTGCGACCACTCCAGCCACCCCGGGTCAAGGCCAGCAGGTCCGCTTCGCTCTCGGCCCTGCGCGCATCCTGGCACCATCTCAAGTCACCACGACGCTCCCCGTCCCCCACCATCACTCATAAGGGCCCTGTAGCGCATACTGTATTGCGTGAAACCTCTCGCCCCCACGGACAGCCCGGGCCTCCTCCGATTTCTGCGGAGGTGGAATGGCGCCCCGAAATCACCCAACGCGAGACTACAGGAACCATCTGATGCACCTAGGGAGCTTGTCGAGTGGCATGAAATCTCTGCCAAGTGGGGCGGGGAGATAACTTCACACAACTATGCCATCCCTCTCGCGCAACTCACGGCGGAGGACGGAATGATCCCGTTCTGGGTTGAGAACCAAGGAACTTGGGTTTGGGCATTCGATCCGACTAGTAAAAATTCCTCCGTGTACGAGCGCGAGCCGTCCGACCGACCTGCCCGGTGGCAACGGACTGGCGAGCGGCTCTCAGATTTCTTGATTCACGCCACGATCATGGAAACCATCCTGGGGGGCTCCTGCTACGAAGGTCGCGCGAGGAGTCCGGGCCGATTGGCTCTGGCATCGGGAGGGAAGCCATGAGCTTCCTCTCCCTGCGTGGAACTGGCCGGCCCGCGGTTCGCGCATCCTCTTTGGCGACAGCTGTTTGACTCTCGTTCACCCGAGTGACGGCCCCGGCGCAGGACATGACATCACCCTCGCAGCGAGGACGCCGGGCGATCTCTCCTGGGCCGAGAATGTTCCAGGAGTAAAGTGGCGTTCTTACTCGGGCATTCAAGACTGCACGACCGATGAACCACTGCCCTGGTAGATAGTGAGCTGATTCCAACCTGCCTGGCGGGTAGTGCGGTTGGGCTGACAACGTGGTGAAGCCCCTGGTAGACGGGTTCACGACCAAGAGTCCCTCGCCCCACCAGAGGCTTCGTGTGCTTGTCTACCCGTCTGGGCTGGACGTGTCCAGCTCTGCCCTGCGCCTGCTGTCGACCGAACTCCGCCGACGCCGGGTGGTGATCGGAACCCGCTGGCGACGCCTGAACACGGGGCGCCAGGCCCTGCTCACTCTCGCTCACCTCCGCAACGGCCACACCTATGCCCAGCTCGCGGCCGGGTTCGGCATCGGAACCACGACCGCCTACCGGTACATCGCCGAGGCCGTAGAGGTCCTGGCCGCTCTCGCTCCGAGCCTCGCCGAGGCGGCACGGACTGCCTCGGCAAAGGCGTTCGTGCTACTGGACGGGACACTCCTGCCGACCGACCGCATCGCCGCCGACCGGCCCTTCTACTCCGGAAAGCACAAGAAACACGGGATGAACGCGCAGGTCCTCGCCGATCCCTTCGGCCGACTGCTGCGGGTCTCCCGAGCCCTGCCCGGCGCTGTCCACAACATCCGCGCGGCTCGCCAACACGGCATCGTCGACACCCTCACCGAGGCAGGCAGCGCGTGCTGGGCCGACAAGGGACACCGAGGCGCCAGCGACACAGTCCGCACCCCGACTGGGGACGATGGGACACCCTCTCCGCAGGCCAGCAAGCGGTGAACCGGTCCCACGCGAAGATCCCCGCACTCGTCGAACAGGCCGTC
The DNA here is from genome assembly GCF_012033785.1 of Streptomyces bohaiensis. Classification (GTDB taxonomy): domain Bacteria; phylum Actinomycetota; class Actinomycetes; order Streptomycetales; family Streptomycetaceae; genus Streptomyces; species Streptomyces bohaiensis. The sequence continues at coordinate 47,591 of NZ_JAAVJC010000003.1, forward strand.
GCCACCCTCAAGTCCTGGCGACTCCTCCGCAAGCTCCGCTGCTCCACCACCCGCATCACCGCCCTCGTACAGGCCGTCCTCACCCTGCATCTGGCCAGCTCAACAGCATGATGGAAAAGGCTTACGGCCAACCCGAGGAAAGGTATACATGCGGAGTTAAGAATCGTCGCGAAGCTAGATCATCTGCCACTAGATCCATCCATAGATCACTCAGATCTTTTCGAGCTTGTGCCTGCGCACCTGACCGCTGACGACGGTTCCCAAGGCCTCGGGGTCACTCGCCTTGGCCAATAGACCCTCCATCCATGCGTCCACAGAGACCCAGTCGAGAGGAAGTCTAGCCTTTGGCCATCTGGCAGCGAGGTCCCCGGCCAGCGCGATGCCATCTTCAACTAGGTCACCTCTTCCAGCTGCCGCAGCGATGAGGATACCGTCCTCCATCTCTAGTACAGCCGGAGGAAGCCCCTTTTCCTGGCGAGTCGAACAGGCAGTATGATATTCCTTCACGATCTCGTCCAGCGAAGGCGGCTCGCTGAGGGAAAGTCGGCACTGCGAGTTCAGGGCGCTGACTGCGTTCCGGATCTCGTCTGCGTGACGAGAAAAGAGCACCGTCTCCGGCTGCCCCGAGGATCGCTCTAGGCGGTGCCCCAAGGTCAGCGAGATCACGGGAAACTCCCGGGTCAGCGCATGCAAGTGCGCGGTCGGGGTATACCCGTCTCCATTTGTCGAGCGGTCAAGGCAAATACCCTGAAGCACCGGCCCGATCCGCCGCAGTAGATGCATCGGGCGCCACACGTAAAACTCAGTGAATGCTGAAGCCCAGTCCGAAGTTACACGCCGCGCCGTAGCGGGATTCGACTTACAGGTTGTCTCACGTGGTGGTGTTGGGAGCTGCGGCATGATGTCTCTTCGTGAGTGTCGATCTGTCGCAGCGGCTGGTTCCTGACGGTCTGTGGGAACTGGTTGCCCCGTTGCTGCCGTCGTTCAACTCTCGTCCGCAGGGCGGTGGGACGGCGCCGCTGGACGAGCGCGCCGTGTTCGCGGCTGTGGTCTACGTGCTGACCAGTGGGTGTGCCTGGCGGTATCTGCCGGAGACGTTCGGGGTGTCGCCCGCTACGGCACACCGGCGGTTCACCGCGTGGACCGAGGCGGGACTGTGACGCCGGTTGCACCGGGCGGTCCTGGACGAACTTGGCGCCCGGGGTGAGATCGACTGGACCTCGGCGATCGTGGACGCCGCGTCGGTGCGAGCGAAAAGGGGGGCTCGCTGACCGGTCCGAACCCGGTCGATCGCGGCAAGAAGGGCAGCAAGCTGCACGTGTTGTCCGGCCTTCCGCTCGCCGTGGCCGTGTCCGGCGCGAACATGCACGACGGCCTCGCCCTCAAGCCGCTGATCCGCAGGATACCCGCCATCCGCTCCAGGCGCGGACCTCGTCGGCGCCGCCCGGTCAAGCTCCGGGCCGACAAGGCGTACTTCTCTGCTGACCACCTCTCCTGGCTGCGTGAACGGGGACTTGTCCCGCGCATCGCCAGGCCGGGAATCGAGTCCGGCGAACGTCTCGGCCGGCGCCGGTGGAAGATAGAGAGATCGATCGCCTAGCTCTTCGGCTACCGACGGCTCACGGTCCGATACGAGCGAAAAGGGCTCCCACTTTCTCGCCTTCCTCGGCCTGGCCGCCCCGCTGACCTGCTACAAGAAACTCACGAAACTCACCAAGTGAGACAACCTCTAAATCGGCTCTCCCGCTACTCCACTGAACCCGACAAGGCCGCTCTTCTTCGCCCTGTCAAGAATATCCGGGAGATAGTCAAGTTGGTGAACCGAGAGAGTCAAAAGGACGTACTTCTCCTCGTCGCCTGGCTCTTCTTCCAAGTCGAATCGAGACGGCTCAAGAACATCTTCCAGATCCGGCCACCTGGTCAGCAAACCCTCTCGGAAACGCATAACGTCGGAACTCGCGAAGAGATCGCTGGTATCGCCCTCAGCAAGGCCGTCGAAGACATCTTCAGGCTTCCCAGTCGAGCGCTTCCAGAAGGCGAAGTCGCTACTCACAATCTACCCTCTCAGGCTAGGGGTTACAGATTGGACACTTTGTATCACGCCGGACGACCGAGGTTTCGAACCCGTACGTCTGTGCTAGCCACTGATCCTTCCTCCGTTGACTCCTCGTGTAATTCGATCTGTTCACCTTCACCTCATATAGGTGAAGGTTTCCGTCTGGGTTCCGTACCGCGATATCGATCTGGCGCCTGCCGTAAGGCGTCCACAAGTCAAGTCCATTCCCATAACTCTCGCTATAGATATCAGACTTTTCGTAGAACTTCTCAAACGTCTCCGTCATTTCGTCGACACCGGCAGCCCCGCGGGCTTTGTCATGCTTGCGAATGCCGCAGTTGCTGTTGTGAACGAGTACCGGCGCCTCGCCCGCCAGCACATAGTACGTGTGGAGGTTGTTGACGGTGAGGTTGTGGACGGTTGCGGTGGTGGTGCGGTGGGTGAGTGCGGTGACCTGAACGTGGGTGCCCGCGCTGGTGCGGAGCCATTGGCCGGGGCGGAGCTCTTCGGCGTCGGTCCATGCGTCGAGCTCGGGGACCCAGAAGGGATGTCCACCGGTGGCGGTGATGACCTCCCGGTCACCGTCGTCGGTCTCGACCGTGATATCGACCAGCAGCTTCTCACCGTTGCCGAGGATCTCGGCGGTCACGGTCTCGGCTCGGGTCTCGCCCGTCTCGGGATCGGTCGCCATCACGCGGTCGCCGACCTGGACGTCCTCGATCGGTTTCGAGGAGCCGTCAGCCATCAGGACGTGAGTGCCGGGAACGAAGCTGTTGCACGGAGGCTCGCCACTCGCCTCCACCTTGCCTGCGCCGGCGTTGCCGGAGTTACCACCGCCGCCTGCGCGTGAGCCGGCGCCGGTGCTGCCGGCGGGGCGGCTGGCCGATGCCTTGCTGGCGCCACCCGAACTGCCGCCTCGGCTCGCACCTCCGCCCCCGCCGCCGCTGGTGCGTGGTGGTGGTGCGGTGGTGGCTTTCGGGTTGGATCGGCCGGCGGCCTTCTTCTGGACCGGGTTGCCGGTCTTCTTCTTGGCCGTCGTCGCCCTGTTGCTGACCGTGTTCTTCTTCGCGGCGGCCTTCGCCCGCTTCAGTTGGGCCGCGGCGCGGGCGCGCGCCGCGTTCAGCTTCTTCACCCGCAGTGCCCGCGACTCGGCGAGCCTGGCGCGGTTCAGGATCGCCCCCGCGCCGGCCTTGGCCTTCCGCCAGGCGCTGATCGCCGAGACACTTCGATTGATGGCCCGTGCCACGGACGCGACCTTGAACAGCTTGGTCCACGGGATCGCGTTGAGGATGACCGCGCCGCAGCCCCACAGGTCGCCGTTGAAGCAGCGGACGGCGTCGTTGATGCCGATGAATTCCTTCAGCACCGACCAGGCCGCGCCCATGATCACGGACTGCAGGCTCTTGTTCTGTGCGGCCCGCGCACCCGCCACCTGCGACGCGGTCAGCCCCGCGGCGGCGAGCGCCGCCGTGCGCTCCGCGCCGGTCAGGCTGATGGCCAGACCGGTCGGGTCGGCGTGGGTGACGGGGTTGTTGTGGGCGTAGGCGTAGCCGTTGGCCTGCAGCGGGTCGGCGATGTCGAGCACCGGGTCCAGGGAGAGGAACCGTCCGATCGCCGGGTCGTAGGTGCGCGCGCCGAGCTGGACGTAGCCGGTGGCGTCGTCGCGTGTCGCGCCGAGGAACCCCAGGTGGGTGCGGAGGTTGGGCGAGGTGGTGGACGCGGCGCGGACGCCGCCGAACGGGTCCTGTTTCCGTACCCGGACCTGCATGCCCGCCTGCATCGCCGTCTCGGTGTACGGCGTGCCCTGGTGGTCGCTGGTCAGGGCGACGAGTCGGGATGCCCCGGTGCCGTCCGCGTAGCGCATGACGGCGCCGCCGGGGCCGTCATAGGTGCGCTGGGTGCTGACCAGGGTGCCGCCGCGCAGCACCGTCACCTCGGCCTCGCCGAGGTTCAGCACGGCCTGGCGGTCCTGGAGGGTCAGGACGCGCCCGCCGTCGGGGCCGTAGACGTACCGCACCTCGCCCTGCGGGTACCACTGCTGGGCGGTGGCGGCGGCGTCACAGGTGGCGAGGACGACGGGGGTGCTGTTGGCGGTCTGGCCGCCGGAGACGGCGGCGCAGAGCCCGCTGTCGTGGTGGACGAGCTGTCCGCCGGCGGTGCGCTGCCACAGCTGGTCGGCGGTGTCGTCGCAGGGCTGGACCTCGACGGCCGCGCCGCGGGTGCCGGCGGCGGGGTGGAGGCAGTGGTCGACGACGGTGAGGGTGCCGAGGTCGGCGTCGCTCTGGCTGGGCGCCGGGGTGAAGGTGAACTTCTGGGCGGCGGTGGCGTTGCAGCCGTACAGCTGGACGGCCTGGCCGGGTTCCGGTATCGCGGACCGCAGGTCGAGGCACTTGTCGCCCGGTCCGAGGTAGGGGACGGCGCCACTGCTGCCCGGTCCGGAGACGCGGTCGATGTCGCCCTCTGGGGTCCAGGACAGGGTCTGGGTGTCGCCGCCGTCGGAGACGGTGGTGGTGTTGCCCGCGGCGTCGTAGGTGCGCTGGGAGACGGCCTTGATCAGCGCGCCCTGCGCGGTCCGGAAGTTGGACTCGACGGAGGTGAGGGCGCGGCCGGTGGCGCCGCCCTCCCCGTAGCGGTAGCTGGTGACGGCGTCGCCGGCGGTGTCGCCGTCGAGGTCGTGGCGGGTGAGTTCGGTGCGGTTGCCGAGGGTGTCGTAGCGGTAGGAGTGCCAGTAGCCGGAGAGGTCGCGGCCCTTGGCGACGTTGCTGGTGCCGTCGGGGTAGTGGGGCGCGGCGCCGCTCTGACCGGGTGCGGTGCAGGAGGTCTGCTCGCCTGAGGTCCAGGCTTCGGTGAGCTGGCCCAGCGGGTCGTAGGTGAAGCACTGGCGTTCGGCGAGGTTGCCGGCGTGTTCGCGGATGGCGGTGACGTTGCCGGCGGGGTCGTAGCGGTAGGAGCGGTGGGAGGCGAGGAAGCCGGGGACGAGGCCGGCGTCGTCGCGCTGTTCGCGGTAGGTGCGCTGCTCGCGCAGTTCGCCGGTGGCCTCGTCGTAGTCGGCGGTGGCCCACACCCGGTAGGGGTGGGCGCCCAGTGCGGAGCGCAGCACGTGGCCGTAGGGCGAGTAGATGGTCTCGCTGGCGTACCAGTCGGAGCCGGAGACGGTCAGCGGCAGCCCGTCGGCGGTGTAGCGGACGAGGAGCTTCTCCGCCTTGAGGCCGCCGATGGCGGGGAGTTGGGTGGAGCGCAGCAGTCCGGTGTCGGTGTACTCGTAGCCGTAGGTGTAGCTCTCGGCGAGCCCCCAGTGGCGGGCGATCTCCGCGGGGAGGGTGAGGGTGGAGGAGGTCGGCTGATAGTCGGGGGTGTAGCCGCCGACGGACATGCCGTAGGGCAGGCCGTCGGTGTAGCGGGTGGCGGTGGCGGGGAGGCCGATGCCGCCGGGTGCGGTGTCGTAGGTGTAGGTGCCGAGGAGTTCGCCGGTGGAGCTGTCGAGGCGGGTACCGAGCGGCCGTGACAGGCGGTCGTAGCCGGTCCACAGGGTGACGCCGCGGGCGTCGGTGCTGGTGACGGGCCGGTCGAGGTGGTCGTAGGTGTAGCGGGCGGTGCCGGCGTCGGGGTCGGTGGCGGCGGTGAGCCGGCCGCGCTGGTCGTAGCTCCAGCTCCAGGCGTTGCCCTCGGTGTCGGTGGCGCGGGTCAGCGCCCCGGTCTCGTCGTACTCGTAGCGGCTGCTGACGTACTCGGTGCGGGCGGTGTCGGTGAAGGTGTCGACCCGGACGGTGCGGCCGAGGGCGTCGTCGTAGACGCGGTAGGAGGCGGCGCCGTCGGGGTTAATGACGGTGGCGTGGTCGGGGCCGTAGCTGTAGCGGACGGCCTTGGCGGGGTCCTCCTCGCCGTTGAGGACGGGCATCTCGGTGAGGACCCGGCCGACGGAGTCGTAGGTGTAGCGGGTGGCGTTGGGGACGACGGTGTCGGGGGTGAAGAGGGTGGTGGAGGGCGCCCCTTCGGCGTGGTACGCGTTGCGGGACTCGCGGATCTCGCCGGAGGGGTTGGTGAGGGTGTCGGTGATCAGGCGCCCGCCGCCGACGGCGAGTTCCTGGGTCTGGCGTTCGCGTCCGAGACCGTCGTAGAGGGTGGTGCTGACGCGGACGGTGTCGTTGTGTCCGCGGTGGCGGGTGGTGACGGCCGGGGGTTTGCCGGCGGTGATGTGGTAGGTGACGCGGAGGTCGGGGACCGCCGCGGCGGAGGGAGTGCGGCCGACGCCCCAGGCCTCGACGAGGCGGCCGAGGGGGTCGTAGACGGAGCTGGAGGTGTGGCCGTTGGCGTCGGTGACCCTGATCCCGGCGGCGCGGCCGGGTTCGATCTGGGTGGTCTGCTGGTGGCCGAGGGTGTTGGTCTCGGTGAGGCGGTACGCCTGGCCGGTGGCCGGGGTGTAGGTGAGGGTGCCGGTGTTGCCGTCGGGGTCGGTCATGGAGACCACGCGGCCGTGGTTGTCGAAGGCGCTGGTGCCGTCGTTCTGGAAGCCGGAGCCGTCGGCCTTCAGGGACCAGGACTGGCTGGCGAGCCCCTTGGTGGGGGCGGTGCCGTAGCCGTTGCCGTCGTAGCCGACGCGGGCGCCGTCGGTGAGGGTGGTGAGGTCGGCGAAGTCGGCGTCCGCGCAGGTCGTCGGGGAGGTCAGGGCCTGGCGGGTGAGGCCGATGACGTGGGCCGACGCGACGTGGTGGTATTCGAGCCGGGTGCAGGACTCGTCGCCGGTGCGGCCGGTGTCGCCGAGGGACTCCACGCGGGTGGGCAGGCCGTGGGTCGTCTCGTAGGTGGTGTTGGTGCGCAGGGTGCGCAGGGTCCGCTTGTCGTCGCCGGTTCCGGAGGAGCGGGTCCAGCTCGTCTCGGTGGGTTCGGTGACGCGCCAGGCGCGCAGCGGGGTGAGGCCGTCGCCGCGGTCGCGCTGCGCGAGACGGGTCGCCTCGGGGACGGTGACGCTGCGGGTCAGCCAGCGGCCGGCGGGAGCGTCGTGCGCGTCGTAGCTGAGTTCCTCGGCGATGCGGCCCGCGAACGCCTCGCGGTCGGGGGCGATGGCGTTGCCCTCGATGTCGCGGACGGTGACGTCGTCGCCGCGGCCCTGGAAGTAGCGGGTGACGGCCTTGCTGCGGCGGGCGCCGGTCAGTTCGTCCTCGACGCCGGAGTAGACGGTGGTGAGGTCGAAGCCGCCGAAGTCGGAGTAGGTGCGGCGGGTCTTCTTGCTGAACTCCTGCTGGGTGAGGCGCCAGGCGGGGGTGCCGTACTCGTACTCCGTCAGCACCGGGTACGAGCCGTCGACGGCGGGGAGTTCCTCGACCGCGGTGACGACGTACTTGTGGAACCAGTCCAGGTCGTCGGACTCGGGGTCGGGGTGCCAGTGGACCGGGTAGCACAGCTGCTTGTTGGCCTGGGGTGTCGGCAGGTTCTCCCCGGCGGCGCACGGCCCGGTGGGGGTGGAGTAGGTGACGACGCTCTCGCCGCCGTACTCGTTGATGACGCGGCCGACGCGCAGCCGGTCGAACCCGGGCCGGGGGTCGCGCGGGCCGCGCACCACGCGGTTGGGCATGGCGTCGACGTTGGGCTCGAACCGGACGGGCGCGAGGGAGGTGCTGGTGGTGCCGTTGACGGCGAAGCCGGTGCGGGTGATCGACTCCAGCCACAGCGCGGTGTTGGCGCCGGTGCGCAGCAGCGGGAACGACTGGGTGAACCGGTAGCGGTCGACGTTCTGCCGTGCGGTGCTGCCCTCCTGGCGCTGGGCGGAGGTGGTGACGGTGGCGAGGCGCTTGCGGCTGAAGAACGCGGGCGACCCGTTCCAGCAGGTGGTGTTGGGCTTGCAGTGGAGGCTGGCCGGGGTGTCGTACCAGATGCGGTAGCGACCCGGGTCGCCGGAGGTGAAGGCGTCGTCGGTGCAGGTGGCGGAGCCCTCGGCGAAGCAGCGCTCGGCGACGGTGAAGGTGACGCGGGCGAGGGCGTCGGAGGAGTAGACGCTGTCGGCGCGCTGGCCGTAGTCGATGTGCCGGAGGTGACCGCCGCGGTGGTAGGCGACCGGCTTCCGGTAGTCGAGGTTCTTGGCGTAGTGGTTGGTCTCGCGGGCCCACCACAGCGACATGGCGTTGCCGTGGACGTCCTCGACGTAGTCGAGGGACCAGCGCCACGCCTGGTCGCAGAACGATCCGGCGAAGTCGCCGGCCTTGTAGCAGGGTTCGCCCGGGTGGTTGCCGGCGACGGGGACGGTCAGCACGGACTGGGTCTCGGGGCGCCCGGAGGTCCATCCGGGCAGGCGGTTGCGGCCGAACCAGTAGCGGGTGCCGTCGGTGGTGGTGACGCGCCAGTACTCGCCGTCGGCGTCGCCGTTGCCGAGGGCGGTGTCCGTGAGGAGTTCGACCTTGGAGTTGTCGCCGCCGGAGGTGGTCCAGACGCCGGTGGTGTCGTCGCGGACGAGCTCGGTGGTGGTGCCGCCGAGGCTGAGGGTGGCGTTGTGGGAGCCCCAGCAGAGGTCGCCCGTCTTGCGCGAGGAGTTGTTGGCGCCGGACTTCTCGGCGTCCTGGGTGCAGGAGACGTAGGTGCGGGTGACGGAGCCGGCGTTGTAGTCCCAACCGTCGCCGATCCAGGACGACTGGTTGTTGGAGGCGCTGGTACGGCCGTCGACGGACTGCGAGGAGTAGCCGAAGCCGACCGAGGGGGTGAGGCCGCCGGGCGCCTCGGGGAGCTCCAGGGGGTAGGTGTAGGTGAACGCGCCGGAGGAGGAGCCCGCGGCCCAGGAGCCGGCGGAGAGCAGCGGCGTGGCGTTGAAGTCGCCGTCGGCGGAGGAGCCGGTGTCGAGGACGCCGACGACCCGCGGCGCCGCCGCGGCGGTGGACTGGGCGGGGAACGCGGTGTGGACGGCGCCGGAGGCGGTGGCGGGTGCCGCGGTGTTGGCGTCGGTGCCGGTGTCGGTGCTGGAGTCGCTGCCGGTGTCGCCGTTGCCGGCGCGGGTCGACGGGGTTGCTTCGGGGAGCAGTTCGCCGACGGGGACGGTGCCGGAGAGGTGGTAGGCGCGCGGCGGGATGCCGAGTTCGGCGGGGGTCTTCCGGGCCGCCAGCCCCGGCACCGTGGCGAGGGCGCGCGTCAGCTCGGTACGGATAAGGGCGCCGGCGGTGCGGTGGACGTCGGCCACGACGGCGCGGGCGCCGCGCGGCGTGACGGGTGCGGCGACGCGGAGGGCGCCGGTGGCGACGGCCGTGGTGTCGTCGGCGCCGGCGGCCGGCTGGCCGGGGTGGCGTCCGCCTCGGAAGTGCTGTCCTGGGGAGTGCTGTCGGCGGGGGCACTCTCGGCGGTCTCGCTGTCGCCTGGTGCGCTGTCGCCCGGCTCCCCGTCGGCGGGGCCGCGCTCGGCCGCCTCCTCGGCCGCTCGGCGCGCGGCGCCTGCGGGCTCCGACTGGTCGGTGTGACCGGCGAGTTGCTGCGGCTCGGACTCGCAGTCCTCGGCGGTGGGGTCGGTCATGACGCAGGCAGGCAGCAGCGCGAGGCCGAACCGGTCGGCGGCCTCCGGGCCGTAGAGGTCGGCGAAGCCGGTGGCGTCGAGCCCGAGGGCGACCTCGGCGTCCGGGTCGGCGGAGGCGGGCGGCACCAGGGACATGACGAGTCCGGAGAGCCCGGCCTGGCGGGAGACGTCCGGCCCGGCGAGGTCGACCGTCCATTCGCCGGCCAGGGAGGCCGCCTGGTCCTCGTCGGCGCCCTCGGGGATGCCGAGTTCGACGGGGAGGTCGCCGACCGGGACCAGGGTGCCGGGGGCGGCGCCGGTGAGGTCGACGGTGGCGGCCCCCGCGTTCCACGGGGTGGTGGCGGTGGGCAGGTACTCGGCCTCGACGGTCTCGTCCGCCGTGGTGAGTCCGGTCTCGGCCGACCCGTCGGGGGCGATCGGCTCGGCCTCGGGGAGGTCGGGCAGCTCGACGGAGGAGCGCGACATGCCGTCGCCCGGGATCGCCCACGCCTGCGCGCCCAGCACGGTCATCGACATGACCATCGCCATCAGCAGCACGGTCACCGCGCGGCTGCGCCGCAGCCAGCGGAGGGCAACCGGTCCGAGTGGACGGCGGCTTCCCTCCGTCCACGGCACGGCTATGTCGTAACCACTCATCCGGGCGGCACCCATCCCACAACTCGGCTGGATCAACAGGCAGCACTGAGCACCGTGTTGGTCCGCGAGCAGGCCGAACTGCCGTGGCAGGCCGCGTGGTCGGGAACACAGCGCGGCGTCACCTTGCATCAGTCCGCCATGAAATGCACATGACGGAGAGTCATCGCATTACAAGTCGCGCACAGTTTTCACATGCGCGTTTCCAGGCAACCGCAGACACACCAAGACGATCTTGAAAGGTGCGACCTATCGGACCTTCGCCGCGCATTCCCCTGCCATAGCCGGATTTGGCATCTGATTCCGCCTGTCACCCACAGTTCCGGTCACCGTTCATAACGATCCCGAGTCGCTTATAACGCTGGACAGCACCCGGGACAGGCGTGCGATTGTTTCCGCGCCCCTGGGTGACCGGCCATGCACAGGGGGCATGTCGCGCTGCCCGCGCGGCTTCTCGGTCCTCCGCCACGGGAGTACTCCGCTGTGAACCCGCTCCGCCCCCTGCACGTCCTGACGCGCACCCGCGCCCGGCTGGCCTGCACCCTCGGACTGGTCCTGGGCGTGCTGCTCCTCGGACTGCTGCCGCTGACCCCGTGGGGCGGACGGGGTCAGTCCTCGGCGGCCGACGCCGCGCACGGCGGCGGAAGCGGGGCGGCGGAGCCGGCCGGTGAGACGCAACGGCCGCTGGACGCCGCCGACGCCATGGAGCTGGCGCGCGAGCGCGACGAACCCGTCGTCGTCGACGCCGAGACCACCGACACCAGCCTCACCCACGCCCTGCCGGACGGGCAGTACCGCACCGAGATCGCCGCGCTGCCGCAACGGGCCCGCACCGAGGACGGCGACTGGGCCGACATCGACACCACTCTCCGCCGCACCGAGAGAGGCATCCAGCCGGTCAACTCCCCCACGCCGCTGGTGTTCTCGCCCGGCAGCGCGGGCACGGGCGACGACGGTGAGGCGCCGGAAGCCGCCGACCGCGACTCCGACGGCGACCGGGGCTCACGCGGTGTGCTCCGCCCGCACGCGGCGCTGCTGCCCGCCGCCCGCACCACCGACACCGCCGAGGACGAGATCCCGGAGGAGGACCGCGACAACGAGGCGGAGGACGGTGGACCCGGCGACCCCGCCGCCGGCGAACCGCACCCGGGCCACACCGTCCTCGCCGAGATCGGCTACGGCGAGCACACCGTCACCTACAGCTGGCCCGGGACGCTCCCCGAGCCGGTCCTCGACGGCCCGCGCGCGCTCTACCCCGACGTGGTGCCCGGTGTCGACCTGCTCCTCGTCGCCCGCGAGGAGGGCGGCTTCGGACAGCTCCTCATCGTCAAGTCCGCGCAGGCCGCCGCCGACGCCCGCTCCGGCGACCGGCTCGACCTGACCGCGATCACCTACGGCCTCTCCTCCCCCACCGCCGTCTTCCGCCACGACGAGACCACCGGCGGCGTCCACATCCTCGACCCGGACGGCGAGGAGATCGGCGCCGTCCCCACCCCCACCGGCTGGGACTCCGGCGGCCTGGAGCCGACCGACCCGACCGACCCCGACGCCCCCGCGCCGCCCGAGCCGCGCACCGCGACCGCCACCCCGCAGCAGGTGCTGCGGCTGACCGGACTCACCGGCATCGAACCCGGCGCCGCGCACGCGCCGATACCCACCCGGCTCGACGGCGACGACACCTCCCGCGCCCTGCTGCGCCTGGACGCCGCGGCCACCGGCCTCTTCGACACCGGCGCCGACGTGAGCTACCCGGTCTTCCTCGACCCCACCCTCAACGGCGGCGTGCACTCCTGGACGATCGCCTACAAGCCGAGCCCCAACACCAGCTTCTTCAACGGCACCAACTACAACAACGGCACCTCCGAGGCCCGCGTCGGGTACGAGTCGCAGACCCGCGGCCTGGCCCGGTCGTTCTGGCGCATGAACTTCAACAAGAACCTGTCGGGCGCCACCATCTCCAGCGCGACGTTCCGCGTCCGGAACACCCACTCCTGGTCGTGCGAGACCCGGCAGTTCCAGCTGTGGCTCACCGGCGCCATCTCCTCCACCACGACATGGAACAAGCAGCCGGAGTGGCGCACCCACCAGCAGAACCGGTCGTTCGCCCACGGCTACAGCTCCAGCTGCCCCAACGAGTACGTGGCCTACAACATCCGCAACGGCGCGCAGCAGGCCGCCGACGCCGGCTGGGCCACCCTCACCCTCGGGATGCGGGCCACGACCGAGACCTCCACCTGGACGTGGCGCAAGTTCCAGGCCAACAGCGCGCAGATCACCGTCACCTACAACCGCAAGCCGAACGAGCCGACCCGCGGCACGAGCACCCCCGGCGGCGCCTGCTCCACCACCGCAGGCCAGGTGAAGGTCTCCAAGGTCGACGTGGTCCTGGCCGCCAACGCGACCGACCCGGACGGCAACCTGCGTCACCTGTACTTCCGCATGTGGCCGTCCGGCAACAGCGCCAACAAGATCGTGGACCGTCGCGTCACCGTCAACTCGGCCGGCCGCGGCTCCGTCACCGTCCTCGCCTCGCAACTCGTCGACGGCACGACCTACTCGTGGGACGTCCGGGCGGAGGACACCGAGGGCGCCGTCTCCACCTACTTCCCACCGGGGACCGCCGCCTGCCGCATCACCGTCGACGCCTCCGCGCCGCCCGCACCGGAACTCAGCAGCCCCCAGGTCGAGGACACCCCCTGGGACTCCGGCCAGTGGGCCGACATCCGCTACGGCACCCCCGTGCAGTTCACCCTCGACGTCAAGGGCAACAAGGACACGGTCCGCGTCGGCTACGCCTTCAACGGCGTCGGCTACACCAACGTGACCCTGCCCAAGCCCGGTGACAGCCTCACCGTCACCCTCAACCCGCCCAACGCCGGGCCGGTCGCCTTCCACGCGTACGCCTACGACGCCGTCGGCAACCGCAGCGAACGCGCCGAGCTCCTCTTCTACCTGCCGCCCCGCGACGAGGCCGACGGCCCCGGCGACATCAACGGCGACGGTCACCCCGACCTGCTCGGCATCAACGCCGCCGGCGAACTCCGCAGCTACGCCGGGGAGAAGGGCGGCCAGGTCTTCTCACCGGTCCGCGCGTCGTACTCCTCCGACGGCACCATCAGCCCGCCGGGCCACTTCTACGACCCGGCGACGGACACGGTCGCGCTGATCTCCAAGCACTCCGACGTCTACCCCGGTGACGGCCTCACCGACCTGTTCGTCCGCACCCCCGACAACGGCTTCTGGGTCTACCCCGGCGACGGCTACGGCAGTTTCAACGTCGACGACCGGATCAGGGTCCTGCTGCCGGACAACGCGCCCGCCCCTTCCACCTGGCGCCAGATCAAGGCGGTCGGCGACGTCACCGGCGACGGCCTGCCCGACCTGTTCCTCCGCGCCGGCACCTCGTTCTGGGTGCTCACCGGCTACACCGGCGCCAGCTTCCAGGAGGCGCGGCGGCTGACCGTCAACTCCTGGGACAGCCGGGAGATCGTCAACATCGCCGACATCGACCTCGACGGCACGCCGGACCTGGTCTGGCGCAACACCACCAACGGCAACCTCTATGTCCGCCACGGCCTCCCCGGCGAGGTCCGCGGCAGCGTCGACCTCACCTCGCTGATGACGGCGGCACGCTCCCGCGACGGCGACATCCGCCACGCCACCGGCTGGTCGGCCGCGGCCCGCCCGCTCCTCGTCGGCATCCCCGACACCAGCGGCGACCGCCGGGCGGACATCTGGGCGCTCGACGCCACCGGCGAGGTGCGGATCTACCACCCCACCGCGACCGGCATCGGCGACCCCGTCGCCACCGTCCGCACCGGCTGGGGCCGCGTCCGCGCCCTGGGCTGACCGGGCCTGCCGGACCGCGTCGGGCCCGCCGGGCGCGGTCCGAGCAGTCCGTCGCGGGCCGAGCAGTCCGTCACGGGCCGAGCAGTTCGGTGCGGTCCGGCGCGATCAGGCGCGTGTGACGGTGACCAGCGCGGGGGCCCGGATGCCCAGCCGGGCGCTGACGTCGGCGATCACCTCACTCAGCCAACCGATCGCGTCGGTCGTCCACTCGGAGAGATGTCCCCGCATCCGTACGCCGTCGGAGGCCGGGCCGTTCCAGAACCGGTCGTCGAAGGGAGGCGGCCTGAGAGCTTCCGGGCCGACGACGTCGAGGCCACGACAGTCGAACACCGGTCGGGCGACACGGGCGACATCGTCGGCGAGCGCCCGGGCGCTGCCGGTGACGGCACGGTCGCGGCCGCCGGTGACGGTGACCTCCACCGGAGTCGCTGTGCGGGGGTCGCACGCGGGGAACCACTCCGTGGTCCGTGCCGCCGGCACCGGCGCGTACGGCGGGCGCGCCACGCCGACCAGCCCCTGGACGGGGAGGAGGACCTGGATCGCGGCGAGGTCCACGACCCCGGCGCGTGCCGTCGCGCTCTCGGCGCAGTGCAGCAACGGCTGCACGGGCAGCGGCCGGTCGTCCGCCACCGCGGTGGCCTCGACCTGGAACCAGGAGATCAGGTCGGTGTCCACGGCACCGAGCGGATGGCCCCACCCGGCGTCGTTCGTACTCCACAGGCCGGGAGCGCGCGCCATCCCGGCCTCCGATCCGCCGCCGGCCGACCGGTCGTCGAGCCACCCCATCGCGACCGACCGCTGGTGGAACAGCGCATGGGCGTCGAGCTGTGGCCTGGGGTCAACCCGCCGGTGGGGTACCAGAGTTCCGTGAAGAGCGGCGAACAGGGTGCCGCCGCTCCGTCGCGCCGCCGGCACGACACCCGGTTGTGCAGGGAAACGGCGTTCGGGCACGGTCACCACGCTCTCGTCTCTCGGTGGAGGGCGGCCGGGGCGTGTTTCCTCGGTGAGCCGGCCGCGGGCTGTTGTACCTCTACCCGCCCCATCGAGCGCCCGACCGGCTGCGGACGAACTCACGCGCCGAGCCCCCGGGAGGCGACCGGTCCCGCAACGCCTCCGGGACCCGCCACACGTCCGCACCGGCATCGCGACCACAGTGGAAAGCAAGCCGTCGCCGGGGCCTCACGAGCGGAGACACGCACCGCGCGGGGCGGCTGCACGCCGTCTTCACAGCACTGCGCGCGGTAGCTAACCTGATGCGCGAAGTCACCGATGTCTGGGGGAAGATGTCCGGTTCGACGCATGCCTGGTTGCTCACCGCGGTCGCCCGGTTCGGCCGGGAGTCCCAACAGAAACTGTCGGGCGGGGGCAGCCCCGAGGCGTCGATCCGCGGCCCGCTGGAGAACCTGCTGCGGACGGTGGGCGAGCACCACCAGCAGCACGACGTCACCTGGCACGACGAGTACTCCCTGCCCGACCGGGGCGTCCGCCTCGACTACGCGGTGTGTGCCGCCGGCCGGCTGACCGGGTACATCGAGCTGAAGCGCCCCGGGCTCTCGATCGACCCGTCGTCGTTCGGCGCCGCCAACCGGCGGCAGTGGGAACGGCTCCGCGACCTGCCCAACCTGCTGTACAGCAACGGCAGCGACTGGTGCCTCTACCAGAACGGCCACGCGGTGGCCGAGGCCCGGTTCACGGGCGGACTGTCCACGGCGGGGGCGAAGCTCGCGCCGGCCGACCCGGACGCCTTCGACGCACTGCTGAAGCGGTTCCTGCTGTGGCGCCCGGTGCCCCTGACCAACGTGGCGCGGCTCGTCCAGCTGGTGGCGCCCCTGTGCCGGCTGCTGCGCGCCGCTGTCCTGGAGCAGCTCACGGCGGAGGCGAAGTCCTCCGCTCCGCGCGACGACGTCCGGGCCCGCCCCTTCACCGGGCTCCGCAACGACTGGCGGCGCATCCTCTTCCCCACGGCGAGCAACGCGACGTTCGCCGACGGCTACGCGCAGACCGTCACCTTCGCCCTGCTGCTCGCCCGCGCGGAAGGACTGCTGACGGCGGACAGCCCCCTGCACGAGGTGGCCCGGCGCCTGGACGCGGGGCACGCGCTGATGGGCCGCGCGCTGGACCTGCTCACCGGCCACGTCGGCGACCGCTTCACGGTCAGCCTCGACCTGTTGAAGCGCACGGTGGCGCAGGTCGACTGGCCCGCGATCGAGTACGGCAACAAGGACGCCTACCTCCACCTGTACGAGCGGTTCCTCGACGTCTACGACCCGGCGTTGCGGCAGCAGAGCGGCTCGTACTACACCCCGCGCGAGGTCGTGCGCGAGATGGTTCGCCTCACCGACGAGGTGCTGGCGACCCGGCTCGGCCACCCCGAGGGCCTGGCGTCGGACGCCGTCCGGATCGTCGATCCCGCGATGGGGACCGGCACCTTCCTGCATGCCGCGATCGAGCGCGTCGCCGACCGGGCCGAGGAGCGCCACGGTCCCGCCATGCGGCCGGACGCCGCCGGCCGCCTGGCTGGCAGGCTGCACGGCCTGGAGATCCAGATGGGCCCGTACGCCGTCGCCGAACTGCGGACCACCACGCTGCTCAAACGGTACGGCGCGGCGGTGCCGGACACGGGTCTGCACCTCTATGTGTCGGACACGCTGGAGAGTCCGCACACCGAGGCGGACTTCCTTCCCTCCACCTACGCCGCGATCTCCGAGCTGCGGCGCCGCGCCAACCGCCTCAAGGCGGACGTGCCGGTGACCGTCGTCATCGGCAACCCGCCGTACGACGACAAGGCGGAGGATCGGGGCGGCTGGGTCGAGAAGCGCGCCGACCGCGACGACACACCGCTGCTGGACGACTTCCGGCTGGCCGGCAACGGCAGGTACGAGCACGTCCTGAAGAACATGTACGTGTACTTCTGGCGCTGGGCCGCCTGGAAGGTGTTCGACGCGCACCCCGACGACCGGCACGGCGTGGTCTGCTTCATCACCCCCTCGGGCTGGGCCACCGGCCCCGGCGGCCGGGGCATGCGCCAGTACCTGCGGCGCACCTGCGACGAGGGCTGGATCATCAACCTCAGCCCGGAGGGCCAGCGGGCCAACGTCGGCACCCGCGTCTTCCCCGGCGTCGCACAGCCGCTCTCCGTCTTCCTCATGGTGCGCCGCGCGGGCACCGTCCGCGGCCCGGACCACCGGGCGACGCTGCACTACCGGTCGCTGGAGGGTCGGCGGGCGGAGAAGTTCGCGCAGCTGGGCGCGGTACGGCTCGACGACGACGGCTGGCGCCCCGTCCGGGACGGCGCCACCCAACCCCTCACCCCGCGAACGGCCTCGGGGTGGGACGACTACCCGGCGCTGGGCGACCTCTTCCCCTGGGGCAGCCTCGGGGTGACCGCCAACCGGGCGTGGGTGAGCGCCCCGAGCGCGGAGACGCTGCGCCGACGCTGGCGGCGCCTCCTCGCCGAGCCCGATCCGGCCGAGCGGGCGGTGTTGTTCAAGGACACCGACAGTCGATCAGCGCGAGAGCTGAGAGCGACCTCCTCAGCCGAAGCCGATGCTTCGGAGACCGAAAGCTGCCCCGAGCCGATGCGCTATGCGCTGCGCAGTCTCGACCGGCAATGGCTGCTACCGGACGTTCGGCTGCTCGACCGGCCCCGGGCCGACCTCTGGGCGGGCTGCCGCAAGGACCAGCTGTTCCTCAACCAGCAGTCCTCGCACGCGATCGAGTCCGGCCCCGCCGTCGTCACCACACACCTGATCCCTGATACCGACCACTTCAACGGCCGCGGCGGCCGGGTGATGCCGCTCTACCACCCCGACGGCTCCGCCAACGTGGCGCCCGGGCTGCTGCGTCACCTCGCCGGCGTCCTGGCGCTGCCGCACGTCACAGCGGCCGAGCTCGCGGCGTACGTGGTCGCGGTCGCCGGACACGACGGGTTCACCGACCTGTTCCGCGAGGACCTGCTCACCCCCGGCGTGCGCATCCCTCTCACCCGCAGCACCGAGCTGTGGCGGCGGGCGATCGAGATCGGGAGCGAGGTGCTCTGGGCCTCGACGTACGGCGAACGGTTCGCTGACGCGGACGCGGGGCGCCCCGCCCGCGATGTCCGCTTCGCCACCGGCGACCCCCGGCAGGTGCGGTACGACGCACACATCGGCGCGGCCGTGCCGAACCGCCTCACCCACGCCCCGGAGTCGGAAGAGCTCCACGTCGGGCCGGGCCGCCTCGGGCCGGTGACGGCGGCGATGTGGGAGTACGACGTCGGCGGAATGCGCGTCCTGCGGAAGTGGTTCGGCTACCGCAAGGCCGAGCCGAGCAGCAAGCGTTCCAGCCCGCTGGACGACATCCACGTCGAGAGCTGGCCGGAGGAGTGGACGGGTGAGCTGATCGAACTGCTCTCGGTGCTGCGCCGGTTGACCGACCTGGCCCCGCGCCAACAGGACCTGCTGAGGGACATCCTGGCGGCGCCGGTGGTCGCCGAGAGCGACCTGGTCACGGCCGAGGTGCTCCCGGCGGGGAAGGCCGCCGCGCGGGCACGCCACCCCGCGCCCGACGCGTTGTTCACCATGGGCCCCGACGGCGCCTGAGCCTCTGGTGACGGACGACGGTGCCCCGCCGACTCAGTCACCGCCGCGCATGCGGCTCTCGGCCTCGGCCGGCGTCATCGTCTCCTGCGCCATCTCCTGCAGGCACGCCGCGAACCGCCGGTCAGCGGTGCCGTGTCGGGCGGCGAAGCCGCCGATCCGGCTCAGCAGCAACTCCAGCTGCTCAGCGCGCGCCCGGTAGTGGACCGCTGCGCCGAGGGCCGTCACCGAGGTGGTCCCGTCGGCGGTGCGCACGGTGCCCAGCGGCATGCCCGCCAGCGTCCCGCGGAAGTCGTCGGGGTCCAGGCCGCGCGCCGCCAGCAGTTCCGCGGATGCCTCGGTGCCGTCCGGCGCGGGAAGGTCGGCGCGCACGAGCTGGGCCAGCAGCTCGCTCTGCGCGGCGTCGAGCTCGATGTACGGGGTGGGCCCGGCATGATCCATACCGGCTAGCTAACACGAGAGACCGGGCACGCCGGGCCCGACATTCGGACGAGTATCGCCCGACCGCCGCACCGCTGGAAGCAGCCGATCCCACCACCGGTCAGCCGACCGAGCGCGCTCAGGGCTCGCGGTGCAGGGCGACGACGCGGGCGGGGAACCCGGAGCCGCCGCGCGGCTTCGGCCAGGAGGCCAGCACCAGCGCCCCGGCCTCGGGAACGCGGTCGAGGTGGGCGAGCAGCTCGATCTGCCAGCGGCCCCGCCCCAACACGTACGACTCCAGGCTGAAGTCGCCGACCGAGGTGGCGATCCCGGGGTCGGTGTCGAGCTGCTCGTGCCCGACGGCGGTGACGCCGACCGTCTCCAGCAGGTGGCGCAGCACCTCGGCGCTCCAGCCCGGGGTGTGGCTGACGCCTGCGGGGTCGCGGTTGACCATGGCCTGCTGGTCCGGCCACCGGCTGCTCCACCCGGTGCGCAGCGCGACGAACGACCCGGCGGGGATGGCGCCGTGGCGGTCCTCCCAGTCGGCGATGTCGTCGAGCGTCGGGGTGGCGTCCGGGTCGGTCGCGACACGTGCGCCGATGTCGAGGACGACGAGCGGCAGGAACATCTCCTCGACCGGGATGCGGTCGAGGGTGGTGGCGCCCTGGTGGAAGTGGCTCGGCGGGTCGACGTGCGTCCCCCACTGGCCGACGAGCGTGTACCGGTCCACGGTGAACCC
This sequence comes from Streptomyces bohaiensis, assembly GCF_012033785.1. Lineage (GTDB taxonomy): Bacteria > Actinomycetota > Actinomycetes > Streptomycetales > Streptomycetaceae > Streptomyces > Streptomyces bohaiensis. The sequence continues at coordinate 67,353 of NZ_JAAVJC010000003.1, forward strand.
GTCGCCGCGGGCCATGTCGAAGACCGTCTCCCGCTGTTCGTCGGGGAGCGCGGGGAAGTGCGGCTGCCCGGGGTGGAACGCGTGGGTGAGGTCGGTGTGGACAGCACCGGCCGTCAACTGCCGATATGCGCACCACAGTCCGGTGTCGGTGGCTGTGCTCACGTGACTCATGCGGTCTCTCCGTGGGCGCTCGCGGCGGGCGGCGGGATCACCAGGACGGGCGCGCGGTGACCGTGCGCCGAGCGGGGCTGTCATGCCCCACTCGGCAGCGTACCGAACGTAGCCGGACCGCGACTCCCCGTTGGCAGCTCGGCGAAGGGGCGGCCCCGGGCAGCTCTCACGGAGCACGATCCGGCGCGGGATCCGGCGCGGGCGGCCCCGCGCCACGCCTGCTGCGCGCCTGGTTCCTACGGTCGGAAGCCGCCTGGGCCGCGGCACGCAGCCGGACGTAGAACGGGTTGTCCTGGCTGATGCCCCATCGGTGGAGGTAGACGAGCATCTGGTTGAGGACGGTGTCGTACTCGACCAGCGCGCCGGAGGCGTCACCGGCTGCCTGCCCGTAGGCGACCAGGCGGGCCCGCTGCTCCTCGGTGATCTTGCCGGCCCGCGCGAAGCCCGATGCGTACTGCTCCAACTTCTGCGGCTGCGCGCCGTAGACCAGCTTCTCGCTGAGCATGCTCTCCTGGAAGTCGTTGAAGGCAGGGTCGTTCCGGAGGGCTTGTTGCAGCTCCAGAAGCGTCTGCTTGCGTTCCGTGGCGAGCGCGCGGACCTCCTCGGGCGTCGCGCCCGCCTCCACCAACTCCATGACGGGGCTGCTTCCGAAAGCCTGGTGGGCGGCGACGTGCGTCAACTCGTGGGCGAGGTGCCCCTGCAGGAAGGACGAACCACCACGGGCCTGGGCGTCGACGTTGAACGTGAACTCGGCGCTGTCCCCCTCACCGGCGGTGATCTTCATCCCGGGCATGCCGTTCATGGGTACCTGCATCCGGGTGACGCGCTGCGCAGCCGCCATCAGTTCGCCGATGATGCCGCGGGTCTCGGCGGGGAGGTCCGGGTCGCCGCTGAGAGCTCCCAGCGTCCGGACCTGGCCCTCCATCATCGCGTGGAAGTCGTCGGGCGGGATGCCGCGCGAAACCTCCTGGGCTGCGGCGGCGAGAGCACGGTCGTCCGTGTCGGGGTTGGCTCCTCGCTCCAGCAACCTGTCGATCTCCGCGACCAGTTCGTTGAAGGCAGCGAGGGTCCTGAACTTCGCCTGACCGTCGCCCGCCTGCTGCTGCAGTTCGGAGACCCCGGCGAGTCGCTGCCCTTCCCCCTTGCCTTCCTTGTGCTGCACGTACGCCTCGCACTGCCGCACGACGGCCTTCAGCGCGATCAACGCCGTCCCGGGACGGTCGGCCGGTACGGCGTGGAACGCGGTGAGCGCGTTGTCCACCTGAACGATCTTCGACCGGCCCCGCATCGGACCGTCACCCGTGCGCTGTTGGAACTCCGCCGTCTCCATCACGCGCGCGACCGTGATGGCGCGCGTGACCGCCGCGTTCCCCGCGGCACGCTGCAGCGCGGCAAGGGAGTGCGGGGCACCAACGGCCGTCGCAGGCGGGGTCACTCGGGGAGCAGACGCGTGACGGACCGGCTCGGAGTTGCCGTGTGTACGCATGACCGCACCGTAGGTGACCTCCCCGCTCCGCGAAAGAGCGCCCTTGACGGGCTGCCGCAGGCGTGGTTCCCGGGGTGGGGGGTCGGCTCGGGCACCGACCCCGCCGCGACACCCTCCGAGGCGCCCGTCCCGCAGACTTCGGGCTCTCACCAGGGAGTTCACCGTGACGAGACCCCGGCCGCGGCGCCGGCGGTGCCGCTTCCCGCCCCCGTGGTCACCGCACCCCCGGCGCCGCTGGAACTGTCGTTCAGCGGGCGAGCAGCGCGGACGTCAGGACGTCCTCCCGGAGCTTCCGGGCCAGGGCGAGCTCCCCGCGCAGCAGCTCCTCGTGCTCGCCCAGCGCCCGCATGGCCCCGGCGACCTGCCGCTGGGACGGAAGGTCGGGAACCGTGATCGGAAGCTCCTCCAGCACCTTGAGCGACACGGTCTTCATCGTCATGCCGCCGGTCGACCGCGCCTCCAACCACCGTCGCGACGCGGCGCTGCTCAGGTACGCCGCGACGTAGTCGGGATCGAGACCCTCGGGCGGCCGCAGCAGGAAGCAGCCCGTGCCGCACACCCACCCGTCCTGCGCGTCCCGAACCACCGAGCACCGCCCCAACTCACCACGCCGGGCGATGACCACGTCCCCGGCGCGGAGCAGGAACCGCGCCAGCCGATCCGTGGCCGGCGAGCAGCAGCCCCGGGGCGGACGCCGAGCCCTCCGCACGGTCGGCGCCGGAGGCCTCTCCGGCGCCGCGACGGCCAGCGTGGTCCGAGTCCCGGCGGGCCGCGGAAACCTCTCACCGGACAGCAGGAGGCTTCCCGGGGGCCGCCCCGCTGGTTCCCGCTACCGCTCGCAGGTCCCGAGCTCACTCGACTTCAGGGGGCGTGGCCGCAGGGTCGGCCCCGTTCACGGTAGGCCCACCGATCCCGGCCCTCATGCCCGCTTCGATGGGTGTGCGGCGCCGCTCTCGCAGGTCTTGCCGTTCGCTGTCCGGGATGGTCATCGACTCGGCGAGTTCGGCGGCGAACGCACCCACGTCCGCAGCGTCGGCTCCGCCGGGGAAGAGCCACCGGAGGTTGTCGTCACGGGTGATCAGGTCGATGGCCGGCTGCCGACCGGCGGCCTGCTCGGCAGCGGCCCGGACGTAGCGCACCTGGTCGAGGGGGATGTCCTGACGGATCTCGGCGTGTTCGAGGAAGGCACTCGACCTGGCGGTGATGACCCGGCGGTCGGTGACGGCGACCAGCGTCCTCACCGCGGACTTGTCCCTCGCCGCCGCCAGTCTCTCCTTCGCGCCGCCGACGATCGCGGAGAGCGGGCCGAGCGCGTCGAGCTGTTCGGGGAAGGCGAGAGCGCGGAGCGTCTCGGTGTCGTCGAGGAACCAGCGCAGGATCCGCAGGTACGGGTCCAGAGCCAGCGACTCCGGCGCACAGACGACAGCCGGCGCCTCCAGCGCGGGGGCCGGCGGACGGAGAGCGTCGGAGAGCGGTTCGATCGCGTCCAGCAGGCGTGCCGAGGTCTCGCGGGCGGCCTTCGCATCCTTCCGCTTCCCGGCCAGCGGCCACCCGTCGGAGCCGGGGAGCTCCGCGGTGATCCGCAGGTGCCGCATGAGCGCACGAATGAGTCTGGTCGCTTCGGAGAACATGGTGTCGAACTCCGCGCGGGCGTCGCGGGCGACGACCTCGGCGTACTTCGCTTCCTCGGCGTCGTCGCGCCCAGCAGCTCTGGCCTTTGCGGCACGCAGCGCCTGATACCCGGTACGCGCCTTGAGCAACGACAGCAGCGCGTGCGCGTCGAAAGCGATGTCCGCGGCGCGCTCCCGAAGGTACTCACGGTGGCTGCGCGTGTCCGACCCGCCGAGATGCGCGAGATGATCACGCACGTTCTCGGGATAGAGCCGAAGCTGCTTCTGCAGCAACGGTTCGCTGGCCGCCACGCTCTCCCAGAGGGACAGCGGAACGGATCCGACCTCCCGTGCGTGGTCGACGGCAGCATCGATGGCGGCGACCAGCCCCGTCAGTTCCGCCCACTGCTCCTTGCGCACGGCGCTCAGGACCTGGTTGGTCGCCGTGAGGTTCGTGCGGACGAGGTTCGACACCTCGCTCAGCATCATCTGCAGCGCCACCATGGCGAGCGCCGGTCCGATCGATGCTGCGGCCTGTGCCTTGCTCAGCCCCACGGGGTAGAAGCGCGCCTGGTGCAGCGTGCCGCCAGGACCCACCACCGTCCCCAGGTTGCCGCCGTCCTTGACGACCAGCTTGCCGCCACCGGCCAGCAGCGCCCGGGTCGAGTCCCCGATCCGGTAGAGCCCGTGCGCGGCGCCGGCCACGCTTCGGATGTTGCCGCCCACCGTGGCCGCGTGCCCGATCGACGCGAGCACCGCCGCGATGCTCCGGCGGTCGGCCTCCGGCACCAACCCGAACTCGAAGTCGAGCCGGCCGTGGGCGAGTTCCGGCGGGACCTCACCGACGAGGAGCGCCACCCCCGGGTGCACCTCGACCAGGGTCAAGGGCTCGGTCTTCGAACCGGTTTCCCCTGACCGGGGCGTGGGCTCGACCACGGCGGTCGACTCGGCAGCTCGGCTGCCCCCGCCCTCCCCCGTGGCGGCGCTCTCCCCCGAGTCCGACGAGTCGTGCATGCCCGTTCCTCCCCCGCACCGCCCGGCAACCCCACCGTGCCGACGCCAATCGCCGCAGTCTATGGCTCGACTTCGAGCGAATCAGCGCGATTCCGCGAAGCTGATCGAGGAGGATCGGACGGGCGGTCACACGCTGGAGCAGCCGAGCTGAACCGGGCGGGCGCGGACATGGCCGACAGAGCGCCCCAGGGCCTCCGGGAACTGCTCTGTCACATTCTCGCGCCTACGCCACTGAGAGATCCTGGCTTCGTGCACGCGCAACGGGAAGGTCACCCCGGCAGGAGGCTGCTCGGCCCGCAGGTCAAATGGACAGTTGAGGTGACGCTCTTCGGGGCATCGTCCCTGGCACCCACCCAGATACCCCCTGCTCGGCGAAATCGATGTGGCCGCGATACTGGAGAGCGAGCGACCGCGGCAGGCACCGGTAAATCGTCCAGGTCTCCCGGAAGCCGGTGCCCCACGCCATACCAGTCGGCGGCGTTCACCACCGGCGGGAATTCCGGAATCTCGGCCGCTTGATTGCACAGCGTCGTCGTTGAACCGAAACCACCGCCCCTGGCCCTCGTCCTCCCGTGACAGACGCGGCCCGGCCCGGCGATCACCGTCCAGAGGCGACCTGACATGCAAGAGTTACGGAACGTAGCCCATACATCGACCCATGGCGCGGCGGGCCGAAGCTTGATCACTCACTCGCACATCCACTCCACGAACTCCAGATAGATCTGCGTCAATCCGCCGACGGCCTGGGCTGATGGGGGCTGCGTCGGGTGGGCTGGGGTCCGAGGACAAGCTGGGCCCGCATGCCGAGCGCGGTGACCTCACTCGGAGCGGGTAGTTAGACTGACCGATGCCCTTATCAGCGACTCGTAGGAGACACAGGACCGTGACGGGCATCGTGGACGAGCTCACGTGGCGCGGGCTGATCGCCCAGTCCACTGACGAGCAAGCATTGCGCAAGGCTCTCGCAGACGGCCCCGTTACGTTCTACTGCGGCTTTGATCCCACTGCGGCCAGCCTGCACGTCGGTCACCTCGTACAGGCACTCACCCTCGGCCGGCTCCAGCAGGCCGGGCATCGACCCTTGGCACTCGTGGGAGGTGCGACCGGTTACATCGGAGACCCCAGGCCGACCGCCGAGCGGACTTTGAACGATCCTGAGACGATCGCCCAGTGGACGAGCCGTCTGCGCGCTCAGATCGAGCGATACCTCTCCTTCGAGGGCGAGAACGCAGCGGTCATGGTCAACAATCTGGACTGGACCGCAAGTCTGTCAGCGATCGAATTCCTTCGAGATGTCGGCAAGCACTTTCGGGTGAACAAGATGCTGACCAAGGATTCCGTCGCACAGCGCTTGGAGTCCGAGCAGGGCATCAGCTACACGGAATTCAGTTACCAACTGCTGCAGGCCATGGACTTCCTCCAGCTCTACCGGAGCTACGGATGCACGTTGCAGACGGGTGGCAGCGACCAGTGGGGCAATCTCACGGCTGGGCTGGACCTGCTCCACCGCGTGGAGCCGGAGGCCGAGGTACATGCCCTCGCGACGCCATTGATGACCAAGGCGGATGGAACCAAGTTCGGAAAGTCGGAAACCGGAACCGTCTGGCTCGATCCGGAGATGACCACACCGTACGCGTTCTACCAGTTCTGGTTGAACACGGACGACCGGGACGTCTCCCGCTACATGCGCATCCTCTCCCTGAAGCCCCGTGAGGAGCTGGAAGCGATGGAGGAGGTCACCCGAGAGCGGCCGCATGTCCGTACCGCGCAGCGTGCGCTCGCTGAGGAACTGACGTCGTTGGTACACGGCGCCGATCAGTGCGCCGCAGTCATCGCCGCTTCGCAGGCACTGTTCGGGCAGGGTGAGCTCCAGGCTCTGGACGAGGCAACGTTGGCTGCTGCAGCCTCGGAGCTGCCGCACGCGAAGGTCAGGGAGCTCGGCCTCATCACCGACCTGTTCGCCGAGGTCGGACTGGTGGCGAGCAGGTCGGCTGCCCGCCGTACGGTGAAGGAGGGTGGCGCCTACGTGAACAACGAGAAGGTGACCGCGGAGGATGCTGTGGCGACAGCCGATCAGTTGCTGCACGGACGCTGGCTGATTCTGCGGCGGGGCAAGAAGAACCTGGCGGCCATCGAGGTCACGGGAAGCTGAGCTCGGACCACAAGCGTGATGACGAGCCCCTCTCCCAAGAGAGGGGCTCGTCGTGTCTCGGAGGCTTGACCTCGTTGTCGGCACGGAGAAACCGGCCACCGAGCCGCCGACGGCCCTCGTGCGGAAGGATCCTGGCTGACGGCCTCGGCCGGCACGGGCGGCCTCAGCCTCGCGGCAAGGCTCCGTTGGCGCTGAACCAGGCGTCGAGGAGGCTCCGGGTCACCGCCTCGCTGTGGTTGCGGTAGTCACGCGCAAAAGCTCTGCCGAGGGTCACGCGGTGCGACCTAAGCGCTCGATCACCATCTATCGCGTCGATCGCCTGGATGAAGTCACGCGCGGAACATTCGAGATCGCTCGCAGATACCACGGGGTACAGGACATCGTTCTCATCGAGCTCGTAGCCATCGATGGGTGGCGGAGTGACGAACGTGACGGCATCGCCGAGCTCGGGGAGGCTGCCGATCCGATGGGCGATGACCGGTACACCCGACTCCATGGCTTCCAGCGCCACTCGCGGGAGGCCCTCGGGACCGAGGGACGGTAGAAGCAGCATTCGGGAGCTGGCATAGACAGCGGTGGGGTCCGGGGCGAACGGTGCTACCCGGACGTTCGGGGAGGGCGGAGCGTAGGGCGGGGCATCGGGCCAGGTCTCGACGACAAGGTAGGTGTCGTCGGGGCGCAAACGAATCAGCGTGTCCCACACACGTCGCCCCTTGATGGGGTGGTGGTTGATCAACGTGAGGAACCCGGCGCCAGGCCCCGGTGCGTCGCCTGACAACAGTCGTCGCTCGGGGAGCAGGTTCGGGAGCACTCGTGCCTGCACACCGGTCTGGTGGCGGAGGGCATCCGCGATGGTCCGGCTGACTGCTTGCACGCTGTCGGCCTGTCGCATCAGGTCGTAGTATCGCCGCATCTCGTCTGCGCCATGCCCACGGTCGGTGGGGTAGAGCTGGTCGGTTACGAGAACTACCACCCGCCGGCCGGTTGCAAGACTCACTTCCAGTGCTCCGAGGTGGGGCTCCCTGAGACGGACTGCGCACGAGTTGAGCAGGACCACTTCGGGGTCCAGGTCCTCCAGCAGATCGTGAAGAGCCTTCCGGTATGCAGCGGCCTCTCCCGGAGCCCTGACGAAGCACTCGTGCACGGTGCAACCCTGGACGGCGCGGGTCCTCCGTGTGCCTCCGGTGCCGCCGCGCGTGGTGATGCAGGCGAGACCGGCCGGGAGCCCGCGTTCCGAGACACGTTGGAGAAGCTCACGGACCTGGAGGAACAGACCGTTGGTGAAGCGTTCGTGGGTGAAATCGTCGATGCTCACGTAGAGGGCACCGGGCATGACGTTACTCCTCGCGGGCTGCAGCCGAGGCGTAGACGGCTAACAGCGCCCGCAGCCGAGCGCCGAGTCTGCTGTCCGCCGAGGGCGGTCCGGCCACGCTGAGCGGACTGTGCGCGAGCATCTTGAGGGCTGCTATCGCTGAGTACAGATCGAGTATCCGCCGCCGTTCGGAACCGGAACACAGCCTTGCGGCGACCCGTTCGATGCAATCCGCTTCGGGACCACGAGCCAGCAGCCCGGTTCGAGCGGCGCCGAGCGGGTACAGGGCGTCGCCGAACCCGACCTCGTCGAGGTCGACGATCGCGGACACTCTTCCACCGTCCACCAGCACGTTCTGGTGCGTGGCATCGATCAGGTACGGCAACGGTTCGACTCGGTCCAGCTCGTGGCTCAGCCCGCGGAGAGCGCTGCGGATGTGGGCCACCGCCTGCGTCTGCCGCTGTGGGGAGGTGAGACTTTCGAGCGCACCGTTGACGTACTCCTCCAACACGTCAGACCACCGCGGATGGCAGCGCTCGTCGCCGTAGTGCGCCACCCCGCCGAACCCGGGGCCGCTGGGCAGCCTCCGCACGCGGCGGTGGATGTCCAGCAGGTCGTCGGCGACGCTTAGCTTCTTCGCGGCAGTCAGATCGGCATAGACGTTGCACAGATCATCGCCGGGCGCCTCTTCGAGGAACATGATGGGCCAGGGCAGGACCGTGCCGGTCAGGTCCATCGACAGCACGCGAGGAACGGGAACCCCGACGCCGGCAAGCAGGCGCCGCCAGTAAGCGAAGCCTGTGAAGCACTCGGCCCGGTCGAAACGTGTGATCCGCGCGATGACTCGTTCCCCGGAGGCCAACTCCACTCTGAACACGAAGTGACTGCGCCCCAGCGGAACCCGACGGGCGCGCAGGGCCTCTTGATGCAAGCAACGACTGGTCGCCTGGACGACTGCCGGGGCCGGCGGGGGTTTCACGGCAACAGCAGGTCGGCCGCGGCGGACGGGATGACGTTCAAACTTGAGTAGTTCCGAAAGAACGACCATGTCGTCTCGAAGTCGTCGGTGCTCACGATCACGCCCGGAACGTCGAGGCAGCCGGCAAGGTGTCCCAGCCCGCTGTCGCACCCGACAAAGAAGCGACAGGACAGCAACCGGGCGACGATCTCGCTGAGTTCGGCCCTCACGTAGGTCACACCGCTGCCGAGGTAATCCGAGGTGTCCGGGCCGCCGAGAATGCGCACGTCGCCGTGAAGCGCGGCCTGGCTGACGAGGCGGCGTGCGGACGGTCGCGGCAGCGGCGTTCCGGAGCGCGCATCGAACTGGCAGTACACCACGTCCTCACGTTCCCGCCGCGCTGGTCTCTCGCGCAGAGGAAGGGGTGCCAGGCCGTAGCGGACTCGGCCGCCATACGTTTCGTGGACGGAGTGATGGAACCGGTCCAGCCAGGGAAGGCTCCACGAGGCCCGGGCGAAGATCGCATCCCCACTGACTGCCCCGGTTGAAGCCGGGGCAGAGCGCACCCGCTCGCAGGCGAACAGCTCCACCACCTGAGAGAGAATGGGGGAGCCGGTTACGGCGACGGACTTCACGGCGTTGTCGCAGCAGTAGTGCTCGAGGCCGGTGACAATGCTCAGCGCATCTCCGAGACGGTTGTGCCGCGCGAATCGCAGTACTGTGCCCTCGGCGAGCGTCGAGGCAGACGTGGCTGCACCGCGTGGGGCGTGAGCGGTGTCGGCGAGCTGGTCGCTGAAACACCGAAGCCCGCGTTGACCGCAGCGCCATGTCCGTGGCGTCGCCTCGATGTCCACGGCCGGTTGTTGGTGGGTATCGACGAAGTGCACCTGATCGAGCCCGAACTCCTCGATGAGTTCGCCGAGCACAGGAGGTCCGCTCACCTCGACACGGGCCAGTCCGTGTCTCCGGGCGTAGGAAGCCAGGCCGACGGCCAGCTCGACACAGTCGCGGACAGCGAGATCCGGGGCGGCAAAGCGCGCGGGCCGCTCCGGAGCGCTTTTCTGCGGTCGCCGGGTCATCGGGCCCCCTCATACACCCCGGGGTCGGACAGTGTCGCGTCGAACCGCCGTTTGCCCTCAAGTAACCGCACGACCAACTCCCTGGCGTGGGAGGCGGAGAAGTACGGGTTCAGCGAGTACACCCGCAACGCCACGACCGGCTCGCCGGAGGAGGTGTAGAACGCCGCAGAGGTCCTGCTGACCGCGATCTGTTCCCCGTCCGGCAGGTCCTGATGCGACAGCCACGCGAACAGGTCAGAGGTGTACCGGTTCACTCGGCGCACCGAGTCGGTGTCGTCGAAGTTCTCTGATTGAGCCGCAGGATCGTTGGGCGGATAGCAGCGCACGAACACATCCGGGCCATAGGACAGGTCGTTGATGACCTTGGCATCCTGGCCGGCCAAAGCGCCGATATGGCCCCGGAGGGCTTCGGCCGTCTCCAGCGCGTGACCGAGGAGCTGCCGCATACCGTGCTTGCCCAACGCCTGCAGAGTCAGCCAGGTGGCCACCATTGTGGCGGCTGACCTTGACGTCTCCAGCGTAAAGGTCCCGGGGTTGTAGGCGTCCTTGTCATGGAACAACGGGGCCATGACACCAGCGTCGCGGCGCAACCGTGAGAAGTCCCGCCCGTCGCGCATGACGATCATGCTGGACGTGTACGGAGAGAAGCCGGTCTTGTGGAAGTCAGTCCCGAACGAGTCAGCGTGCCGCACCGTCCTGAGGCGTTCCACCAGCCGTGTCAGCTTGGCCACCACGGGTGGGGTGAACCCGAGTGGATTGCGCTGCAGGTCGTAGTCGAGGAAGCAGAAGTAGGCCCAGCCGATAACCGTGTCGGCATGCACATGGGGTGTGTAGTCCAACTCGTACTCGGCGGCCAACCGATCCCTCATCACGGCGATCCCGGCGAAGTCGTCGACCGCCATGTTCGAGGTGGTCCCGCCCGCGCCGATGATGCACGCGAGTCGGTGGCCGCGGGCCATGACTTCGCGACAGGCAGCCTCCATCGACTCCAGGTCCGTGGTCTGGTCAGGCAATGACGCAGCCGCGATGTAGTTCCGGGTGCCGATTCCGAGCCAGGCGCACGCGGACTTCTGCGAGTAGTGCGCCGGCCAGGAGCCGACGACCGCAACCCCTGGTTCTACGCCCTCCTCGGAGTGGCCGGGCTGTGCCTTGGCGAGGCCTACGTTGATCGCGTACAGATTCGTCGCGGTGCCACCGAACGTGAAGAGCCCACCGGCCCGGTGGCGGTCGTACCCTGCCAGCCGTGCCAGCGTCCGAGCGCTCGCCGGCTCGGCGGAGAGCGTATGAGCAGCGTCTTCTCCAGTCACGCCGTTCGGCATGAACAGCGACACCGCACACCATGCCGCAAGGTGGACGAACGAAGGCGGAGGGACGACATTCTTGGCGAACATGTGGTGATGCACCTTGACCGCCCCGGCCAACCAACCGCGTAACTGGCCGAGAACCAGTTCCGCATCGACGGAGCCCTCCGGCAGACCCCGTTCACCCATCAACGAGAGGTCTTCTTCCTGACCGGCCTTCGGATACACCGGCCCGGATCCCTGGTGGCTCAGCGCTTCCCTGAGGGCGCTCCGCACGAGATCCACAAGCGCCTCGGCGTTGCCCCCGTCCGGGCGCAGGAACGTCCGACCGCACCAATCAGCGAACTCATCGCCACGAGGGAAGGAACCGTCGTCACCGTGAGCGGAGGCGGCCGGCGGCGGACTCACCGTTCGGACTTTCCATAGAGCTTCATGCGCTCGGGCCGTGGCGGCCGTCGCCGGCCGGAGGCTAGATCCCCGCACGCCACCGCAATGGACCACACCAGATCCCCTCGCTGGCGGCGCAGAATCGCGACACGCCTCAGAGCCTCGTCGTCCCTACCGGCCCGCCGTGCGGTCTCGGCAACCCGAAGGCTGAGCACCGAGAGCCGGTCAAGCGCCGAGCCCATCGACTCCGTGAGGGGAGGCACGCTCTCGTCCACACACCACGACGCGCTCAGTACGCGATCGATGTGTTCGATGAGCTCATGGCGAAGGCCGTTGAGTTCGTCGATCTCCCGCTTGAGGGCGGGAATGTCTTCGTCCCCGACCTGACGCACCCGGTCCTCAGCGTCCCACTGCCAACTGTTGACCACGTGCAGTCGCCCCAGAGGCCGCAGCAAGTCTGGCGCACGAGGCGACGGCATCCCGTCCAGCGCGTCCTCGCACCACTCCAGAAGCCCGTCCGCACGTTCGAGCCGCGATGCGACAGTGGGTACCGGCGCCGACGAAGACCCCCCACGTCCACCCGTACCCGGACATAACTCTGCGGACGTGTCGATCATCGGCTGTGCTCTCCTTCGGTGTCTCGCCAGGATCCCTGCGCTGCCCCTCATGGGAGGCAGCCTTGCGCGCACCTGCGGGCGGCCCCGTCAGCCTCAGTACCAGGGTTCGTTCATCGGGGCGATCAGCTCAGCACCCAGCATGGCCGACCACAGCCCACTCCGACCGGGCTGGCCTCTCGGCACAGTAACAACGCACGGACGGCGTAGGTAGTGGGCGTCGAGCACGAAAGGAAGGCTCGCCTGCACCTGAGGGGAGGCCGCGGAACCGTTGGCCCCCTGTTTGGCCCCCTGAGCACGTCAGAGGGCCAATCGCAATCATGCGATTGGCCCTCTGACCTCTGTCGGGGTGGCGGGATTTGAACCCACGACCTCTTCGTCCCGAACGAAGCGCGCTGCCAAGCTGCGCCACACCCCGATGCGATGTGGATTAGCTTAGCGGACCTCGGGCCGTACGCGAAATCCGTTGCGGTGCGGGGCCCGGCAGGGGTTCGTGCGGGCCGTTCGGGCTGGTCGGGGCGGTGGACCGACCAGCGCGGCGGCGGCCTGTCGGCGCGCGGGGCGCGGCGGTCAGGCGGGGCGTTCGGTGAGGGTGAGCAGGGTGGCCTCGGGCGGGCAGGCCAGGCGGACGGGGGTGTAGCGGTTGGTGCCGCAGCCCGCCGAGACGTGGAGGTAGGAGCGGCGGCCGTCGGCCTCGTGGTGGGAGAGGCCCTTCACGCGCCGGGTGTCGATGTCGCAGTTGGTGACCAGCGCGCCGTAGAACGGGATGCAGACCTGACCGCCGTGGGTGTGGCCGGCAAGGATCAGCGGGTACTCGTCCGCGGTGAAGGCGTCGAGCACACGCAGATAGGGGGCGTGGACCACGGCGAGCGACAGATCGGCGTCGCGCTCCGGGCCGCCGCTGACCTCGGCGTAACGGTCCCGCTTGATGTGCGGGTCGTCGAGCCCCGTCAGCGCGATCTCCAGGCCGGCGGTCTTGACGCGGCCGCGGGTGTTGGTGAGGTCGACCCACCCGGCGTCGTCGAAGGCGTCCCGGATGAGCCACCAGGGGTTGCGGGGGACGCCGGTGGCCGCCTTGTTGCCGTTGAGGCCGTGACGGCCGGAGACACGCTCCAGCAAGTACTTCGCGGGGTTGCGGAGTTGGGGCGCGTAGTAGTCGTTGGAGCCGAAGACGTACGCACCGGGGAACTCCATGAGCGGGCCGAGCGAGTCGAGCAGCTCGGGCACGCCGTCGGAGTCGGAGAGGTTGTCCCCCGTGTTGATCACCAGGTCGGGCCGCAGGCCGGCCAGCGACTGCAGCCAGCGCTGCTTCTTGCGCTGCCCGCAGACCATATGGATGTCGGAGACCTGGAGCACTCGCAGCGGGTGGGCGCCGGGCGGCAGCACGGGCACGGTCACGCGCCGGAGCCGGAACGAGCGTGCCTCCCAACCCGCCGCGTAGCCGAGGGTTACCGCACCCGCGGCGGCAGCGCCCGCCGCCAATCCGAGAGGGACCGAATAACGCGTTCGCATCCCCCCATCGTCGCAGACCCGCGCCTGAGACAATGACCGCATGACCACGCTGAAGGCCCAGTTGCAGAACGACCTCACCACTGCCATCAAGGCGCGTGACGAGCTGCGCTCGGGCACCCTCCGGATGACTCTCACCGCGATCACCAAGGAGGAGGTCTCGGGCAGCACCGCCCGCGAGCTCTCCGACGACGAGGTGCAGAAGGTCGTCGCGCGGGAGGCGAAGAAGCGCCGGGAGGCGGCGGAGGCGTTCGAGGCCGGCAACCGCCCGGAGCAGGCCGCCCGCGAGAAGGCGGAGGGTGCGCTGCTCGCCGAGTACCTGCCGAAGCCGCTCACGGACGAGGAGCTGGCGGAGCTGGTCTCCGCAGCTGTCGCCGAGGCCAAGGAGGGCGGCGCCGAGGGGCCGCGTGCCATGGGCGCGGTGATGAAGCTGGTGACGCCGAAGGTCGCCGGTCGCGCCGACGGCAAGCGGGTCTCCGCCGCCGTGAAGAGCGCGCTGGCGGGCTGACGCGGCGCCCGTTCGCCGATCTGGGGAGCGGGTCGGCGGGCCGCCGGCAGCTCGGCGGCGAAGGTGTACGGCCACGGGCCGGGTGGGGCGCAGGGCGCGCTCGACCCGGCCCGTGGCCGTCTCCGGCCCTCGGCCCTCGGCCCTCGGCCCTCGGCGGTCGGCGGTCGGCGGTCGGCCCGGTGTCGGCGGCCGGGCGGGGTGTCGGCGACCACCCGGTGTCGACAGTCGGCTGTGGCGTCGGCGATGGCCCGCGCCGCCTTCCTCCGGCCGGTCCGGGTGCGTCCAGCGGCCGCCGCGGTCGTCCCCCGGCGGTCACCCTGACGGTGCCGGTCCGACGGGCGCGGGGCGGCGGTGACGTTTCCCGCGCCGACGACGACACCGGTCGGGGCAGCCCCGCCCCGTCCCCCGGGCAGCACCGAGCCCCCGGCGCGAAAGCGCCGGGGGCTCGGTCACGGCCTGCCTGCTCAGCTGCGGGTCACAGCTCCGAGAGGGGCCGGGCACGACAGCCGGACGGAAGGTCGGGGTCAGTCACGGTTCCAGTCGTCCCAGTCCCAGTCGTCCCAGTCCCAGTCGCGGTCCCAGTTGCCACCGCCGCCGTTGCCGCCACCGCCCGGGCCGCCGCCACCGGGGCCGCCGCCGCCGGGACCGCCACCGTTACCCCCGCCGGGGCCGCCCCCGCCGGGGCCACCGCCGTTGCCGGAGCGGTTGCCGGGCCCGTCGCCGCCGTCATCGTCCTCGTCGTCGTCCCCGTCGTCGCCGCCGTTGCCGCGCGGCAGGTCGACGTCGGCGAAGGTGCCGGCCGGGACGCCCTCCAGGGCGCCGTTCATCGCCTGCCGCCAGATCGGGCCGGCGATGCTGCCGCCGCCGGCGCGCTCGACGTAGTTGCCGGCGAGGGTGAAGTTCTCCATGGGGAACGGGTCGATGCCGCCGACCCGGACCGCCGTGGCGATCTCCGGCGTGTAGCCGACGAACCAGACGTTGCGGCGCTCGTCGGAGGTGCCGGTCTTGCCGGCGTTCTCACGGCCCTGGAGACCGACCTGCTGGCCGGTGCCGTCCTCGACGACGCCCACCAGCATGGCGTTGATGGTGTCGGCCGTCCGCTCGGACATCACCCGCTGGCACTCGGTCTCCGGAATGGCGTACTCGTTGCCCTGCGCGTCGCTGACCGCGGTGATCGAGGTCGGTGCGCAGTACTCGCCGCGGTTGGCGAAGGTGGCGTAGGAGTTGGCCATCATCAGCGGGGTGGTCTCCTGACCGCCCAGCGTCACCGAGGGGTAGGCGTTGAGCGGCGTCTCGTCGGCACCCTTGCGGATGCCGAGCTTCTCCGCCATCTCGACCGTCTCGCAGAGCCCCGACTCCTCCATCAGCATCACGAAGTACGTGTTGATGGACTTGCCCAGCGCCTCGGTCATGTCCCAGGTGCCGGTCATGGTCTGCAGCTCGTTCTTGAACTCCCACATGCCCGCGCCGGCCGGAGCGCCGGAGCAGTCGCGGAAGTTGGCCTGGTCGACCTCCATCTCGAAGTCGCTGGAGTACTCCTGTGCCGGGCTGAGCCCGGCCTCCAGCGCCGCGGCCGCGGTCACCGGCTTGAAGGTCGAGCCCGGCTGGAAGCCGAACGACGCGCCGCCCATGATCCCGGAGGTGTTCAGGTTGAGTGTCGTCTGGTGCTGATCGCCGTCGTTGCCGTACGGGCGGCTCTGCGCCATCGCGAGGATGTGCCCGGTGCCGGGCTCCACCTGCACGACGGCGGCGGTCGCCTGGTCCGAGGGGTGGGCGCCGGTGGTGGCCGCCTCGGCGGCCGCCTGCTGCGCCTGCGGGCGCAGCGTGGTGCGGATGGTGAGGCCGCCGAGCTGCCAACGGGCGTTCCGCTCGGTGCTGTTCTCGCCGAAGACGGGGTTGCTGAGGAACTCGCGCTGCACGTAGTCGCAGAAGAAGCCGGCGTCGTGGACGGCGGTGATGCAGCCCTGGCGCGGCTGGCTGACGCTGAGTTCGAGCTCCCGGGCCTTGGCCTCGTCGGCCTCTTCCTGGGTGATGTCCTCGGTCTCGACCATCCGCTGGATGACGATGTTCCGTCGCTTCAGCGCCTCTTCCGGGGCGTTGACGGGGTCGAACCGGGTCGGGGACTGCACGAGTCCGGCCAGGACCGCCGCCTCGTGGAGCTCCAGCTCGCTCGCGGACTTGGAGAAGTACCGCTGCGAGGCGGCCTCCACGCCGTAGGCCTGCTGGCCGAAGAAGGTGATGTTGAGGTAGTTCTCGAGGATCTGGTCCTTGCCGAGTTCCTGTTCGAGCTGGATGGCGTACTTCAGCTCGCGGATCTTGCGGCCGATCTTCTTCTCGGTGGCCTCGGCGAACGCGTCGGAGTCGTCCCCCGCCGCCTCGACGAAGACGTTCTTCACGTACTGCTGGGTCAGGGTGGACGCACCCTGGGTGGTGCCGTCCTCCATGTTGCTGTTGAGTGCCCGCGCGACGCCTCGGATGTCGATGGCGCCGTGCTCGTAGAACCGGGCGTCCTCGATGGCGATCAGCGCCGCCTGCATCACGGGGGCGATCTCGTCGAGCGACACCACGGTGCGGTTGCGGGCGTAGATGTCGGCGATCTTGCCGCCGTCGGCGTCGAGCACGACGGTCTTCTGGCTGAGGGGTGGCCTGGTGAGGTCCGCAGGCAGTTCCTCGAAGCCCTCGACGGTGCCCTTGGCTGCCAGGCCGAGGGTGCCCACCGCGGGAAGCGCGATCCCCGCGAGGACCGCGCCGGCCAGCACGCTCACTCCGACGAACTTCGCTCCCTGCTGCGCCGCCCCGAGGCCGCCGCCCACACGCTTCCTGCTCATGAGGGTCAGCGTACGGGGCGGATCGCCGGACAAGCGACCACGTGTTCGCCTAGGCTGCACGCGTGTCCCTTACACGGGACCACGGACGACGCCAGCCGTCACGCGCGGCGCCCGCCTCGTCACCGGCTCGGCGCGGCATTGACCGGGGACAACGCCGAACACGTGACCGATTTGCGCGGTATGAGGGCCCTTCAGTGGCCGACGCGCCCGGCGCCGCGGCGAACGAGCGACGATCTCGTCACCCACCAGAGTGATAGTGCGATTGCACATAGTCTGATCGGGCCATTTTTCTTTAGGCCGCGTGGGGGTGTTGCCTTCCGGCTCCAGACCGTAACGTCCTGCTTCGGCAAGCTGTGGAACAAGCTCAGGACCGCGACCGTGTCACCCTCGGTCCCCGCGCGTGACCTTCTTTGCCGCCGTTGGGGGAGCCTCGGCAGAGAGAGGACGGCACAGGCATGGGCTGGGTCAAGGAGTGGAACACCAAGGCGGCCTGCCGCGGCACGGATCCGGACGACCTGTTCGTCCAGGGCGCCGCGCAGAACCGGGCCAAGGCGGTGTGCGGGGGGTGCCCCGTGCGCGCCGAGTGCCTCGCCGACGCGCTGGACAGCCGCGTCGAGTTCGGAGTCTGGGGAGGGATGACCGAGCGCGAGCGCCGGGCGCTGCTGCGCCGCCGCCCGCAGGTCACCTCCTGGCGCAGGCTGCTGGCGACCGCCAAGGCCGCCTACGAGGCGGAAGGCGCGGCGACGGCCGCCCGCCGGGCCGCACGTCTCCCGGCGGCGCCACCGCCGCCCGGAGCGGTGGAGCCGGCGACGGCGGCCGTCGAGGCCGCGTAGCGGGAGGCACGAGGGCGGCGCCCGTCGCCTCGTCGGCGGGCGCACGCGACGGGGACGAGGAGCAGCGACGGAGCCGGCACCGATCCGCCTGACCCTCTCGGCGGGGCAGGGCCGCGGGCGGCCCGGCGCGTGGAGCGCCGCGCGTCCGGCGGCCGCCACCCGCTGCCGCACCGTGGACCGCACCCCGCCGCACCGTCGACCGCACCCCGCCGCACCGTCGACCGCGTCCCGCCGCCCGGGCGGGCCGGTGGCGTGCGGTGCGGCGCCGCCCGCGGTGCGAGGTGCGGCAGGGGCGGCGACCGGTTCGGCGCGCGGCCTGGGCCGTTAGAGTCTGTGCCATGACGAAGTGGGAATACGCAACCGCACCGCTGCTGGTGCACGCCACCAAGCAGATCCTGGACACCTGGGGCGAGGACGGCTGGGAGCTCGTCCAGGTCGTTCCCGGGCCCAACCCCGAGCAGCTGGTCGCCTACTTCAAGCGGCCGAAGCAGTGACCGCCCGCACCGAGACCCGGCTGGCCGAACTCGGTCTGGAACTCCCGGAGGTGGCGGCGCCGCTGGCGTCCTACGTCCCGGCGGTGCGCACCGGTGCCTACGTCTACACCGCGGGCCAGCTCCCGCTGGTGGACGGCAAGCTGCCGCTGACCGGCAAGGTCGGTGCCGAGGTGACCGCCGAGCAGGCGAAGGAGCTGGCCCGCACCTGCGCGCTCAACGCGCTGGCGGCGGTGAAGTCCGTCGCCGGTGACCTCGACCGCGTCGCGCGCGTCGTGAAGGTCACCGGGTTCGTCGCCTCGGCCCCGGAGTTCACCGGTCAGCCCGGCGTCGTCAACGGCGCCAGCGAGCTGCTCGCCGACGTGCTCGGTGAGCGCGGTGTCCACGCGCGCAGCGCGGTGGGTGTCGCGGTGCTGCCGATCGACGCCCCGGTCGAGGTGGAGATCGTCGTCGAGCTCCAGGGCGCGATCGACCAGAGCTGACCGCGGGCACACGCGGCACGCCGCCGATGCCGCGGCGTGCGTCGAACCGCCGGAAGGGCGGGCCGGTTTCCGGCCCGCCCTTCCGCGTGCGGTGCCACGCCCCTGGGCGGTGGCGTGTGACCGCGGCTCGCGCCCCCTGCCGCCGTCGAGGCCGGTGCCAGCAGAATGGGCGCATGGCTGATCACCCCGACCACCCCGACCACGGCGTCCACCCCGACCACGCCCCCTCCCGCGCGGGCGAGGGCGCGGGCGACGCACCCGCGCCCCCCGGCACCTCCGGCGCAGACCGCCCGACGGCCTCCGGCCCCGCCCCCGAGTGGGAGCAGCGGTTCCGCGCTCCGCGCACCAGCCTGCCGGAATGGGCGGAGGACGCACCGCACCGCAACCTGTTCGTCTCCAACGCGACCGGCATCTTCGAGCTGTACACCTGGGACCGGACCACCGGCGAGCAGCGGCAGGCGACCAGCCGCCCGAACGGCACCACCGACGGCACCCTGACGCCGGACGGCGCCTGGCTGTGGTGGTTCCGCGACACCGACGGCGACGAGTTCGGCGTCTGGGTGCGGCAGCCCTTCGAGGGCGGCGCCGACGAGCCTGCGGTGCCCGGCCTCGCGCCCTCCTACCCGGGCGGGCTGGCGATCGGGCGCGACGGCACCGCCGTCATCGGCCGCAGCACCGAGGAGGACGGCTCCACGGTGCACGTGGCGGCGCCGGGCGCCGAGCCGGTGGAGATCTACCGCCACCGGCAGACCGCCGACGTCGGGGACCTCTCCCGCGACGGCACGCTCGTCGCCATCGAGCACACCGAGCACGGCGACGCGATGCACTCCGCGCTGCGGGTGGTCCGCCTCGACGGCACGCTCGTCGCCGAACTGGACGACACGGCGGGCGGCACCGAGGAGTTGTCGCTGTCGGTCATGGGGTTCTCGCCGGTCGAGGGCGACCAGCGGCTGCTCGTGGGCCATCAGCGGCGCGGCCGCTGGGAGCCGATGGTGTGGGACCCGGTCGCGGGCGGCACCACCGCGCTGCCGGTCGAGCTGCCCGGCGACGTGCACGCCGAGTGGTACCCGGACGCCTCCGCGCTGCTGATCGTCCACTCCTACCGGGCCCGCAGCGAGCTGTGGCGGCTCGACCTGGCCGAGGGCGCGCTGACGCGGGTGGAGACCCCGCCCGGCACGGTCTCGGCCGCGACGGCGCGCCCGGACGGCACGGTGGAGTACCTGTGGTCCTCGGCTGCCGAGCCGCCGCAGCTGCTCTCCACCGGGGGCGGCGTCGTCCTCGACCCGCCCGGTCTGACCGCGCCGCCCTCGGTGCCGGTGACCGACGTGTGGGTCGAGGGCCCCGGCGGCGAGGTGCACGCGCTGGTGCAGCGGCCTGCGGGCGAGGGACCGTTCCCGACGGTCTTCGAGGTCCACGGCGGTCCGACGTGGCACGACAGCGACGCGTTCGCCGCGCAGCCGGCCGCCTGGGTCGACCACGGGTTCGCGGTGGTCCGCGTCAACTACCGGGGGTCGACCGGCTACGGGCGCGCGTGGACCGACGCGTTGAAGCACCGGGTGGGGCTGATCGAGCTGGAGGACGTGGAGGCGGTCCGCGCCTGGGCGGTGGAGACCGGTCTGGCGGACCCGGAGCGGATCGTGCTGACCGGCGGGTCCTGGGGCGGCTACCTGACGCTGCTCGGCCTCGGGACGCGGCCGGAGCTGTGGACGGTGGGCGTGGCGGCGGTGCCGGTCGCGGACTACGTCGCCGCGTACGAGGACGAGATGGAGGCGCTGAAGGCGCTGGACCGGACGCTGTTCGGAGGTGCGCCGGAGGAGGTGCCGGAGCGCTGGGAGGCGTCGTCACCGCTGACGTACGTGGACGCGGTCACGGCGCCGCTGCACATCACGGCGGGGGTCAACGACCCGCGGTGCCCGATCCGGCAGATCGACAACTACGTCGCGCGGCTGCGGGCGCGGGACGCGGTCTTCGAGGAGTACCGCTACGACGCGGGCCACGGCTCGCTGGTGGTGGAGGAGCGGATCAAGCAGGTCGGCATGGAGATCGACTTCGCCCGGCGGATGCTGGAGCGGGTCGACGGTGGTGCCGGGCCGGCCGCGGGGGCGGCGGGCGACTCCGGCGCCTGACGGCCGACCCGCCGGCCAGCGGCAGCGTCCCGTCGTTGGCGAGCAGCACCAACGACCGCCGTGCCGCTTCCAGGTTCAGTCGGGCGTGCTCGGCG
>NZ_JAAVJC010000400.1 GCF_012033785.1 Streptomyces bohaiensis
GACCGGCACCGCCGGGCGGCCCGGCGTGGCGCCGTCCGCGCCCGCGTCGGCGCCCGCGCGCTCGCTGTCGGTCGCCGCCTCGGCGCGCCCCGGGTCGGCGAACTGGGTGCGGTACAGCTCGCCGTACCGCCCGCCCGCGGCGAGCAGCTGCTCGTGGGTGCCGCGTTCGATGATCCGGCCCGCCTCCAGCACCAGGATCTCGTCGGCGGCCCGCACGGTGGACAGCCGGTGGGCGATGACCAGGGAGGTCCGGCCGCGCAACGCCTCGGTCAGCGCCTCCTGCACGGCCGCCTCGGAGGTCGCGTCCAGATGGGCGGTGGCCTCGTCGAGGATGACGACCCGCGGCCGGGCGAGCAGCAGCCGCGCGATGGTCAACCGCTGCCGCTCCCCGCCGGAGAGCCGGTAGCCGCGCTCGCCGACCACGGTGTCGAGACCGTCCGGGAGCGCGTCCACCAGCTCCGTCAGCCGGGCGCGCCGCAGCGCGTCGCGCATCTCCGCCTCGGTGGCGTCGGGACGCGGCAGCAGCAGGTTGGCGCGGATCGTGTCGTGGAAGAGGTGCCCGTCCTGGGTGACCAGTCCGACGGTCTCCCGCAGCGACCGGGAGGTCAGCCCGCGGACGTCGGCACCGCCGACCCGGACCGTGCCGCGGTCCGGGTCGTAGAGGCGGGGCGCCAGCTGCGCGATGGTGGACTTGCCGGCGCCGGAGGACCCCACCAGCGCGATGAGCTGCCCCGGTTCGGCGCGGAAGTCGATGCCGTGGAGGACCTGTTCACCGCCGCGCTCGTCGAGGACGGCGACCTCCTCCAGCGAGGCGAGGGAGACCTTGTCGGCCGACGGATAGGCGAAGTCCACGCCGTCGAACTCCAGGGAGACCGGCCCCTCGGGCGCCTCGGCGGCGGCCTTCCGCTCGGCCACCAGCGGCTTCAGGTCGAGCACCTCGAAGACGCGCTGGAAGCTGACCAGTGCGGTCATGACCTCCACGCGCGCCCCGGCCAGCGCGGTCAGCGGGGCGTAGAGCCGGGTCAGCAGCATGGCCAGCGCCACGACCGAGCCGGTCTCCAGGGAGCCGCCGAGCGCGAGCCGGCCGCCGAGTCCGTAGACCAGCGCCAGCGCGAGGGCGGACACCAGCGTGAGGGCCGTGACGAAGTACATCTGCAGCATGGCGGTGCGCACGCCGATGTCCCGCACGCGCCGGGCCCGCGCGGCGAACTCCGCCGACTCCTCCTCGGGGTGGCCGTGCAGCTTGACGAGGGTGGCACCCGGTGCGGAGAACCGCTCGGTCATCCGGGTCGTCATGACGGAGTTGTGGTGGGCTGCCTCCCGCGACAGCTGCGCCAGCCGGGCGCCGACGCGCCGCGCGGGGAGCACGAAGACCGGGAGCAGCAGCAGGGCGAGCAGGGTGATCTGCCAGGAGAGCGCGATCATGGCTACCAGGGCGAGCAGCAGCATCACGATGTTGCCCAGCACCCCGGACAGGGTGTTGCTGAAGGCCCGCTGCGCGCCGATGACGTCGTTGTTGAGACGGGAGACGAGGGCGCCGGTCCGGGTGCGGGTGAAGAACGCCACCGGCATCCGCTGGACGTGGTCGTAGACCGCCCGTCGCAGGTCGAGGATGAGTCCTTCGCCGATGGTGGCGGACAGCCGTCTGGCGATGAGCCCCAGTCCCGCCTCGGCGAGGGCGATGCCGGCGATCAGCAGCGCGAGGACGGTGACCGTGCCGGTGCTCCCGCCGCCCGAGACGGTGTCGATGACGCGGCCCGCGAGGAGGGGGGTGGCGACGGCGAAGGCGGCGCCCACCACGCTCAGTACGAGGAAGACGCCCAGCGCCTGCCGGTAAGGCCGGGCGAACGCCCCGATGCGGCGGAGGGTGGCGCGGGTGAAGGGGCGTTGGTCCTGCTCGGCGTGGCGCTCGTTGTAGAGCGCGTGCCACGCGGTCATCTCCATGCTCACGGCGTCTCCCCGCGGGGGTCGGGCGCACGGCCGGCCGGCATCCGGGCCCGACGTGCGGCGGTCGGGGACGAGCGTATGAGTTCACGTGAGCTTGAGGTCAAGGCGATTGCGACGTGCCCTCGGGGCGGACGGGGCGCGCCGCGCGCCCCGTCCGCCCCGAGGCGGGGACGGGTCAGGCGGGGACGGGGCAGGCGCGGACGGGTCAGGCGGGGGCGGGTGCCAGCACCACCCACACGGGCCCGGTCGCGAAGTTCAGCCGCTCGCCGTCCTCGCCGGTGAACCGGGTGCCGTCGCCGGAGGAGTCCCGCTGCCAGCGCGCGTCGTGGGCGCGGCCGTCCCGCAGCACCGTCGCGGCGCCGGAGCCGACCGTCTCGGTGAACGGGGTCCCGGGGAACTGCGAGTCGTGGACGTCGACGTACTGCACCACCACGGTGGCGGCGGTGACCTGCCCCGTCCCGGTGTCCTGCGCCGGGCTGCCGTCCATCGACACCCGCCAGGCGCCGTCCTCGGCGGACCACGCGAAGCCGAAGGAGGCGCTGGGGAAGCGGACGGTCTCCTCGGGCGTCTCCCGGCCTCCTTCCGGCGCCTCGCCGAACCGGAAGCCGATGTCGGAGGCGTCCGAGGCCCCCGGGGCGTCGTCGAGTGCCTCGGTCGGCCGCAGGAAGAGGTTGTGCGGTGCGTCGCGGTCGCCCGAGCGGAAGAACGCGCCGGGCGCGCTGTCCGGGGTGACGGCCTCGACCGGCGACTGCGTGATCAGCGGGAGCACGGCGGAACGGGCGCCGGAGAAGGCGAACGCCGGGTCGCCGAAGGTCCGCAGCAGTTGCAGGTCAGACTCGCGGGCGCTGCGCACCGGCCCGGTCTCCGCCGGCAGGTCACCCGAATAGATCGCCGTCAGACGGCTGAGGCCGCCCTCCACCTGCGAGGCGTAGACGATGTCGGCGGAGGCCAGTCCGGTGTGGGGGCGGGCGTCCGGCGCGTTGTCCAGCTTCACCGCGAGAACCGGGCCGGGCTCGACCTGCTCACCGGTGAACGGCGAACGGACCTCCTCGTCGCCGCTGTCGAAGGTGACGGAGCAACCGGACACCAGCAGGCCGGCGATCAGGAGCGCGAGGGCGGCGCGCGCACGGGCTCCCGGCGCGCGGCGCTGTGCGGCCGACCGAGGCACTCGACGACGCCCCGGGGGCCTCGGACGCCTCCGACATCGGCTTCCGGTTCGGCGAGGCGCCGGAAGGAGGCCGGG
>NZ_JAAVJC010000401.1 GCF_012033785.1 Streptomyces bohaiensis
CCCCGGTACCGGCCGCGGGGCCGGTACCGGGGCACCCGGCGGGTCAGATACCGCAGTTGGGGGCCGACCAGAAGCGGCTGGCCCGGTGGTCCACGTGGGTGTGGTCGTTGTGGCCGGGGTAGCCCGGGCCGAGGATGCCGTTGAAGCCGTGGTTCCGCGCCGCCTGCGCCAGGCGGCAGAAGGAGTGGCTGCCGACCAGGTCGGCGGCGTCGCCGTAGAGGTGGCGGCTGTTGCTCGCGCCGCCGACGGAGTTGTTGCAGGAGACGGAGCGGAAGCCGCTGCTGATGTTCAGCGGGGCGTTGCCCATGGCGCGGCGCATGGCCTGGAGCTTCCACATGGTCCGCTTGGCGTTCTCACGGGCGGTGGCCGCGCTGACAGCGCCGCCGGACCAGGTGGAGTTGCAGCGGTTCAGCTCGGCGAAGGTGAAGTTGGCCGGGGAGCAGTCGGCGCTCTGCAGCGCGTAGATCTGGTTGAAGGTGGCCGGGCCGGCGATACCGTCGGCCGCGAGGCCGTAGGCCTGCTGGAAGCGGGTGACGGCCTGGGCGGTGTGGGGGCCGAACTGGCCGTCGATGGCGAGGACCTGGCCGGTGCCGGGGTAGCCGGCGACCCGGATCTGGAGCTGGGTCACGTCGGCGCCGGACATGCCCTGCCGCAGGGTCCGGCTCCAGGTGTAGCAGGCGTCGAGCGTGCCGACGTCCGCGGTTCCGGCGGTGGGGGTGTCGGCGACCGGGGCCTCGGCGGGGCGCTCGGCCGGCAGCGGGGCGGCGACGGCGCTGCCGCCGGTGACGGCGGTTCCGACGAGACCGACTGTCGCGACCATGACAAACGTGGCGGCGGTCCGGGACATGCGTCTGAGCATCGTTCCTCCGGGTGGGTGGGGCGATCGGAACGAGAGTTACCCACGAGTCGACGCGCGTCAACCATCACTCAACGCCCGTCAGTGGACCGGTCCACTGACGGGCGTGCGGGTACGGGCTCGGCGGCGGCCGCCGACCTCAGTCGTTGGCGACCGTCGCGTACCGCGGCGTGCCCTCGGCCATCTGCTGCAGCACGTCCTTGCGCTCGCGCTTGGAGAGCCGGTCGATGTAGAGCCGACCGTAGAGGTGGTCGGTCTCGTGCTGCAGGCATCGGGCGAAGTAGCCGGTGCCGCGGACCCGGATCGGGTTGCCCTCGGCATCCTGGCCGCGGACCACGGCGTAGTCCGGCCGGGCCAGCTCCATGTAGGCGCCCGGCACCGACAGGCAGCCCTCGTTGCTGTCGTCCAGCACCCGCAGCTCGGAGGGCAGTTCCTCCAGCACCGGGTTGCACACCACGCCGACGTGGCGCACGCCGTCGTCGTCGGGGCAGTCGTAGACGAACACCTTCCGGTCGACACCGATCTGGTTGGCGGCGAGGCCGACCCCCTCGGCGGCGCGCTGCGAGGCGAACATGTCGTCGACGAGAGCGGCGAGTTCGGGACCGAACTCGGTCACCTCGCGGCACTCGTGGTGCAGCACGGGGTTGCCCACCACGGTGATCGGCCGGGCGGTGCCGCGCTCGACGTGGGCCTTCTCCCGCTCCGCGCAGTCCTGGGTGTCGTCGACGAACTCGGAGTCGGCCTGCGGGCCGGTGTCCTGCTGCGGCATGGTCCGGGGACCACCTTCCTGGTACGGCGTAAGGGGGTGACGGGGTGACCGGCGCGACGTACCGCGGGACCGGGCCGGGCGGGAACGCCCGGGCGCCCGGAGCCGATGACCCTCGAACCCGTACAGCTTACCGGGGCTCCGCCCGGCGCCCCGGGGGCCGGCGGCGGGCCTCCCCGGCGCGCGGCGAGCCTCCGGTGCCCGGGCGCCGTGCCACCGCCCCACGGCCCCCGGCGGGGCCCGCCTCGGAGTTCCGGCGGGGCTCCGGCCTCAGCAGACCTCTTCGAGGTCCCGCCACTCCCGGGTGTCGGGGCTGTCCGCGACCCAGCTGTCGAGGAGTCCGCGGACCAGCGGCGCGGGGGCCGCGATGCCGCACTCGCGTTCGGGGGACCACAGCGTGCCCGCGCCGGTGTGGCCGAGCGGCCCGGGGCGGCCCGGGAGGCTGTGGTCGTGCGGGTCGTGCTGCGCCTGGCCGTCGCCCTCCTCGCTGGGCATCCGGCTCTCCGAACAGCTCCGGCAGAGCAGTCGGACCGAGGAGGACCAGTCCTCCGCGGCGTAGCCGGCGTCCGCGGCGAGGCGCTCCAGCGCGTCGCGGTCCCGCGGCGTGGCCGCGCCCAGCAGCACCACCCAGGTCGGCACCGCCGACGGGGCCCACAGCTCGATCTCGTCGAAGACCGGGAAGACGGAGGTCCACCCGTTGGCGGCGGTGGTCCGCTCGCCGTTGGGCACGCCGTCGTGCAGCACCACCTCGCCCCAGCGCCGCCCGGAGGACGGCAGCGGGATGTTGCGCACCTCTATCCGTGCCGGATCGAGCCGACGGCCCCAGACCACCTCGGACTCCCCCTCGGGGGAGAGCCGGACCGCCGCGCCGCCCAGCCGCGTCGACTGCGGCTCCTCGGACACCTCGCCGGGCACCTCGACGCCGTAGGCGGCCCACGCCCGGCGGGCCAGCGGCCAGTCCTGCAGCGCCGTCGCCGCGATGCCGAGGTTCCACCAGTCCGGGGCGCCGGTGCTCTTCTCCAGCAGCGCCACCGCACGCAGCCCGGCCGCCCGCGCCTGTTCCCAGTCGTGGCGGAACTTGTGGAGCAGCGCCAGGTTGAACCAGGACTCCGAGAGCCACGGTTCCAGGTCGGCGGCGCGCGTCAGCAGCGCGCCCGCGTCCTCGTAGCGGCCGTCGTCCATCAGCGCGAAGGCGCGGTTGGTCGCCAGCCGCCAGTCGGTGGACGGCCGTTGCCGGACCCTGCCGAAGATCCTCACGATGCCCTGCCCGCTCCCGCCTAGTGAGCCTGTCGTCCGTTCAGACTCCTGTCCGCCCCGGGGGTCATCCAACCCTTCGCGGCCGAGTCTGGTCTCAGCATGGGACAGCCTGCCCGCTCGCGCGAGCCCTGGCCAGCCGGGACCGCAGCGCGACACCGGGACGCAGCCGACGGGGCGGCCCGCCGACCGCCGGCAGCGGTCGTCCGGCGCCTCGTGGTCAGGGGGTGCGCCTCGTCGTGTGCCGCCGGGACCGGCGCCTGCCGGGGCGCCGACTCCGGGGGTACGCCCGCGCGCAGCGCGGCGTC
>NZ_JAAVJC010000402.1 GCF_012033785.1 Streptomyces bohaiensis
CCCCGTTCGACATGACGGTCCTCAACGACCTGGACCGCTACCGGCTGGTGATGGACGTGATCGACCGCGTGCCCGGTTCTGGTCGGCCCGGCGGGAGAGCGCGTAGCAGCCGTTGACGCCGACGATGCCGGCCCACGCCACGAGCAGTCCCAGCGGCCCGACGTGGGTCGCCGCGATGGCCGACAGCGGGATCGCCAGCACCAGCGAGGCCAGGGCGAGCCCCAGCGGGCCGCCCGGCCCCCGGAACTCGGGCCGCCGCGCCGGACCGTCGCCGCCCCCGGTCAGCTGCTGCTCCGCGAGGCGCCGCCGGACCCGCTTGTCGACCACGGCCTCGATGCGCTGGTCGACCTTCTCCACGAAGGCGTCGACCAGCTCCTCGTCGTACGCCTCACCCAACTCCCGGCGCGTCTGGACGGTCGCCGCGAACTCCTGCGCCAGCTCGGCGTCTCCTCGGGTGCTCATGCACGCGAGGCTAGGCGAGCGGCGGGGCCGGGCGCAGTGGGGCTGGCCCCACCATCCTGGCCGGGTGCCCCGGCCAGGGCCCCGGCTTCGGCCCGCCGCCTCACCCCGCTGCCGCGGCGCCGCGCCCGCCGTCGGGCCACCGCCACTGGGCGACCTCCGGCATGTCGGTGCCGTACTCCCGCGTCCAGCGGTGGTGCCGGAACCGGGCGTCCTCCATCTGCTGCCGCACCCCCGCCGCCCGCACCGCCAACCCGGGCACGCGGTCGATCACGTCCATCACCAGCCGGTAGCGGTCCAGGTCGTTGAGGACCGTCATGTCGAACGGGGTGGTCGTGGTGCCGGCCTCCCGGTAGCCGCGGACGTGCAGGTGGTCGCCCCGGTCGTGCCGGTAGGCGAGACGGTGGATCAGCCACGGGTAGCCGTGGTAGGCGAAGACCACCGGGCGGTCCCGGGTGAACAGCGCCTCGTACCGGCGGGCCGACATGCCGTGCGGGTGCTCCTCCTCGGGCAGCAGCCGCGCCAGGTCCACCACGTTCACCACCCGCACGGCGAGCGAGGGCAGCAGCCGCCGCAGCAGCGAGGCGGCCGCCAGCACCTCCTGGGTCGGCACGTCGCCCGCGCACGCCAGCACCACGTCCGGTTCCTCGCCCGCCCGCTCGGTGCCGGCCCACTCCCAGACCCCGGCGCCGCGCGCGCAGTGCGTCGCGGCCTCCTGGGGCGACAGCCAGTCGAAGGTCGGCTGCTTCCCCGCCACCACGACGTTGACCTGGTCGCGGCTGCGCAGCACCTCGTCCGCCACGCACAGCAGGGTGTTGGTGTCCGGCGGCAGGTAGACCCGCACCACCTCGGGCGACTTGTTCAGCACGTGGTCCACGAACCCGGGGTCCTGGTGCGAGAACCCGTTGTGGTCCTGCCGCCACACGTGCGAGGTCAGCAGGTAGTTCAGCGACGCCACCGGGCGGCGCCACGGCAGCCGCCGCGACACCCGCAACCACTTGACGTGCTGGTTCACCATCGAGTCCACGATGTGCGCGAACGCCTCGTAGCAGGAGAACAGCCCGTGGCGGCCCGTCAGCAGATAGCCCTCCAGCCAGCCCTGGCAGGTGTGCTCGGAGAGGATCTCCATCACCCTGCCGTGCGGGTCGAGGTCCTCGTCCACCGGCAACGTCTCCGCCTGCCACGCCTTGCCGCTCGCCGTGTACAGCGCGTCCAACCGGTTGGAGGCCGTCTCGTCCGGCCCCACCACCCGGAAGTCGCGCCGCCGCGCCGTGGCCGCCATCACGGCGGCCAGGTAGCGGCCCAGCACCCGGGTCGGTTCGTGGGAGCCGGCCCCCGGCGCCGCCACCGGAACGGCGAACTCCGCCAGCGGCGGCAGCGGCAGCTCCCGCAGCAGCGCCCCGCCGTTGGCGTACGGCGAGGCCCCCAGCCGCCGGTCGCCCCGGGGGACGGCCGCCAGCACCTGGGGGCTCGGCCCGCCGGACGCGTCGAACAGCTCCTCCGGCCGGTAGGAGCGCAGCCACTCCTCCAGCTGCCGCAGGTGGGCCGGGTTCTCCCGCACGTGCGGCAGCGGCACCTGGTGCGCCCGCCAGGTCCCGGCGACCGGCTGCCCGTCGACCTCGGCCGGCCCGGTCCAGCCCTTGGGGGTGCGCAGCACGATCGCCGGCCAGCGGGGCGTGCCGCGCCATCCGTCGGTACGCGCGGCGTGCTGGATCACGGTGATCCGGTCCAGCGCGACGTCCATCGCCGCCGCCATCGCCCGGTGCACCGCCGCCGGGTCGTCCCCCGAGACGTGCAGCGCCTCGTGGCCGTGGGCGCGCAGCAGCGCGTCCAGTTCCTCGCCCGGGACCCGCGCCGGGACGCTGGGGTTGGCGATCTTGTAGCCGTTGACGTGCAGCACCGGCAGCACCGCGCCGTCGTGCACCGGGTCCAGGAAGCGCGTCGACGCCCAGGAGGCGGCCAGCGGACCGGTCTCCGCCTCGCCGTCCCCGATCACACACGCCACGACCAGCTCCGGGTGGTCGAACGCCGCCCCGTAGGCGTGCGCGAGCGAGTAGCCCAGCTCCCCGCCCTCGTGGATCGACCCCGGCGTCTCGGGCGCGACGTGGCTCGGCACCCCGCCGGGGAACGAGAACTGCCGGAACAGCCGGGCCATGCCCGCCTCGTCCCGGCCCACGTCCGGGTAGACCTCCGCGTAGCTGCCGTCGAGCCAGCTGTTGGCCAGCACCGCCGGACCGCCGTGGCCCGGCCCCCACACGCAGAGCATCGGCAGCCCCCGCCCGCGGATGACCCGGTTCAGCTGCGTGTGGACCAGGTTGAGCCCGGGCGCGGTGCCCCAGTGCCCCAGCAGGCGCGGCTTGATGTGCTCCGGGCGCAGCGGCTCCCGCAGCAGCGGGTTGCCCATCAGGTAGATCTGCCCGGCCGAGAGGTAGTTCGCCGCACGCCAGTGCGCGAGCAGCGACGCCAGTTCCGTCTCGGAGACGGCGGGGGAGCGGACGGCGGGGGTGAGGGTGTCGGCGGCCATGGCGACCTCGCGAGGGATCGGTGGGTGCGGTCGGCGCCGGGCCGGGGGAGGTCCGGCAGCTCTTCCCAGCGTCCCCGCCCCGGGCCGAGCCCGCGACCGCGCCCGGTGGAAGGCCCCCCGGCGGGCGGTGCGGCGGCCCGCTCGCGGCCGTGGTCGGCGCACCGGAGCGGGCTGTTCCGCGGTCGGGGGG
>NZ_JAAVJC010000403.1 GCF_012033785.1 Streptomyces bohaiensis
GCCCCTGCCGGGCGCCGCCCGCCGCGGTGCGAGCGGCGCCCGCCACCCGCACTCGATGCGTGCCGAGGGGCCTTTGCCCCGGCGACCGGCGGTGGACCGTCCGCCGCCCCACCACGCTGCGGGGCCGCCGCCGCACCCCGTCGCTGCGCCTGTCGGTGGCCTCAAGTCACCGCATCGGGTGGGTAATCGGCATCTCCCGCATTTCGGGTGAATGGGCGGGGTAGAGTAGCGTGCCGATCCGCGCGTGTGTTCGTCTCCAGCGAAGCCACAGGCCAAACGCCCTGTGACCTTTCCCACAGCGCGTTGAATTGCCAGCGGCCGCGCATCTCCGGCAGGGTGTGCAGCTGTCAGGCCCCGCACACGGCACCGTCGTTCACCCTCGGGTGGTCGACAGCAGTAGCTCTCCACAACTGAACAGCCGCTCGCCGTGTGCCGCCCGAGTACCACGCGGGCCCCCTTGCGAAGACGCGGGGAGTCCGCCGGGCCAGTGTCTCCCGTGACCGTGATTGCAGCGGAGGCCCGTGCCAGGGGCACGATTGTGCCCGTGGGGGTCACCCGGACGGGCGATGGTGGAAGGAAACCGTGTGAGCCGGATTTCGGTCCGGGGATTCGCAGTGGCGTCTGCTACCGCGGTCACGACCGTCGGTGCTGCCGTCGGCGTTGCCTCCGGTGAGGACAGCTCGGCGAACGACCTCGAGGTCGTCGCCGCCGATGCTTCGCTGCTCGTCGACATTCCCGCTGCCGGGGACGCCCAGCTGCACACCGCCGCGCTCAGCCTCCAGGCCGAGTCGCAGGACCACGTCGCTGAATCCCTGACACGCCAGTCCGCCGAGGAGACCGCCCGCAAGGCGGCCGCCGAGAAGGCCTCCGCCAAGAAGGAAGCCGCCGAGAAGGCGGCTGCCGAGGAGCAGGCCGCCAAGGAGAAGGCGGAGCGCGAGGCCAAGGAGAAGGCCGAGCGGGAGGCGCAGGAGGTGGCCGCGAGCCGCAGCACCGCGCGCTCCGACATCAGCCCTCCGGTGCAGGCCAGCTACACCAAGGCCGAGGTCCAGGCCATGGCGCAGCAGATCGTCGGCGGCGGCCAGTACCAGTGCTTCTCCGCCATCGTCACGCGCGAGAGCGAGTGGAACCACACCGCCACCAACCCCAGCTCCGGTGCCTACGGCCTGATGCAGGCGCTGCCCGGCACCAAGATGGCCTCCGCCGGTGCCGACTGGCGCACCAACCCGGCCACGCAGATCAAGTGGGGCCTGAACTACATGAACGAGCGGTACGGCAGCCCCTGCGGCGCCTGGGAGTTCTGGCAGGCCAACCACTGGTACTGACCCGGGCGTGAGGCCGGCCCCACCGCCGTTCCGTCGTTCCGGCCCGTGCCGGGTCCGCCCCCGCGGTGCCGTTGCCGCCGATCCGGTGCCCGACGCGTGCAGCGCGCGCAACCTTCACGCGGCTTCACCGACCCGCCCGGTTCCTTCCATCGGGTTACCTGCCGCAGCCACCCGGCCGCACGGTAACGTCGGTCGGCGCGGGCCGCGCGGTGGGCCCGGCGCCCCGGCGCGGACAAACAGGGGGAAGAGGACGACGATGGCAGCACGACTTCAGCGGCTGCGGGCCCAGGTCTCGCGGGTGCGCTCGCGGGTCTCGGCCTACCGCCAGGCAGCCGAGGAGGAGGTGGCGCGCCGCGAGCGGGAGCACGAGCGGCGGGTGGTGGGGGACGACGAGCCCTCGCTCCACCACGGGCGCCCCGAGGGTGACGCTCCCACCCGCACCCGCATCGCGCAGTCGGTCTCGGTCTCGGCGCGTTCCCCGTTGGCGGCCGGTGAGACGGCGCCCCGGGCCACGGCCGAGGACCCGGCGGCCGGCGGCCACGGTGGCGGCGACGGGCGGCCCGGCGGACCCGGGACGCGCCCCGGGCCGCCGCCGCCCGCCGAGGCGCTCCCGTGGGGACTGCGGGTGGCGAGCGAAATCTGCTGGCGGCTGCTCGTCATGGCGGCGGTCGTCTGGGTGCTGATGCAGGTGGTCGACGCGATCAGCCTGCTGGTCATCTCGTTCGCGGCAGGGCTCCTCGTCACGGCGCTGCTCCAGCCGTTCACCGGGCGCCTGAAGCAGATGGGGCTGGGGCGTGGCGCCGCCACCGCCGTCACCTCGTTCACCGGCTTCGGCGTCATCGGCCTGGTTGGCTGGTTCGTGGTGTGGCAGGTGATGGAGAACATCGACAACCTGGTCGAGAGCGTCACCGACGGCATCAACGAGCTGCGCGACTGGGCGGTGGACGGTCCGTTCGCCGTCTCCGAGGACGACCTCACGCAGATGGTCGACAACGTCAACCGCTGGTTGAGCGACCACAGCGCCGAACTGACCTCCGCCGGGCTGGAGGGCGCGAACTACCTGCTGCGCTTCCTCAGCGGCGCCGGTATCGCGCTGTTCGTCGTGCTCTTCCTGCTCTACGACGGCCGCAACATCTGGTACTGGTGCCTGAAGTTCCTCCCCGCGTCGGCCCGTCCCGGGGTCGCGGGGGCGGGCCCGCGGGCGTGGATCACCCTCACCGGCTATGTGCGCGGCACGGTGCTGGTCGCCGCGATCGACGCCGTCGGCATCGGGATCGGCCTGTACATCCTCAACGTGCCGATGGCCGTCCCGCTGGCGGTGATCGTCTTCCTCTTCGCGTTCATCCCGATCGTCGGAGCCTTCGGCTCGGGCGCGCTGGCGGTGGTGGTCGCCTTCGTGACGGACGGTCCGATCACGGCGTTGCTGGTGGTGGCGCTGGTCCTGGTCGTCCAGCAGGTGGAGAGCCAGATCCTGCAGCCGCTGATCCTGGGCCGGCTGGTGCGGGTGCACCCGCTGGGGGTGGTGCTCGCGGTGACCGCCGGCACGCTCCTCGCGGGCATCCCCGGAGCGGTCGTCGCCGTCCCGCTGGTCGCGGTGCTGAACACCGTCGTGGGCTATCTGCGGGCCTACCACCGGGAGGCGGAGATGCGGGCCGACCCCCGGACCAGCGGCGCCACCGTGGCCGCTCTCGCCCCCACACCCCCGCCCTACTCGATGGAGAAGGGCGAGGCCCCGGCCGAGCCGGCCGCCGGCGCGGCGGGAACGGAGCGGCCGCCAGGCGAACCCGCCGACGGCGGGGGCCCGGCCGGCACGGACACGCCCCCGC
>NZ_JAAVJC010000404.1 GCF_012033785.1 Streptomyces bohaiensis
CGCACGAGCCAAGAAGCAGACCGCGAACCGCCGACCCGCACCTGCCGCCCGGCCCCGCCCCTCCCCGCCCCCCCGCTCGGCCAGCCGGTCCACCGACCCCCGTCAGGCGGCACGTCGGCGTCGGCGTGCGCTGCCCGGCGCTGCGCCGTGCGGCCGGGCCCTCGCCCACGTGCGAGCCCTGGGTCAGGTACTCCCCGCAGGAATCTCCCTTCCCCAACTCCACCCCGGTGCGCCCGAGTTACCCACAGGCACCCCAGCCGCCCTGTGGATAACGCCCGCGCACACAGCCCCAAACTTCCGCAATCCCGGCACGCAGTGCCACGCTGCCTGTGGATCATGGAACCGAGGCGTGCGGGCAGCCGGGCAGCTCCGCCCCCGGTCCCGCCCCTGCCGATCCCGCCATCCCGCGAGCGCCCCGAGGCCCCTGCCACCGGGTCCGCCTCACCCTCGCTCCGGCCCGCCGACTCCGCCGGTCGTCCACCCACCCGCCCACCGACCGTGCTGGTCCCCGGCCTCCGCGCCGGAACGACTCCCCCTCGGCGTCACCCCACCACCGCCGCACCACTGCACCTCCCCCGCACCACCACCCATCCCATCGCCGCCACCATCGCCGCCACCGTCACCGGCGCGCCACCACCGCCGCGCACCTGCCGCCCGCTGCCCCCCCCCACCGCAGTCACCGCGGCGGTGGAACCATGGAACCTCATGCGACGGCATCACGG
Organism: Streptomyces bohaiensis; assembly: GCF_012033785.1. Taxonomy (GTDB): domain Bacteria; phylum Actinomycetota; class Actinomycetes; order Streptomycetales; family Streptomycetaceae; genus Streptomyces; species Streptomyces bohaiensis. The sequence continues at coordinate 723 of NZ_JAAVJC010000404.1, forward strand.
GGAGGCCTGTGGAAAACTCCGCGGCTGTGGACACCATGGTCACCGCTGCGGGTGACACGGGCCGCCCCTCACTCCGCCGCCCGGCCCCGCCCCACCGAGCGACCCACCGGGCCCCTGGCCGCCGTTGCGGGCCGCCCGGCCTGCTGACAGCATCAGCCGTATGGAGTACCAGCTGCGGGTGACGCGAGGCGATGACTGGCAGCGCTATCGGGAGTTGCGTCTCAGCGCGCTGCGGGACCCGGCCGCACCCGTCGCCTTCTTCGAGCCGATCGAGGACGCGCTGGCACGCTCGCCCGACGGTTGGCGGCAGCGGGCCGTCTCCCATCTGCTGCGGACCACCTTCGTCGTCGAACGCACCGGGGACGGAGGGTGGGTGGGTATGGCCACCGCGCTGCTCACGGAGGGCGGTCACATCCACGTCGTCGGCGTGTTCCTCAGGCCGGAGCAGCGCGGCACCGGCCTCGCGGCCGAGTTGCTGGGCGCCGCCATCGCCTGGTCCGGGAAGCGCGAGGTACGGCTGGACGTCCACGAGGACAACGAGCGGGCCGCCCGGTTCTACCGGCGGCTGGGGTTCCGGCCCACGGGCCGGCTGATCCCCGATCCGCGCTGCCCGGAACGCCGGACGATCGAGATGACGCTCTCCACCCCGCCCGCCGAAGCCGCCCCGCCGGACGGCGGTGAGCTCAGGGGCTGAGGCCCGGCAGCCCGCCCGGCAGACGGGCACGGTGGTGCTCGTTTTGGCAACAGGGCTTGCCGTTCTCGCGGCACGGGGGTGGCATGGGGGGATGGACACTTCTCCGCCGCCCGCAGGCGACCGGCCGTCGGCCCCCGAACCGCCCGGAAACCCCCCGCCGAGCGGCTCCGCACCGCACCGCGGCGGCCCCTCGCCGGCCACGGCTGCGGCCGCCGGCAGCCGCAGCAGCACCCGGACCGGCGGCGACGGCGGCAACGACGGGCACGCCAAGGACGACCGGCCCGACCGTGGTGACCGGGACACCGCCGAGATCAGCCGGGTCCTCGCGGGCGTCGGCCCGCGGCTGCGGCAGCTGCGCGAGGAGCGCCAGGTCACGCTCGCCACCCTGGCGGAAGCGACCGGGATCTCCGTCAGCACGCTCTCGCGCCTGGAGTCGGGTGGCCGCCGCGCCACCCTGGAACTGCTGCTGCCGATCGCCCGGGCGCACCGGGTGGCGCTGGACGAGTTGGTCGACGCCCCGGAGACGGGGGACCCCCGGGTGCGGCTGCGTCCGCGCGCGATGGGGCCGCACACCATCATGCCGCTGACCCGCCAACCCGGCGCGCCACAGGCGTACAAGATGATCATCGCGGGCGGGCGGGAGGAACACCCCGAGCAGCGCACCCACGAGGGCTACGACTGGATCTACGTCCTCGCCGGACGGCTGCGGCTGCTGCTGGGCGAGCGTGAACTCGTCCTGACAGCAGGGGAGGTGGCCGAGTTCGACACCCGGCTGCCGCACTGGTTCGGCAGTGCCGACGAGCGGCCGGTGGAGCTGCTCGGCCTGTTCGGGCGTCAGGGCGAGCGCATGCACGTCCGTGCGCGCCCCGCAGCCGACTGACGAACCCCGGGCCCCGCCCGCAGGTCGGTCGACCGCGGTACGCCACCGGCGGCTCAGTCGCCCCGGGCCGCCCCGGGCCCGGTGGCCACCACCGCGAGCGGCGGGGCGACGGCCCGCAGCAGCGCGGTGCGCAGCGGCAGGGTCCGCGGGTCGCTGCCGACGAGGTAGAGCGTGCCGCCGGTCTCCAGCAGCTCCGCCCACGCCGCAGCGTCCGCCTTGCCCGGCGCGGACAGCCGACGGACCGCGGGGTCCTCCATCGCCGCGAGCGCCCGGTTGATCAGCGCCAGGGCGGCGTCCCGCCGTTCCGGGTGGGCGGTGAGCGCGGCCTCCAGCTCCATGGAGGCGCCCGGCGCCACCCGCGGGTGGGAGCGGAGGGTCCGGGCGGGGTCGGCGGAACTGCTCTGCGCCCAGCGGTGGACCGTGGTGAACGGCTCCCCGGTGAGGGCGGCGGCGTGGAGGTAGCAGCGCAGGACCGTCTCGGCGGTCTCCGCGTCGAGTTGGAAGACCGGGGCGGAGGGGCGCACCGGGGCGAGCAGCGCGGCGGCGCGGGCACGGGCGACCACCGGGTCGGTGCAGCCGTGGTGGGGTGCCCAGCGCAGTCGGACGGGGCTGTCGGTGAGCTGTTCCGGGTCGTAGAGGTGGACGGGCCCCCGGTCTGCCCGCCGGACGGCCGTGGCCGCAGTGGATGACGACGTCGAGGTCGTGGGCGCGCGCGGCTCCGCCGACCGCCTCCCGCAGGGCCTGCTCGTCGGTGAAGTCGGCCCGCAGCACCTCCTCGGAGACT
>NZ_JAAVJC010000405.1 GCF_012033785.1 Streptomyces bohaiensis
GGCCGGCCGCGCGCCCCGGAGCGGACCCGGCCGGCGGCCGGCAGCCGCAGGCGGTGGGACACGCGGCTGCTGCGGCAGCGGGTGGTGGTGTTCGTGACGGTGACCTTCCTGGTCGCCCTCGGTATCGCGGCGGCGCAGGGCCAGAGCCCGTTGTGACGCAGGACGCCCCACGGCACCCACCGTGCCGACCGGGACGGGTGAGACGATGCGTCCATGCTGATCAGGGAAGCGACCGACCGGGACTGGTCGGCGATTTGGCCGTTCTTCCAGCGGATCGTGGCGGCCGGTGACACCTTCTGCTATGACACCGGCACCACCGAGCAGCAGGGACGCGCGCTGTGGATGCTGCCGCCGCCCGCCCGGCTGACGGTGGCCGTCGACGGCGACGGCACGGTGCTGGGCAGTGCCAAGATGTACCCGAACCAGGGCGGCAACGGCGCGCACGTCGCGAGCGCCAGTTACATGGTCGACCCGGGGGCCGGAGGCCGCGGCGCGGGACGGGCGCTGGTGGAGGAGAGCCTGGTGTGGGCGCGGCGGGCCGGGTACCGCGCGATGCAGTACAACGCGGTGGTCGAGACCAACGTCCACGCCGTGCGGCTCTACCGCTCCCTGGGCTTCTCCGTGGTGGGCACCGTGCCCGAGGCGTTCCGGCACCCGGCGCAGGGCTACGTCGGGCTCCACGTGATGCGCGCCCCGCTCACCACCGACGGCGCCGGCGCGGGCTGAACCGGTTCCTCGACGGTGGTCAGGGCCGCGTCGCGTAGAAGGCCACGGCGGACGCGGCGGCCACGTTGAGGGAGTCGACCCCGGCGGCCATCGGGATCCGCACCCGCAGGTCGCTGCGGCGCAGTGCCGGCGCCGACAGCCCCTCCCCCTCGGTGCCCAGCAGCAGGGCCAGCCTCGCGGGCCGCCGGGCAGCCAGGTCGTCGAGGGTGACGGAGTCGTCGGCCAGGCAGAGGGCCGCCGTCGTGTATCCGTGGTCGCCCAGCAGCGCCAGGTCGTCGGGGTAGGAGGTGAACCGGGTCCACGGGACCTGGAGCACCGCTCCCATCGACACCTTCACCGCGCGGCGGTACAGCGGGTCGGCGCAGCGCGGCGAGAGCAGCACGGCGTCGACGCCGAGGGCGGCGGCGTTGCGGAACGCGGCGCCCACGTTGGCGTGGTCGACGATGTCCTCCAGGACCGCCACCCGGCGCGGCGCGTCCTCGGCCGAGTCGGCCAGCAGCTCCGCCGGGGCGGGGAGCGCGGGGCGGTGCAGCGCGGCGAGCGCGCCCCGGTGGACGTGGTAGCCGGTCACCTCGCGGGCGATCTCGGGTTCCACGACGTAGACCGGTGCCTCCAACCGCTCCCAGAGCTCCCGCAGCTGCTCCGCCCACCGCGGCGTCAACAGCAGCGAGCGGGCGCGGTGGCCGGCCAGCAGGGCGCGGCGGATGACTTTCTCGCCCTCCGCCATGAACAAGCCCTCGGCGGGTTCGCGTCGGCTGCGGAGCGCCACGTCCGTGAGATCGGTGTAGTCGGCGAGCCGGGGGTCGGCCGGGTCCGTGACGGGGACGGGGGCGCGGCGGGGGTCGGGGGCGGTCATGCAACGCCCCCGTCGCTCGCCGGGCCGGTCGGGTCCCCGCCGGCGGCGTCGGCGGGCTCCGTGGCGCCGGCGGTGGCCTCGGAGCCGTCCGCCGTGCTGCCGCCGGAGGGCCGCCCGGCGAGCGCGGTGAGTGTCGCCGCCTCCGCCGCCGCGACCACCTCGCCCACGACGACGACCGCAGGCGGTCGCAGCCCGTGGGCGGCGATCGCCGTGCCCAGACCGGCCAGCGTGGCGTCCACCCGGCGCTGGGCGGCAGTGGTGCCCTCCTGGATGACGGAGACCGGGGTCCCGGCGGCGCGGCCGTGCCGGATCAGTACCTCGGCGATCGCACCGGCCCGCTCCACGGCCATCAGCAGCACGAGGGTGCCGCGCAGCCGCGCGAGCGCGGGCCAGTCCACCAGGGACCGGGGGTCGTCGGGGGCGAGGTGACCGCTGACGACCGTGAACTCGTGGGCGACGCCGCGGTGGGTGACGGGGATGCCGGCGGCGGCCGGCACGCTGACCGCCGAGGTGATCCCGGGGACGACGGTGACCGGGAAGCCGGCGCGCGCCACCGCGTTGGCCTCCTCCATGCCCCGTCCGAAGACGTAGGGGTCCCCGCCCTTGAGGCGGACCACGTTGCGCCCGGCGCGCGCGTGCTCGACCAGCGCCTCGTTGATCGCCTCCTGGGCCATGGCCCGGCCGTAGGGGATCTTCGCCGCGTCCACCACCTCGGTGTGCGCGGGGAGTTCCTCCAGCAGGTCGCGCGGTCCCAGCCGGTCGGCGATCACCACGTCCGCCTCGGCCAGCAGTCGGCGGCCGCGCACCGTGATCAGGTCGGGGTCGCCGGGCCCGCCGCCCACGATGGCGACGCCGGGGGTGCGGGCCCGGTGGCGCGGGGCCGTCAGGGAGCCGTCGCGCAGCCCTTCGACGACGGCGTCCCGGACGGCGGCGGAGCGGCGCGGGTCCCGTCCGGTGAGGACGGCGACGGTCACCCCGTCGGTGCGGCCCGTGGCCGGCGTCCACGCGGTCGCCGCGGCGGCGTCGTCGCTGCGGACGCACCAGACGCGGCGCTCCTCCGCCTCGGCGGAGGCCGCCCGGTTGACCTCCGGGTCGTCGGTGGCGATCAGCGCGTACCACGCACCGTCCAGGTCGCCGTGCCGGTAGCCGCGCTGCTCCCAGCGGATCTCCCCCGCGGTGGCCATGGCCTCCACCGTGGGGGTGGCCGCGGGCGAGACGAGCAGCACGTCCGCGCCGGCCGCGACGAGCGCGGGGAGGCGGCGCCGGGCGACGGCCCCGCCGCCGAGCACCAGGACGCGGCGGCCCGCCAGCCGCAGTCCGACGGGGTAGGCGGGCGGGCCCGGCGGGGGTGTGGAGGGGGACACGGTGCGGCTGCCTCTCTGACGCGTGCTCACGGGGGCGGCGGCAGACGGCACGCCGCCCTCACCCTAGTCGCCGCGACGAGGCGGCCCGCGGCGCGGGCCCGCTGCCACTCGGCGAGGGAGGCAG
>NZ_JAAVJC010000406.1 GCF_012033785.1 Streptomyces bohaiensis
CAACTCGCCGTCGTCATCTTCCTGGCCGGCTCGATGCTCTGCGGCGCGGCCCGCAACATGCCCGAGCTGATCGGCTTCCGGTTCCTGCAGGGACTGGGCGGCGGCGTGGTCGTCGTGGTCGGCGGCGTCTGCGTGGCCGGCGTCGTGGACCTCGCCCGCGGCGGGTTCCTCCCGGACGGCGGTCCCGCCCGGGTCGCCGCCGGTCGGCCGGTCGGCGGCCGTCAGCTTGCCGAAGGGCACCGTGACGCAGGCGACTCGGCCGCCCGCCTCGCCGGGGGCGCCGTGCCCGTCGTGGCCGTCGGAGGTGGCGCGCTCGTGCAGCACGACGGAGGCCGCCTCCCCCGGCCGGAACGTCCACTCCTGCACGGCGGTGGAACGGCCCGTGCCCCGGCCGTCCGCCGTGACGTCCAGCCAGACCTCGTTCTCGGCGTTGGCGAGCGAGGGGTCGTCCCCCTCGACGTCGCGGTAGTGCGGGCCGGAGTCGGCCGGCCGGGGGCCGCAGGCGTCGGTGTGGACGTGGGCGCCGAAGGTGTGGCCGGGCCGCACGCCCCGGACGCCGAGGGTGATGGTGGTGCGGCCGTCGGCGACGCGTTGCTCGACCTCCACCCGCGCGCCCTGCGGCACCAGCGACGGGTCGTAGGTGATCGCCGCGGCGGGCGGGTCCTCGCCGGGCGAGCTGAACATCGCCCACGCCCGCAGCCGGTAGCTCTCGTTCCGCTCGTCGGACTCCGCGGACTCCGCGGCGGGCGGTTGCGCCACCGCCCCGCCGCCCGCCGCGACCACCGCTGCCAGGGCCGCCGCCATCGCCGCCGTCGTCCGCACCGCTACGCCTCGCACAACCCACGCCTCTCGTTCGGGGAACCGATCCGGCGACGCCGCACCGCCGTCCCAGCCTGCCCGCGCTCCGCGGTACGACAAGCCCGTGGCGCACCCCTATGCACTCGGCGGGGTTCGCACGCGTACGCTGTATGGCTGAACGGGGGTGTGGTTCCGCCTACCCTCGGCATCGGACGGAACATCAGTACGGGGCGTGGGGCGTCACTTCCCCGGTTGCCGTACCGGGGCACAGCACGGCCTTCCCGGCCGGGACAGGACGCACTGGATGGTGGAAACCCTGGGTGTCCTGCTCTACGCGCCCTGGATCTACGTGATCGTGATGGCCTCCGTCCTGCTGGACGTGTTCGTGCCCGTCCTCCCCAGCGGGGCCGTCGTCGTCACCGCCGCCACCCTCGCCGCCGGCACCGCCGCGGGCACCGCGGGTTTCCCCGCGCCGATGCCCGGCAGCCACCTGCCGGAGCTCTTCGTCCTGGTGCTGTGCGCCACCTCCGCCTCGGTTGCCGGCGACCTGTTCGCGTACCGCCTCGCCCGCCGCGGCGGGCGGCGGTTCGACCACGTCATCGCACGGTCCCGGAAGTTGTCGACCGCGCAGCACCGCATCGGCAGCGCGCTCGCCCGGGGCGGCGGCGCCCTGGTGGTCCTCGCGCGGTTCGCCCCGGCCGGCCGGGCGGTCGTGAGCCTGGGGGCCGGCGCCGCCCAGCGGCGCACCCGCGACTTCCTGCCGTGGTCGGCGCTGGCGGCCGTGGCGTGGACCGCCTACAGCGTGGGGCTCGGCTGGCTGGGCGCGCAGATCCTGGGCGCGGGGTGGATCAGCACCGCGCTGTCGCTGCTCGCGCTGATCGGCGCGGGTGCCGGCGCCGCCTACCTGCTGCGCCGTCCCACTCCGGCCCGCGCGGCCTGAGGCACCGGGCCGTCCCGGGGCTCCTCGGACGGCGCTCCGGCCCCCGGACAGCACGACGCCGGGCCCGCGCAACGGGCCCGGCGCCGTGACCGGTGGGCACAACAGGGATCGAACCTGTGACATCTTCCTTGTAAGGGAAGCGCTCTACCGCTGAGCTATGCGCCCGGGAATCCCACACCCTACCCGGCCGGGGCCGGTGCCGGGCAACTGCCACCGCGCCGCGGCCGGCCCGCGGCGCGCGGCCCGGCGAGCAACCCGGGGCGAGTCCCCCGCGTCCTTGTCGACGAGTCCCACCGTCCGTCAGTTCCCGGCGGCGTCGGGCCCGGTGGCGGCGCTCTCGCGCGCCGCTCGACCGGGCCGGGTCGCGCCGGTACCCGCCCCGAGAGACCGGGAGGTCCCCGTGCCCCGACGTCCCCTGCTGACCGCCGCCTCGCCGCTGGCCGTGGCAGGCCTGCTGCTGGTGGCCGGCCTGTCGATGACCGGCTGCTCCGCGCAGCGGGTGTCGGTCGACGGCGAGCAGCGGTCGTTCACCGTCGAGGCCGAGGAACTCGTCGTCGACTCGGGCAACACCGACGTGACCGTGGTGCCCGACGCCTCGCTGGACGGCGAGGTGCTGGTGACCCGGTGGTTCGACGTGACCGCCGTCGCCTCCGACGCCTCCGTCGACTGGGAGATGGACGACGGCGGGCGGCTGACCTTCCGGGTCGACTGCTCGGGAATGGCCGCGCGCTGCTCGGCCCGGCACGAGGTCGCGGTGCCCGAGGCGCTGGACGTCCGCGTCGAGGGCCGGAACGGGGCGCTGGCCGCCGAGGGGCTGACCGCCTCGCTCCATCTGACCACCCGCAACGGCACCATCGAGGTGACGGACGCGGCCGGCCCGGTGGCGCTGCACAGCCGGAACGGCTCCATCGACGCCTCCGGACTGACCGCCGCCGAGGTACGCGCCCACACCCGCAACGGCAGCATCGAGCTGCACGTCGCCCGCGCGCCGGACCTGCTGGAGGCGGCGACCCTGAACGGCAGCGCACGGATCGAGGTCCCCGGGGACGCCGCGTACCGGGTGGAGACCGAGAACCGCAACGGCCGGGTGACGAGTTCGGTCGAGGAGGGCGGCACGCAGCATCTGATCTCGCTCAGCACCCGCAACGGCACCGTGACGGTGGTGCCCCACGACGGGTGAGAGCGGTGGTGGCCCGGGCGGCGGCGAGCCGGGCGGACGGCCGGAACCCGGCTGTCGACGACCGGTTCCCGCCGGACCGGGGCGCGCGGCGCATCGTCGGGACGGGGCGGGGCAGGCGGTGGCGCGGGGGCGTCCCGCCCCCGCCGAAGGG
>NZ_JAAVJC010000407.1 GCF_012033785.1 Streptomyces bohaiensis
GCCGAACGCCCCGGCCCGCCGCCGGAACCGACCCGCCACCGGGCGCTCCCGCGCCGGGCGGTGCGTGCCGGGGCGTTCGGCGGCGTGTGTGAGCCGGGTGGAGTCTCCGCGTTCGGCAGCGGGCGGTGGCGGTGAGGTGGCAGTCTCGTGATCGGTAGTCACATGATCTACGGAGGTGGACTGTCCGTGGCGGGCAATGTCAATCCCACGGTCCGGCGGCGCAGACTCGGCCAGGAGCTGCGCAGGCTCCGCGAGGACCGCGGCATGACCGCGGAGGAGGTCGCCGACCGCCTGCTGGTCTCGCAGTCGAAGATCAGCCGGTTGGAGAACGGGCGCCGCAGCATCTCCCAGCGGGACGTCCGCGACCTGTGCAGTGTCTACGAGGTGCGGGACCGGCGGCTGGTGGAGTCGCTGATGCAGATGGCGCGGGAGTCGCGCCAGCAGGGCTGGTGGCACGCGTTCGCCGAGTTGTCCCCGGGCTACAGCGTCTACATCGGCCTCGAGATGGACGCGGCCTCGCTGCGGGTCTACGAGCCGCAGGTGGTCCCCGGCCTGCTGCAGACCGCCGACTACGCCGCCGCCGTGATCTCCGGTGCGCTGCCGGAGGTGGCGCGTTCCGACGTGGAGCGCCGCGTCGAGGTGCGCATGCGGCGCCAGGAACGGGTGCGCGACGAGCGGCGGCCGCTGCGGTTGTGGGCGGTGGTGGACGAGGCGGCGCTGCGCCGACAGGTCGGCGGGCCCGCCGTGATGGCGCGGCAGCTGCGCTATCTCGTCGAGGTGTCCGATCTGCCGCACATCACGCTCCAGGTGATGCCGTTCGAGTCGGGAGCGCACCCGGGCGTCAACGGCCAGTACGCGATAATGGAGTTCCCCGAGGCCAACGACTCCACGGTGGTGTATCTGGAAGGGGTCACCAACGACCTCTATCTGGAAAAGCCGCACGATGTGCAGAATTACAGCGTGCTGTACGAGCACCTCCGGGCGCAGGCGCTGAGCCCGGAGAAGACCCGTGATTTCGTCCGGGCAATAGCGGAGGAAAGCGAGTCGCGCGCCGGTTCCTGAATTCGACCGCACACGGCGTGCCCCTCGGCCGGGGCGGGTTCCGGCTCCGCCCCGGCCGAGGGGGGTGCGCCCGGGCGCGCGCGGTGCGTGCCGCGTGCGGGTGCGCCGGCGGGGCGGTCTGCTGCGCCGGGTGGTGCGGCGAGGTCGAGGGGCGGCTTCCGGGAGGAGCCCGGCCGCGGGATGGTGCGGCGGGCGTGGGGGAATGCAGACCGTCGGACGATTTCCCGGCGCTGCGCGGCGAAGTCGGCGCGGATGCTACACCGACCCACGAGCCGAACGCAGCCTTGTTCCGGGGAATCACCTTGTCGAGTGATCAGACACAAGGCATGACCACGTGGACCAGTACGGTCTGCGAAAGCGTCCTGACGGGCACGCCGAGTACGACACCAGGGGCTGCCGGCCCCCCTCCCCCGCCGGCGCACCCAACTGACCTACCAGGTGAATCCTGGAAAGGAGCCGGAGGCAAGTCATGGCAATTCAGCACGGTAGGACGCACAGCTGGCGGAAGTCCTCCTACTCGGGCGGCAACGGGGCGTGCGTCGAGGTGTGCTCGCCCGCGCCGCGAACGGCGGCCGTCCGCGACTCCAAGGCGCCCGCGGGTCCCCGCCTCGGCTTCGTCCCCGGCTCCTGGAACAGCTTCGTCACCGCGGTGGGCGACGGCACCCTCGCACGCCGCTGACCCCGACCGCCGGGCCGCCGGAGCCCACGGGCGCGGCGTCCCGGCACCGGGACGCCGCGCCGCCGGCCGGTGTCATCCCCGCGGGTAGCGCTCCAGCCAGGCGGCGACCGCGCCGCCCGGCCCGTGCAGCGCGGGCCCCTGCGTCATCTCCAGCGCGAAGTCGTCCGCGAGCTCCAGCATCGTCGCCCTGCCTTCCAACTCCGGCAGGAACTCCGGCGGGAGCGCCGTCTCCCCGTGCAGCGCGCCGAGCAGGTTGCCGCAGATCGAGCCGGTGGAGTCGGAGTCGCCGCCGTGGTTGACGGCCAGCAGCAGTCCGTGCCGGACGTCCTGGGCGACAAGGGCGCAGTACACGCCCATCGCCAGCGCCTCCTCGGCCACCCACCCCTCCCCCAGCTCCGCGAGCCGCTCCGGCGTCGGCGGGCCCGCACGGACCGCGGCGAGCGCCCGCTGGAGCGCGTCGGTCGTCTCCTGGTGCTCGGGGCGGGTCGCGAGCAGCGCCATGGCCTTCTGCACGGCGTCCTCCAGGGTGTCGCCCCGGATGACGGCATGGACGATCGCGGAGAAGGCGCCGGCGGCGAGTCGGCCGGTGGGGTGGCCGTGGGTCTGGCTGGCGCACTCGACGCTGAGCTGGAGGACGAGTTGGGGCTCCCAACCGGCCAGCAGCCCGAAGGGGGCGGAGCGCATGACGGTGCCGCACCCCTTGGAGTTCGGGTTCTTGGGCTTCTCGACGGTGCCGAGCACGTCGTCGGCGAGTCCCGCGAGGCAGGCGTTGCCGGGGGCGCGGCGAGCGTAGAGCCATTCCTGGCGGGCCAACCAGCCGTCGTCGGCACGTCGTTCGTCCGGCCCCCAGTCGTTCTGGGTGCGGTACCAGCGGCGGTAGGCGGCGTGCACGTCGGTCGGCGGGTGCCAGGCGCCGGAGTCGCGGCGGATGTGGGCGCGGATGAGGCCGTCGAGGGTGAACAGCGTCATCTGGGTGTCGTCGGTGACGGCGCCGCGCCGCCCGTAGGCGGGGACGTAGTCGGTGACCCCGGCCGGGCCGTGGCGGTCGCGGATCTCGGCGAGCGAGTCGAACTCGACCCCGGCGCCCAGGGCGTCACCGATGGCGCCACCCAGCAGGCATCCCCGTACCCGGCTGCGGAAGTCCTGCTGCTCGGCGCGCCCCCACAGCGCTCCGCTCGCCGGTCCGGTCATTCCTGCGCCCTCCCTCGTCCCGTCAACCACGGCAGCGTAAGCCAGGGGCGCACCGCACGTCAGGGGGCGCCGGCCACTTCGTGCCACGGGACGGGGCCGCGGGACGGGGCGGCGCGCAGCCGCCCCGTCC
>NZ_JAAVJC010000408.1 GCF_012033785.1 Streptomyces bohaiensis
CCGGCGGGGCGGCCCGGCGGAGCAGCGCGCCGGCCCGGTCGACCGCCCCGGCACGGGCGGCGGGGCCGGCGACAACCAGGTGCCCGTCCCCGACCACCGGCACCAGCAGGGTGCCAGTGGGCAACGCGGCCGCGAATCGGGCGAGTTCCTCGCGGGCGGCATCGCCGCGGGTGACGTCGGGGCAGCAGAGCACGGCGTCGACCCGGTCGGGCACGGCGTCGGGGTCGGGCAGTCGCCCGCCCTCGGCGGTGGGCACGACCGTGATGCCCAGGCGGTCGGCGGTGTCGGCGACCCGGTCGGTGTCGGGCGTCGCCACGGTCAGGGCGGTGATCCCGGCGCGGTGCAGTCCGCGGGCGGCGGGCAGCACCGCGTCGGCCGCGCCGCAGAGCAGCACGACGGCGGAGCGGAGCCGCGCGAAGACGGCGTAGGGGTCGTCGAGCGCCGCCTCCAGGTGGGCCAGCGCCTCGGCGTGGCGTTCGCGCTCCTCGGCCGGCGGTTCCGGGACGGTGAGGCGCCCCTGGTCCAGCATCAGGTCGTGGCCGGCGAGGTCGGCGACGATCTTGCGGACCACCGGCCGGGCGCGCTCGCTGCCGAGCGCGGTGACCAGGGCGTCCTCGGTGGTGCCCTCCTCCAGCAACGGGACGCAGACGTCCGCGACCTTGTAGAGCAGCTCCGGCCCGTTGATGACGAACTGCGCCCCGGGGCCGCTGAAGTAGACCCCGCCGGGGACCGGCGCGTAGTGCAGGTAGGGACGTGCGCGCAGGACCATCAGGCTTTTCCTCCGTACTGGAACGGCCCGCCGGGACCGCGGCCGATCTCCACCACCCACTCCATGGCGTGCGGCCCCGCGGTGACGCCGGGCAGCGCCTCCTCCAGGTACCCGGCGTCCTGCCGGTTCCGCATCCGCGGCAGCACGCCGACGGACAGCGCGCTCGCCAGGTCGACGTACTGCGGCTTGCCGCGGTTGGTCCCCGAGCGGTCCTCCTCGCCCGGCGGACGGCCGGCCGCGTCGCCGGCGGCCACCTCCCGCATCGCGTCGGCGGACCGGGGGTAGCCGTCGTCGGCGGACTTCATGACGACCTCGTGCGGGACGCCGTGGCGGGCGCGCCAGTGGGCCAGCGCCAGCAGCCGGTCGTGGTCGGCCGGCCCGGCGGCGACGGCCGCGTCCAACTCCTCGCCGCCGTACCAGCGGCGGCGTGACAGCAGGGCCGAGCCGACGGAGAACCGGGGACAGGCGCGGGTCGCGCGGCCGTCCCAGCCGGCGGCGTCGTGCCAGCGGCCGACGAGGTTCTCCCGCAGTTCCCCGGCGGCGGTCAGCCAGTTGGCCAGGCGCAGCGGCGGCGGGTACATCTCGGGGTGCCCGGTGCCCAGGGTGAGGACCCGCAGCGGGCGGCCCTCGGCGTCCCGGATGCCGAGGGAGTCGGTCTCCGGGTCGTGGACCAGCCGCAGCGCGTACCAGTCGTCGGGGCGCAGCCCCTCCGCCAGGACGGGCGGGTGGGCGTTGACGTTGAGGCGGTGCAGCCCCAGGTCCTCCACGACGCGGGCGCCGTCGTACGCGTACTGCTCGGTGACCCGCCGCGCCAGGTGGGGCAGCGCGCCGCCGCCGAGGGTGCGGTCGGCGGCGAGGAACCGGCCGTGGAGCATGCCGTGCCCGGCGTAGGCGTTGTTGAAGACCAGCCGCCCGTCGGTCGCCTGCACCAGCACGCCGTAGGAGAGCGGGTCGCGGCGGAACCGGTCGGGCAGGCCGGCGACCAGTTCGGTGGCCCGCTCCGCCGTCCACACCACGTCCTCGCCGCGCTCGGCGGCGCGGGTCAGGTCCGCGTGGACGGCGTCGGCGACCTGCTCGCGCAGGGTGTAGAGGCGGTCCAGCGAGCCGTCGGCGGGGCCCAGCGAGCCGGGCAGCACGCCCTCGCCGATGCTCAGTCCGCGCCGGTACATCTCCTGGACCAGCGCGTCGGCGTGCTCGGTCAGCGAGACGTCGGCGCCGGCGCCGAAGCGGTCGACGAACCCCGCCACCAGCAGCGCCCGCACGTCGTGCATCAGGTCGAAGGCGGAGAGCAGCGCGACCCCGGCGGAGAGGTCGTCCAGCTGCGGCCGCCACTTCGCGGTGGCGACGCGGACCGACGGCAGCGCGGTGTCCTCGCCGACCACGATCTGGGAGGGCCGCCGCGCGGCGATGCTCAGCTCCGCGAGGGACCGGCGGAGCCGCTCCAGCGACGCGGGCCGCTCCTCGGCCGGCACGGCGTGCAGGCCGGGCACGGTGGCGGCGATCTCGCGGAGCAGGTCGGCTGCCGGGCCGCTGCGGGGCCCCTGCGGGGCGTCCAGCAGCTCCGCGAGGTCGGCGCCGCCGTCCTCGGGCAGCACCCGGGTGGTGAGGAAGCCGGCGCGGACGGCGCCGCCGACGGCGGCCTCGGCCTGGCCGGTGGTGCAGCCCGCGCGCGCCTGGAAGTCGGCGACGACGTCGGCGAACCGGCGCGGGCCCATGGCGGTGGCGTCGAGCAGCAGCCCGACCGGCCCCTTGGTGTCGACCGAGAGCCGCTGGGCGTCGCCGCGGTCGGTGGCGCGCAGGAAGTACAGCTTGCCGTCGGGTCCCCGTTCGGAGGTCGGGGGGTGCTGCACCAGGATGTCGGGGCCGAACGCCGCCTCGGCGGAGTGCACCCCGCCCAGCACGTGGTCGAGCATGACCCGGTCCAGGCCGGTGCGCGGCACCGGCGTGCCGTACTCCGGCGCGTCGGGCGGCGGGCCGTCCGCCACCGGGACGGCGAGGCCGACGGCGGTGAACCGGGCCATCGGGCTGGTGCGGACCATCGCGCGGGTCACGTACTGGACCAGGCCGCGCTCGGACTTCCGCAGCCGCGCGGTGAGCTTCTCCGGGGCCTCCGCCACCGCGGCGGCGTACCGCTGCGCGCCGCGGGCGGCGTCGGGCGCCACCAGCGTCATCGCGTACCGGAGGTCCTCGTCGCCACCGCGAAGTGGCGGCCGCAGCTGGACGACCTCTCCGCCGGGGTCGCGCTGCTCTCCGCCTTCGACCTGATGCACGACGTGCGGGCGCTG
>NZ_JAAVJC010000409.1 GCF_012033785.1 Streptomyces bohaiensis
GCTCAGCAGCCGCGCCGCGGGCCGCGCCCGCACGGTGAGGCCGGCGTCGCCCGGGCCGCCGCCCACCGCTCCCCCGACGGCGAACACGGCGTGGCCGTCGGGGGCGAGCGCCAGCGCGGCGACGGAGGTGAGGCCGCTCTCGCCCGCGGCCACCACCTCGCCGGTCGCGACGTCGCGCAGCACCACGCGGCCGCCGTGGGCGACGTGGGCGAGCAGGCGGCCGTGGGCGTCGAGCGCGACCGGTCCGAAGGCGTCCGCGCCGGGCTCCACGCTGAGCAGCGGCTCGCCCGTCCGGCTGTCGACGACGGCGACGACGTCGGAGCCGGTGGTGCCGAAGGCCAGCCGGCGGCCGTCCCCGGAGAACGCCAGCCGGACCGGGTCGTCGAGGCTGTCGGAGCCGCGGCCGCCGGCCGCGGTGCCGTTCTCCTCGGGGCCGAGCAGCCACAGCCGCCGCCCCGTCGCGGCGGACCAGGCCGCCCATCCGCCCTCGACGGCGGTGACCACCACCTCCCCGTCGGGGCTGACCTGGACCTCGGTCGGTTCGTCGGTGGTCTCGGCACCGTTGAGGTACCGGACCAGGGGTGCGTCCCGGGTCGTCTCCCAGCGGACCAGGTCGCCACCGCGGGCCGCCGAGGTGGCCCTGCCGGCCACCGCGAGCCACCGCAGCGAGGCCGGTGCGGCGACGGCGGCCGCGCCCTGGTCGAGCCCCGCCGT
Source organism: Streptomyces bohaiensis (assembly GCF_012033785.1). Lineage (GTDB taxonomy): Bacteria > Actinomycetota > Actinomycetes > Streptomycetales > Streptomycetaceae > Streptomyces > Streptomyces bohaiensis. Next base: position 715 of record NZ_JAAVJC010000409.1, read on the forward strand.
CGTCTCGTGGCGTCCTCCCGCGGTGAGGCCGGCCGGCGGCAGTCCGAGCACATCGTCGGCGGCGTGGGCGTCGTCCGGGTCGTCCGGGTCGTCCGGGAAGCGCGGCACTCCGAGGCCGGGCGGCGCTCCGAGGCCGGGCGGGCCGGGGTCGCCGTAGGCGTAGGGGGTGTCGAGGCCGGGCACCCCGGAGCCGTCGAGCGGGCCGCCGAACAGCCGGGGCTCGGCGCCGCGGTGGAGCGGGAACAGGCCGTCCGCGCCGGGGAGGACACCGGGCGGCGGCAGGTCGTCCCCCGGTCCTCCCGCGGCGGGCCCGGGCACGGCGAACCCGTCCGCGCCGAAGCCGTCCGGGCCGAACCCGTCCGCGCCGGGCTCGGTGGCCGGCGGTGCGGGGCGGAGGGGGCCGAGCAGACCGCTCAGCGCCGCGAGGTCCGCGAGGTCGGCCTGGTCGGCCCAGTCGGCCCAGTCCTCCTCCACGGGGCGGGGCACGGTCCCGGTCTCGACGCTGTCCAGGCCGCCGAGGCCGCGGGTGCCCGCCAGCGCGTGGTACGGGCGGACGTCGCCCCGGGTCCACTGCGCCCACCAGCGGTCGGGCATGGGGCGCTGGGCGGCGGGCCACCGCAGGACGGCCGCGGAGACGGCGGCGAGGCGTGGCTCGTCGCACCGCTCCAGCAGCTCGCACACCTCGTCCCACGCGTCGCGTCCGGGGCGGGAGGCGAGGAGCCGGTCGAGCCGTGGTGCGTCGGTCATGGGGCGGTCCTGGCGGGTCGCGGTGGCAGGGGCAGCGGGGTCACGGACGGTGGCCGACCTCGTTCCCGGTCGCCCCGGCGGCTGCCGCCGGGGCGTCGAAGCGGTGGGCGTGCAGCACGTCGGGGGTGGCGGTCACCAGGGCGCCGCCGTCGGGGGTCAGTGTCCACGCGGTCTCGGTGCCCATCCCCTCGACGGCGTACAGGGCGCTGCCCCGAGCGAGGTCCCACACGGTGACGGTGTGCCCCGAGCGCACGGCGGCACGCGGGCCTAGGGCGCCCCACACCGGCCGGATCGTCTGGCGCCGGGCCTCCGGCGAGAGCGGGCCGAGCACCGTCCAGGGCCGGGCGTCGCCGGGTCGGCCGGTGAGGTCGACCACCGTGGCGACCGCCCGCCCGTCGGCGACGCCGACGACCGCCAGGTCGCTGCCGGCGGGGCTGAAGGCCATGCCGCAGCACCAGGCCATGCCGGTGGCGTGGGTGGTGAACGCGCCGGTGCGCAGCGACGGCACCGCGATCTCCCCCTCGGGGGCGCGGCCGTGGCAGCGGCACAGCCGGAACGCGATCCGGCTGCCGCGGGCGTCCACCGCCACCGCCCCGGTGCCGCCGAGCGCCCCGGGGCGGCCCGGCTCCCCCTCGCTGTCGAAGAGCCGGTTGCCGGCGTGGGCTCCGAGCGCGGTGACCTGGTGCGAGGCGGGGTCGCAGCCGACGACGGTGGTGCCGTCCTCGCTCACGGCGAGGCGGATGTGGCCCGGTTCCCCGTCGGCGCCGAGCGCGGCGCGGCCGGCACCGCGGCTCCAGAGCTGCCGCGGTTCCCCGGTGAGGGACCAGTGGGCCGTGCCCCCGCCCGGCTGGTCGTCCGTGCCGCCGAGCGAGGCGGTCAGCGTGGCCCCCTCGTCGCCGAGGACGAGGTCGTGGGCGACCGCCGAGCGGGCGCCGCGCACCAGGGGCAGCCGTACCGGGGACGCGCCGGACGCCGGGCGCAGCAGCAGCAGCTCGCCGAGGCCGGGGAACCAGGGCGCGGAGGTGGCGACGGCCACGGTCGCGAGGTCCCGGGTGGCGGCGACACCGAGGACCCGCTCCGGTACGGCCGCGCGGCCTGCCAGCGGGCGGCTGGTGTCGAGTACGCCGGGTTCGCAGAGTTGTCGCACGGCCATGTCAGGACCCTAGACGCCCGGTCCCAGGCTGTGGGCGGGTTGCGTGCAACCGCCCCCGGGGACCGGTGCTTTCCGGGCGTTTCCCGGGCCGGGACGGGGTCCGCGGACGCCCTCACGAGGGCGGTTCACCGCGGCTGACGTGGGTAAGGGGCGTGCGCCGAGGGGCGGTTCGCCCGCCGCGTCGCGGCGCCGGGCGGCCCGGCCGCCACGGTCCGCCACCGCGGGCGTACGGCGCGCCACGGAAAGCGCTGCCGCCGCACCTTTCCGGCACCCGCCGCGCACCTGCACCGGCGGACGGGTCGGCCCTGCGGATCGGGCCGGTTCCGCCACCCTGCGCGGACCCTCCGGAGGAGGAGGACGAGGAGGACGACGAGGACGAGGAGGAGCCCGACCGCGAGTGCCACTGGTGGCAGTGGTTCGGCTGCTGACCCGCCCCGG
>NZ_JAAVJC010000040.1 GCF_012033785.1 Streptomyces bohaiensis
GTGCAGGGCGCCGTGCGCCCGGACCCCGGGGCGCCCGGGGTGGTGTGCCCCGTGCCGGGCGGCTGCTGAGACCGCGCGCGCCGACCGGGGGCCGGCCCGTCCGTCACTCCCCGGGCGCGGCCTCGGACGGGTGGCCCGCCTGCTCCCGCAGCCGGGCGCGGAGCTCCGGCGTCAGCAGATGCCCGGCGCGGCCCACGAACAACCCCATGTGGTACGCCACCAGGCCGGGGTCGGTGTCGGTGTCGGTGTGGACGCCGAGGAGCGACCCGTCGCTGATCGCCATGACCAGCAGGCTGCCGCCCGCCATGGTCACCATGGTCTGCTTGACGGCACCGGCCTCCATGAGCTCGGCGGCGCCGCCCGTCAGGGCGGCCAGGCCGGAGACGACGGTGGCGAGGTCGGCCGCGGCGCCGCGCGGGCCGGGCACCTTTCCGCGCGCGCCCGGGGCGGGGCCGTCGCCGTCCCCGTCGCCGGTCGGCGCGCTCTCGGCGGTGACCGCCGCCGCCCGGTCCGGTGCGGGCCCGGTGGGGTCACCGGGCTCGGAGGAGAGCAGCGCCAGGCCGTCGGCCGAGACCACCGCGACCGACCGCAGCCCCGGCACCTCCTCCAGCAGCCGGGTCAGCAGCCAGCGCAGGCCGCGCAGACCTTCGCACTCGTCCGAGGCGGGGGCTTCGCTGTACTCGATCACGACTGCATCTCCTCCTCGGCCGGCGGACCCGCCGACTCGCCCTCGTGCTGGCCCCGACGGGCCTCACGCTGGAAACCTCCGAGGCGGCGCCGGAGCTCCTCGGCACCGACCACGTCGGGGCCGCCGTCGCCGGCGGTGTCGTGCTGGGGGCGCTCCCCGAGTCGCGCCGTGCCCCGGACGGTCGGCAGCACCATGGTGTCCTGGTCGCCGCCGGCCGGGGCGGGGACGTGCGGAGCGCCCGTCCCCGCGCCGGCCGGGGCGGCGGTGCGGTCGCCGGCCGCCAGCGCGGCGAACATCTCCGCCTCGGAGCTGTCCTCGTCGCTGAGGAGCGATGCCGGGAGCTCGACCTCGGCGCAGGTGCCGCCCTCGGCGCGATGGCGCAGCCGCGCCCGCAGCCCGTGGCGTGCCGCCAGCCGCGCGGCGGTGTAGATGCCCATGGCCGCCGCGGGTTCGCCGCGGGCGCCGGGCGGCGGCCCCGACGGGTCGGCCAGTTGACTGTTGAGCGCGGTGAGCCGCTCGTCCGGCACGCCGGGCCCGTCGTCCTGCACGCGGATGAGGACCGACCGGCAGCCGCGGCGCTGCGCGGGCAGCACCGGGCCGGCGGCGTCGTCCGCCTCCCCGTCGGCCCGGTCGCCCGTGGCCGGGGCGACGGGCGCGGCCGAGCTGTCCTCGCGGACGACGGCGGAGAGCAGGACGCGCGCGCCGGGAGGTGAGAACGCCGAGGCGTTGTCGAGGAACTCGGCGAGCAGGTGGCCGAGGTCGCGAGCGGCGACCGGGGAGACCAGGACGGCCGGGACCGGCTGCTCGACGTCGACCAGTTCGTAGCGCTCGGACTCGCTGACGGCCGCGAGCGCCACCTGCACCAGCGGCAGCGGGCGGGGGAAGGGCGCGTCGGGCTCCACCCCGGCCAGCAGCAGCAGGTTCTCGCTGTGGCGGCGCATCCGGGCCGCGAGGTGGTCCAGGGCGAAGAGCGTGGCCAGCTCGTCGGGGTCGGTCTCGTGCTCCTCCAGCCGCCCGATGATGTCCAGTTGGTCCCCCGCGAGGTCCAGGGCCATCCGCGCGTGGTGGGTGAGGTTGGCGTGCATGACGCGGGTCTGCGCCGCGAGCTTGTCGATCAGCTCGCGCTGCTCGCCCCGGACCTCGGCGAGCTCCGCGCGCAGCGCCTCGTGGTCGTCGCTCTCGCCGGTCTGGTAGCGGTGCAGTTCCACCGCCCGGGAGTGCAGCTTGTTGACGGCGGCCACCACGTCGGCGAACTCGTCGTTGCGGCCGGCGTAGCGGACCGCCGGCTCGGCCGAGGGTGCGTCCGCCACCCGGCGGGCGCCGCGCCGCACCACGGCGAGCGGGTAGGTCACCGAACGCGCCGCCCAGATCCCGGCGGCGAGCGCCACCAGGAGCGCCCCACCGGTGACGGCGGCGTGCACCTGGATCGCGGTGAGGTCGTCCTCCCGCAGCTGGGTCAGCGAACGGGTCTGCTCGGCACCGAAGTTGGAGAGCAGGCTCCGCTGGAGCTCGGTACGGGAGCCGAGTTCGGCGGCCAGTTCGGCCGGGGCGACCGCCCGCGACTCCTCGCTCAGGAAGGGCAGCGCGGTCAGCTCCTCCACCCGCTCCTCGGCGGCGCTCACGCCGGGCCCCGTGACCGTGGAGCCGTAGGCGGTGCGGCCGTCCTCCCCCGCGGTGGCGGCGAAGTCCCCCCCCGCCGCGCCCTCCCGGGCGTGCGAGCGGCGGGCCAGCGCGAGCAGGTCGCGCTCCTGGTCGCCGGGCTCCGCCACCAGCGCGGCGGTGAGCAGGCCCCGGGTGGCGGCCGACGCCTCGACGGCGCGCGCGAGGTCGGGGAGGGCGTCGGAGGAGGGCGCCGCGCCGCGGTCGGGTCGCGCGCGGGCGACCGCACGGCCGGTGGCGCCGAGGCCGTCGATGATGCGCGTGTAGGCGGCGTGGACGGCGACGGGGTCGCCGGAGTCCGCCGCGGCGCGGGCGGCGGGGATCTCGTCGAGCAGTTCCCGGTCCGCCGCGGGCAGAAGCGGGCGGAGGTCCTCGGCCCGGCGGTCGGCCCGCGCCTGGTCGCTCTCGGTGGGCGGCTCGACGGTCCCCGCGGGGGCGGCGGCGAGGGTCGTCATCGTCGCGCGCTCGTCCGCGAGGACGTGCGCGAGGGAGACGGCCTGCTGCGCCAGCTCGGCGCCCTCGACCAACCGCTGGGTGTCGGAGAGGCGTTCACCGGCCGCCACCAGGGCCGGGGTCCCTGCGGCGAGGACGGCGGCGGAGCCGATGACCACGCCGACCAGCAGCCGCGACCGCGCGCGTCCCCGCCGTCCCCGGGGGCGGAACCCGTCGGTGTCGACCGGGGTTTGGGCCGCGTCCGTGCCGGGCACGGTTGCGGGTGAACCGGCCTGGGGTGACGTACCGTCAACCGGCGCCTGTGGCCTGGGTTTCCGCACCTGTGCTCACATTCCTGTCCTGGCTGCCCGTGTCCGGGCCGTGGGCAACGGACTGCGGAAGCTTACTTCACCGGTAACGGGCCGCCAGGGAACGAAAACGGCCACGCCGGTGGCGAAGCCGGACCGTTCCTGCAAGGATGCCCGGCCGCCGCCCGACCCCTCTTCCGCGGGCCGCCGTGGCCCGCTCCCGCCGGGCCCGCCCACCCGCGCGCACGCCCCGCCGACGGTGTCAGCTGCGCCGCCGCGCCGATGACACCGTGTCACCATGGCCTTCCCGCCGACCTCCGGCGGCCGACCCGCCGGCCGAGCGCTGGCCCGACGGACGGGACCGGTCATGCACGCCACACAGGTCGCACTCGTCACGGAGCCGGGCGACCCCGGCCGACCCAACGAGGACTTCGCGGCGGTGGCCGCCCCCTCCGCCGGCACTGCCGGGGCTCTGGTGGTGCTGGACGGTGTCACGCCCCCGGCCGGGGACGACGGCTGCCGGCACGGCGTCCCGTGGTTCGTCACGCGGCTCGGTTCGGAACTGCTGAGCGCGGCGACCGCGAGCAAGGCCACCGCCCTCGCCGAGTGCCTGGTCCAGGCCATTGACCGCACCGCGCAGGCCCATCGTCATACGTGTGACCTTTCTCACCCGCGGACCCCACAGGCCACGGCAGTCGTCTGCCGTTGGGACGAGCACCGCGTCGACCACCTGGTGCTCTGCGACGCGACCCTGCTGGTCGCGACGGCGGGCGGCGGCGTGGTCCCCGTGCTCGACACCGCCCTGGACGGCGCCCGCGCCGTGGCACGCAGCGCGCCGCACGGACAGCGCGCCGCGCGGCTGGAGTCGTTGCGCAACGCACCGGGCGGCTTCCACACCGCGGCCGCCGACCCGGCGGCCGCCGGGCACGCCGTCACCGGCAGCCGGCCCCGCGCCGAGGTGGCCGGGCTCGCGGCGTTCACCGACGGGGTGGGCCGGTGGAGCGAGGTCTTCCGGCTCGGCGACTGGTCGGCGCTGCACACGCTGCTCACCACCGACGGCCCCGCCGCGGCGGTCGCGGCGGTCCGCGCGGCGGAGCGCGGCGACCCGGACGGGGCGGCGCACCCGCGCGGCAAGCGCCACGACGACGCCACCGCGGTGGTCGTCGCCCTTCCCGCGGTGGCGGCGGAGCACCGCGGGGCGACCGGGGACTGACCCGCGGTCCGGAACGGGTCGGCGCCCACCGATGGTCCGCCGGTGTCATCGTCCGCCGACCGCTGGGCAGGTATGGGGCATGGACATCGAGGCCCGTACGCCACCCACCCCCGACTGCCGGGCGGGCGACCGACCGCGGTCGGCGGCGGGCAGCAACGCGGCCGCGCGTTCGGGCGTCCCCGCGCCGGGCGCCCGCGCCGTGCGCCGGCGCTCCCTTGCATCGTCCGCGCGCCGAGCGGGGTCGCCCCCGGGCGGGCGCCGCGCCCCGCCGCCGCACGGTCCGCGCCGCATGATCCACCCGGCTCACCCGACTCCGTAGCCCGTGCGGCGCACGGCGCCGTACGCTGCTCACCAGCAGCAGGAAAGCCAGACCCAGCCGACTGGCTCCACACACTCTCCCGGGGCGGGACAGATGACACAGAGCGACATCACTGCGGGCAACGGCGAGGAACAGCCGCGCCCCACGACCACAGGCCACGACGGCCCACCGGTCACCGGTCCGATACCCGACGGCGGTCCGGTCGGCGGCGAGACCCCGGCGACCGACGGGACCGGCGACCCCGCGGAGGCCGGCGCCACCGGCACGCCCGGCGCGCAGCGCCGGATCCTGGTGGTCGAGGACGACCCCACCATCCTCGACGCGATCTCCGTGCGGCTGACCGCCGAGGGCTTCCTCGTGCAGACCGCCTCGGACGGCCCGGCAGCGGTCGACGCCGCCGGGGGGTTCCAGCCCGACGTGATGGTGCTGGACGTCATGCTGCCCGGTTTCGACGGGCTGGAGGTCTGCCGCCGGGTCCAGGCGCAGCGCCCGGTGCCGGTGCTGATGCTGACCGCGCGGGACGACGAGACCGACATGCTGGTGGGACTCGGCGTCGGCGCGCACGACTACATGACCAAGCCGTTCTCCATGCGGGAGCTGGTCGCCCGGACCCACGCGCTGCTGCGGCGCGTGGAGCGCGCGGCGGCTGCGGCCACCGCGCCGCGCCCCGGCGGGGTGCGGCTCGGCGACCTGGAGATCGACCGGGCGCAGCGCCGGGTGCGCGCCGGCGGCAAGGACGTCCACCTCACCCCCACCGAGTTCGACCTGCTGATGCGCCTGGCCCGCTCGCCCCGCGCGGTCCTCACGCGGGAGCAGCTGCTGGCCGACGTCTGGGACTGGGCCGACGCCTCGGGCACCCGCACCGTCGACAGCCATGTCAAGGCACTGCGGCGGAAGATCGGTGCCGAGCGCATCCGGACGGTGCACGGGGTGGGCTACGCCCTGGAGGCCGCGCCGGGTACCACGGTCATCGCCGACGGAAGCTGAGCCCCGGTGGCGGACGTGCCCGGCGGGCCGCTCGGTCCCCTCTCCCCGGAGGGTCCTCCCCGTCCGGACGGCGACCTCCGTCCGGACGGGGAGGGCCGTTCGCGGACCGCGCCGCTGAAGCGGCTGTGGGAGCTGAGCCGGCCGCTCGACCCGTTCCGTTCGGTGCAGGCGGCGCTCGGCGCGCTGGTGATCGTCTCGGTGGTGATCACCACTGTGCTGATCCTGCTCGCCTACCGGTCGGCGATCGAACTGCGGCTGATCGCGCTGATAGCGGTCATCGCCTCGCTGCTGCTGACGCAGTTCGTGGCGCAGGGACTCGCCGCCCCCCTGACGGAGATGACCGCGGCGGCGCGGGCGATGGCGCGCGGTGACTACCAGCGCCGGGTGCGGGTGGGGCGGCGGGACGAGCTGGGCGACCTGGCCCGGGCCTTCAACCGGATGGCCGCCGACCTCCAGGCGACCGACCGGCACCGCAAGGAACTCGTCGCCAACGTCTCGCACGAGCTGCGCACCCCGATCGCCGGGTTGCAGGCGGTCCTGGAGAACGTCGTCGACGGCGTGGCCGAACCCGACCAGAGGACCATGGAGACCGCGCTGCGGCAGGCGGAGCGGCTGGGTCGGCTGGTGGCGCAGCTGCTGGACCTCTCCCGGCTGGAGAACGGGGTGGTGCCGCTCCAGCCGCGCGAGTTCTCGGTGGGCGCCTACCTGGAGACGGTGGCGGACAACGCCGACTGGGCCGCCGGGCGGGGCCACTCGCGGACCGACGTCCGGGTGCACCTGGACGTCGCGCCGGAGAACCTCGTCGCCAGCGCCGATCCGGAGCGGCTGGACCAGGTGGTGACCAACCTCGTGGACAACGCCGTCAAGCACAGCCCCAAGGACGGGCGGGTCACGGTGGTGGCCCGGCCGGGTGCGCTGCCGGGCGGGCTGGTGCTGGAGGTCCGGGACGAGGGTCCGGGGATCCCGGAGGACCAGCGCGAGCGGGTGTTCGAGCGCTTCGGACGGGCGGGGCTGCCCGGGGAGACGCCGCGTGACGGCGGCACCGGGCTGGGGCTGGCGATCGCCCACTGGGCGGTGAACCTCCACGGCGGCACCATCGCCGTCGTGGAGTCGCCGAGCGGCTGCCACATCCGCCTCACCCTTCCGGGAGAAGACCCCGGAGACAGGTTGACGTAGGGTCGTCCCAGGTGTGCTGCCGGTCCCCGCGAGCCGCCCACGACGTCGGTGACGGCGATCCGTGCGGCGCGGGACCGTGTGTCGCACGCGGCCGTACCCCGTGCGACACGCCGGGAGCCGCTCGGCGCCCTCGGGCGCCGCGGTGCCGCGTGGGCCGGCAGGGCGCCGCTCACCGGCGGTTTTCCGCCGCGTCACCGCACCTCGTCGGTTCGCCGGCGGTCGGTGCGGGTCGCGGCCGCGAGGACGCCGATGTCCGGATGTGGCCGGTGGTCGCAGCCGCCGACTGGCGATGCCGCATCCCGCCGAACCCGAGTTTGTTCCCCTGCTGAACACCGCCGAAACCCCGCGCTAAATGTGACGTACGCGACCTCTGAGGACCGGGGACTGCGCCGCGGCCGGGTGAAGGCGTAGCCTTGATCTCCGCTGTCCATCACCTTGCGAAGCGGAAGAGGGCGGTTGCCGCCGTGTCGCCACAGTCCCCGAACACCTCGAGTGCCTCCACCGACCAGGCCGGATCAGGCCAGGCCGCGTCAGGAACCGGCCCAGCGGCCGGATTCGGCGCCAATGAATGGCTCGTCGACGAGATCTACCAGCAGTACCTGAAGGACCCGAACTCCGTCGACCGGGCGTGGTGGGATTTCTTCGCCGACTACAAGCCGGGCGCGAACGACGCGGCGAAGAAGCCGGCTGCCGCCGGCTCCGCCGGTGACGCACCCGCGGCTTCGGCCGGCTCGGACGACGGCGGGCCCGCGGAGCCGCAGGCCGCCGCGTCCGCCGACGCGTCGTCGAAGGCCCCCGCCGAGACCGCCCCCGCGGAGAAGGCGGCCTCGAAGCCGGCCCCGGCGAAGAAGGCCCCCGCGAAGGCGGCGGCCAAGCCCGCCGCCAAGCAGGAGAAGCCGGCCGAGTCCGGTTCCTCCGGCCCCGAGATGGTGACGCTGCGCGGCCCCTCGGCCGCGGTCGCCAAGAACATGAACGCCTCGCTGGAACTGCCGACGGCCACCTCCGTCCGCGCGGTCCCGGTGAAGCTGCTGTTCGACAACCGCATCGTCATCAACAACCACCTCAAGCGCGCCCGGGGCGGGAAGGTCTCCTTCACCCACCTCATCGGCTACGCCATGGTGCAGGCCGTCAAGGCGATGCCGGACATGAACAACTCCTTCGCCGAGAAGGACGGCAAGCCGACGCTGGTCAAGCCCGAGCACGTCAACCTCGGGCTCGCCATCGACCTGGTGAAGCCCAACGGCGACCGCCAGCTCGTCGTCGCGGCCATCAAGAAGGCGGAGACCCTCAGCTTCTTCGAGTTCTGGCAGGCGTACGAGGACATCGTCCGCCGCGCCCGCTCCAACAAGCTGACGATGGACGACTTCACCGGGGTCACCGTCTCGCTGACCAACCCCGGCGGCATCGGCACCGTCCACTCGGTGCCGCGTCTGATGCCCGGCCAGTCGGTCATCGTGGGCGTCGGCGCCATGGAGTACCCGGCGGAGTTCCAGGGGACCAGCCAGGACACCCTGAACCGCCTCGGTGTCTCCAAGGTCATGACGCTGACCAGCACCTACGACCACCGGGTGATCCAGGGCGCCGCCTCCGGCGAGTTCCTGCGCACCATGTCGTCGCTGCTGCTCGGCGAGAACGGCTTCTACGACGAGATCTTCGAGGCGCTCCGGATCCCGTACGAGCCGGTCCGCTGGCACCGGGACATCGACGTCAGCCACGACGACGAGGTCACCAAGGCCGCCCGGGTCTTCGACCTGATCCACTCCTACCGGGTCCGCGGCCACCTCATGGCCGACACCGACCCGCTGGAGTACAAGCAGCGCAAGCACCCCGACCTGGACATCAAGGAGCACGGGCTCACCCTGTGGGACCTGGAGCGCGAGTTCGCGGTCGGCGGGTTCGCCGGCAAGTCGATGCTCAAGCTCCGGGACATCCTCGGCGTGCTGCGCGACTCGTACTGCCGCACCACCGGCATCGAGTACATGCACATCCAGGACCCGCAGGAGCGGAAGTGGATCCAGGACCGGGTCGAGCAGCCGCACACCCCGCCGGAGCGTGAGGAGCAGCTGCGCATCCTGCGGCGGCTCAACGCCTCCGAGGCGTTCGAGACCTTCCTGCAGACCAAGTACGTCGGGCAGAAGCGGTTCTCCCTGGAGGGCGGCGAGTCCGTCATCCCGCTGCTGGACGCCATCCTGGACGAGGCGAGCGGCGCGGCGCTGGACGAGGCCGTCATCGGCATGGCCCACCGCGGCAGGCTCAACGTGCTGGCCAACGTGGTCGGCAAGTCCTACGCGCAGATCTTCCGCGAGTTCGAGGGCAACCTCGACCCGAAGTCGACGCACGGCTCCGGCGACGTGAAGTACCACCTCGGCACCGAGGGGACCTTCACCGGTCTGGGCGGCGAGAAGATGCAGGTCTCGCTGACCGCGAACCCCTCCCACCTGGAGGCCGTCAACCCGGTCGTCGAGGGTGTGGCGCGTGCCAAGCAGGACATCATCGGCAAGGGCGGCGCGGACTTCACCGTGCTGCCGATCCTCATCCACGGCGACGCGGCCTTCGCCGGCCAGGGCGTCGTGGCGGAGACGCTCAACATGTCGCAGCTGCGCGGCTACCGCACCGGCGGCACCGTGCACGTCGTGATCAACAACCAGGTGGGCTACACGGCGCCCCCGACCTCCTCCCGCTCGTCGATGTACTGCACCGACGTCGCGCGGATGATCGAGGCGCCGATCTTCCACGTCAACGGCGACGACCCCGAGGCCGTGTGCCGCGTGGGCCGGCTGGCCTTCGAGTACCGGCAGGCGTTCAACAAGGACGTCGTCATCGACCTCGTCTGCTACCGCCGCCGCGGTCACAACGAGGGCGACAACCCGGCGTTCACTCAGCCGCTGATGTACAACCTGATCGACAAGAAGCGCTCGGTGCGCAAGCTGTACACCGAGTCCCTCATCGGTCGGGGCGACATCACGCTGGAGGAGGCGCAGCAGGCGCTGAAGGACTTCCAGGACCAGCTGGAGAAGGTCTTCAAGGAGGTCCGCGAGGCCACCGGGACCGACGCTCCGGCCGACGTCCCGCCGCCGCTCGGGGGCTTCCCCGTGCCGGTGGAGACGGCCGTCAGCCAGGAGGCCCTGAAGCGGATCGCCGAGTCGCAGGTCAACATCCCCGACCGCATCGAGGTGCACCCCCGGCTGCTGCCGCAGCTCCAGCGGCGCGCGGCGATGGTCGAGGACGACAACATCGACTGGTCGATGGGTGAGGCGCTCGCCTTCGGCTCGCTGCTGATGGAGCGCACCCCGGTGCGCCTCGCCGGCCAGGACTCGCGCCGCGGCACCTTCGTGCAGCGCCACGCGGTCCTGATCGACCAGCAGACCGCCGACGAGTACACCCCGCTGCTGTACCTGTCGGACGACCAGGCCCGGTTCAACGTCTACGACTCGCTGCTCAGCGAGTACGCGGCGATGGGCTTCGAGTACGGCTACTCCCTCGCCCGGCCGGACGCGCTGGTGATGTGGGAGGCGCAGTTCGGCGACTTCGTCAACGGCGCGCAGACCGTGGTGGACGAGTTCATCTCCTCCGCGGAGCAGAAGTGGGCGCAGACCTCCGGCGTCACGCTGCTGCTGCCGCACGGCTACGAGGGCCAGGGCCCGGACCACTCCTCCGCGCGGATCGAGCGGTTCCTGCAGCTGTGCGCGCAGGACAGCATGACGGTCGCCATGCCGTCGCTGCCGTCGACCTACTTCCACCTCCTGCGGTGGCAGGTCCACAACCCGCACCACAAGCCGCTGGTGATCTTCACCCCGAAGTCGCTGCTGCGGCTGAAGGCGGCGACCTCCAAGGCGTCGGAGTTCACCACCGGCGGGTTCCGCCCGGTGATCGGCGACGACAGCGTGGACCCGGACACGGTCCGCAAGGTCGTCTTCTGCTCCGGCAAGGTCTACTACGACCTGGACGCCGAGCGGCAGAAGCGCGGGACCACCGACACCGCCATCGTGCGGCTGGAGCGGCTGTACCCGCTGCCCGGCGACGAGATCCAGGCGGAGCTGGCCAAGTTCCGCAACGCCGAGCGCTACGTCTGGACCCAGGAGGAGCCCGCGAACATGGGCGCCTGGCCGTTCCTGTCGCAGAGCCTCGTCGACCACCTGGACCAGGTGATCGGTTCGGCGCGGATCAGCTCGGACAAGCTGACCCGGGTCTCCCGCCCGGCGTCGTCCTCCCCGGCCGTGGGTTCCGCCAAGCGTCACCAGGCGGAGCAGCAGGGTCTGGTCAACGAGGTCTTCGACCTCTGACCGCCGGCTGACCCACGGGGCCCGGACCGCTCGTCGGTCCGGGCCCCGTGCCGTCCGCCGTCCCGCCCCGGGCGGCGCGGCCCCATGGGCGGGCGCCGCCGACACACCGACACACCGGCCCGCCGAGGCCGCCGTCCGACGGTCCGATCCGTCGTCCCATCGATCACCGAACCCCCGCGGAGCGTCTTTCGTGTACTTCACCGACCGTGGCATCGAGGAACTGGAGCAGCGCCGTGGCGAGGAGGAGGTGAGCCTGGGGTGGCTGGCGGAGCAGTTCCGGGTCTTCGTCGACCTCAACCCGGACTTCGAGGTCCCCGTGGAGCGGCTGGCCACCTGGTTGGCCCGGCTGGACGACGAGGACGACGAGTGAACGACGGCGGCCGTCGCGGTTGGCACCGCGACAGTCGCGACCTATCGTGAACGGACGGCGGGAATCCGCGTCCCGCGCCGGTGGCCGCCGCCCGGGGGCCGTGCGGCGCACTCCCCCTTCCGGCTCGCAGGAGGCCCCGTGGCGCGACCCGACAGCTGTCCGGCACTGACCCGGCCCGGCTCCCTCGACCTGCCCGCCCCGACCGCGCCGGGCTCCCGGCTGGAGCTGCTCGTCGGCGCGGGCGAGGTGATCGTGACCCGCGACCCCGCCGCCCGGAGGGTGCGGGTGGAGCTGCGGGAGCTGCGCGGCGGACGGCTGACCGGCCGGGCGGCGGGCGGCTCGGTCCTCGTGGCGCTGGAGGGCACGGGGAGCCCGCACGCGGCGCTGCGGGTGACCGCGCCGCCCGACGCGGCGCTCACGGTGCGGACGCGGTCGGCGTCGGTGCTGGTGATGGCGGCGCTGTCCGCCGGCACCCGGCGGACGGGGCCGGCGGCTCCGGTGGAGGTGCACACCGCGGACGGCGCCGTGGAGTTCCGGCGCACCGGCGGAGCCGTGACGTTCCGGACGGAGGCGGGTGCGGTGACCGCCACCGGTGCGACGGGGCGGCTGACGGGGCGCACCGACACGGGCGGGGTCCACCTGGACCTCTCCCCCGCGCCGGGAGCGCCGGCCGCGGAGCGGGGCGTCGAGGTCACCACCGGCGCCGGGTCCATCGCGGTGCGGGTCGCGCCCGACGCGGACGCGCGGGTGCGGGCGTCGAGCGGGACGGGCCGGGTGGTCACCGATGTGCCCGGGCTGAGCTGCGCGGCCGGCGCCGCGACCGGCACCGTGGGTGGCGGCGCCGCCCGGTGGACGCTGAACTCCGCCTCCGGCGGGGTGGCGCTGCTGCGCCAGGGGCCGGACGCCCCGACCGGGGGCGCCCGGGGCGGGGTGCGGTGAGATGGCGGCGCTGTTCGGCCACGGCAGGCTTCGGCTGTACCTGCTCCATCTGCTCGCCGAGTCGCCCCGCCACGGCTACGAGCTCATCCGGCTGTTGGAGGAGCGCTTCCGCGGCTCCTACTCGCCCTCGGCCGGCACCATCTACCCGCGGCTGGCGAAACTGGCCGCGGACGGGCTGGTCCGGCAGACGACGAGCGGTGGCCGCAAGGTCTACGCGTTGACGGAGGCGGGCGCCCGTGAGCTCGCCGCCCGCCGCGAGGAGGTCGCCGCGTTGGAGCGGGAGCTGGCTCCGGCGCTCGCCCGGGCCGGTGACGGCCCCGGACCCCGGGGGGGCGCGGCGAACCGGCTGCCGCGGCCCCCCGCGCTCTCCCCGGCGCGGGCCGCGGAGGGCGCCCGGCAGCCCGCTCCCCCGCCCGGCCCGGCCGGGGCGGCGGAGCGGCTGCGCGAGTTGGAACACCTGCTGGACGGTCTCCGCGACGAGGTGCGGGACGCCGCCCGGGACCACGGCGTCGGGGAGGCGGAGGTGCGGACCGCCCGCCGGCTGCTGGCCGAGACCTCGGCGCACCTGGTGGCGCTGCTGGCCTCGCCGGACGCCTACCGCGACCGCGAGCGGAGGACGCCCGGCCGGGGCTGAGACCGCGCGGGGCGCACCGACCACCACGGGCCGTGCCGACGCCGCCGGCGGCCGGGGCCGAGCGCTCGGCCGGCTCGGTGCCCCACCGGGCGCCAGGGCGCGCGCCGGGCGGGCACCGGCGCGCGCGCAACCGCCCCGGCGGAGATCGCCCGGTTACCGGCTACCCGCGTCCCGTCCCGCCTGCGACGATGAGGGGGATCCGGGCGGACGGTCGTCCCGGACGGTCGGTCCGGGGTGGGCCGGACAGAGGGGACGTGTGTGATGGCCGAGGTGTTCCACCGGCGGTTGAGCCGCTGGCAGGCGGAGGACAAGCGGTCGAAGCTCGCCGAGCTGTACGTGGCCGCCTACCGCGACCGGACCGAGACCGGCCCGCCGGACCCCTCGGCCTTCCTGGAGCGGTTCGCCGACCACCTCCAGCAGCCCGAGTTCGACATGGTGGTGGCCAACGACCCCGCCCTGGTCGGCTGCGCCTACGGGTTCCGCATCACCCGCGAGGGCAGTTGGCTCGACCGGTTCGCCGGCATCCCCCGCGAACTGGAGGAGCTGGTGGAGGTCACCGGCGCCCGGCAGCTGTTCGTCGTGGCGGAGCTGATGGTGCTGCCCGCTCACCGCCGGCGCGGCGTCGGGGGGCGGCTGCTGGACCAGTTGCTGACCCGCATCGGGGTCCCGGTCGCGGTGGTGCTGGTCGACCCGGGCGACACCGAGACCCAGGGGGCGTTCTCGGCCTGGGGGTGGAGCAAGGTCGGTGTGATGGCGCCCCGCGGCGAGGCCAAGCCCCAGGAGGCGTGGTGTCTGCGGCGGGACGGCTGAGTCCCGCCGCACACCCGTCCCCGGACGGTGAGCGCCCCGCCCCGCGAAGTCGGGGGGGGGGGCGCGCCCATCAGAGCACCTTGGAGAGGAACGCCTGGGTGCGCTCGTGGCGCGGGTTGGTCAGCACCTCGCGCGGGTGCCCGGACTCCACGACGACCCCGCCGTCCATGAAGACGAGCGAGTCGCCGACCTCGCGGGCGAACCCCATCTCGTGCGTGACGACGATCATCGTCATGCCCTCCTCCGCGAGACCGCGCATCACGTCGAGGACCTCGCCGACCAACTCGGGGTCGAGCGCCGAGGTGGGCTCGTCGAAGAGCATCAGTTTCGGCTCCATCGCCAGGGCCCGGGCGATCGCGACCCGCTGCTGCTGGCCGCCGGAGAGCTGCGCCGGGTAGTTCCGCATCCGGTCGGCAAGGCCGACCCGGGTCAGCATCTCCTCGGCGCGCGCCCGCGCGTCGGCCTTCCGCTCCCCCTTGACCTGGATCGGCGCCTCCATGACGTTCTCCAGCGCCGTCATGTGCGGGAAGAGGTTGAAGCGCTGGAAGACCATGCCGATGTCCCGGCGCTGGAACGCGACCTCGCGCTCCTTCATCTCGTACAGCTTGTCGCCCTTCTGGCGGTAGCCCACGAGCTGGCCGTCGACGTAGAGCCGGCCGGCGTTGATCTTCTCCAGGTGGTTGATGCAGCGCAGGAAGGTCGACTTGCCCGATCCGGAGGGCCCCACCAGGCAGAAGACCTCGCCGTGGCGGACCGTGAGGTCGATGCCGTTGAGGACGGGGACCAGCCCGAAGGACTTGTGCACCTGCTCCGACCGGACCATCACGTCGCTGCCGGTGGTGCCGTTGCTCGGCGCGGTCATCGCGTTCACCCCTTCCCGCCGTCGCGGCGCGCGGTCGCGTCGCCGCCGTCGTTGTCCGTGCCGGCGTCACCGGTGCCGCCGCCCGCCGGGGTGGGCAGGTCGGGCCTGACCCGGAAGGACGTCAGCTGGCGTCGTAGCCGCTGCAGCGGTGTCGGCGGCGGGGTGTGGTCGGTGCCGCGCGCGAAGTGCCGCTCCAGGTAGTACTGCCCGACGGAGAAGATCGTGGTCAGCAGCAGGTACCAGACCGAGACGACGACCAGCATCTCCATGACGGCGAGGGTCCGGGAGGAGATGGTGCGGCCGGCGAGGAAGAGCTCGTTGTACTGGATGGCGTACGCCAGCGACGAGGTCTTCAGCATGTTGATGAACTCGTTGCCGGTGGGCGGGATGATCACGCGCATCGCCTGGGGCAGCACGATGCGGCGCATGGTGCGGTTGCCGGACATGCCGAGCGCCTGCGCGGCCTCGGTCTGGCCGCGGTCCACCGACTGGATGCCGGCGCGGCTGATCTCCGCCATGTAGGCGGCCTCGTTGAGGCCGAGGCCGAGCAGCGCCGCCATGAACGGTGTCATGACCTTGTTCATGTCCTCGGACCAGAAGCCGAGGTCGAGCACGGGGAAGATCAGCGCCAGGTTGAACCACAGGAAGAGCTGGACGAGGACCGGGGTGCCGCGGAAGAACCAGATGTACCCGTAGGCGACGGCCGACAGCACCGGGTTGCCCGACAGCCGCATGATCGCCAGGAGCGTGCCGAGCCCCACGCCGAGCAGCATCGCCAGCAGGGTGATCCAGAGCGTGTTGAGCGCGCCCCTGATGATCGTCTCGTGGTCGAGGTAGGTGCCGACCACGGACCACTCGATGTCGGCGCCCGCGAAGGCGAGCACCAGCAGGCCCAGCAGGGCCAGCACGACGACGGCACCGGCCCAGCGGCCGTAGTGCCGCACGGGGACGGCGCGGATCGCCTCCGGCGGGAGCGACCCCGGGGCCGCGGTGGTGTGCGGGGCGCGGCCCGGGTCGCGGCCCGCGTCGTTCGGGCCCGGCACCTCGTCCCTGTTCTCATCTGACACGGTTCACTGCCTTAGCTGCTGGGAGGGGTTGCGGGAAGGGGCGCGGCCCCGGGCGACGCCCGGGGCCCGCGGAACGACGGTGGTGCGCTCACTCACCCGCGTTGACGGTGGCCTCTTCGACGGCCCCCGTCTGGGCGTCCCACTCCTCCAGGACGTCGGCGTAGTCGCCGTTGTCGATGATGGCCTGCACGGCCGCCTGGAGGGCGTCGCGCAGCTCCGGGTTGTCCTTGGGGACGGCGATGCCGTAGGGGGCGGCGTCGATCTGCTCGCCGACGACCTCGAACAGCTCGCCGCCGCGCGCCTCCAGCGCGTTGTAGAGGGCGACGGGGAAGTCGGTGACGACCACGGCGGCGCGGCCGCTCTGCAGCTGGGTGACCGACTCGTCGTCGTTGTCGTTGACGAGCACCTCGATCGGGGTGTCGCACTCCTCCTGCTGCCGCTCCACCAGCGCCTCGTTGGCGGTGCCGCGCTGGGCTGCGACGGTGAGGCCGCAGAGGTCCGCGAGGCCGGTGACGCCCTCGGGGTTGTCCTTGGCGACCAGGATCGCGGAGCCGGCGCGGAAGTAGTTGACGAAGTCGGCGCCGCCCTCGGCGTCCTCGCTCACCCCGTCCTGACGCTCCTTGGTGTCGGTCATCGCGGACATGATGACGTCGTACCGTCCGGAGTTCATGCCGAGCACGAGGCCGTCGAAGGTGCCGTTCTCGAAGCGGAGCTCGACGCCGAGCTGCTCGCCGATGGCCTCGGCGATGGCGGGGTCGATCCCGGTGACCTCGCCGCTCTCGTCGTAGTACTCGATCGGGGCGTAGGCGATGTCCGAGCCGACGCTGATGACGCCGGCCTCCTGGATGTCCTCGGGCAGCTGGTCCCACAGCGGCGCGTCGGACCCGGCCGCCTCGCCCGAGCCGCCGTCCCCGGAGTCGTCGGAACCGCAGGCACCGAGCACCAGGGCGCCGGCGAGAGCCAGGGCGGTGGCGCCGGCCAGGCGGGAGTGTCGGGACAGGGAACGGGCAGACATGGGGGCCTCCTGGGCGAGGGCGGGATCGCCGCCGTCGAGCAGGCGATCGAGCCGGGCAGATGTGTTCCAGTGGGGCATCCTCCCATCCGGACCGGCGGCGTTCGGTTACCGCTGACGTCAAGATCGGATAACGGACATGTGGCGCGCCGCAACCGGTGCGCCGCATGGGGGACATGGCCCGGACGAGTGGCGCGGGGTGCGATGAGACTCGGCTCACGCCCCGGCGCGCGCATCACTCCACCGGCCGATTCCCGGCCGCCGGCCACTGCCCCGACCGGCCCCGCCTCATCCGCCCGCCGGGGCCCACAGGGGTCGCGTGTCGCGCTCTTCACGCCCCCGCCCCCTCGTCGCCGGTGGTGAAGATCCTGTAGAACGGACGGTCAACACCCCGCACCCCCGGGGAGCCCGGACGTGTGTGCGGCACGTTCGGCGTCCGAATGCCCCCGCGACGGCCGACCGACCGCCGCGCGGCTGCCGGACGTGGTGTCCGCCCGGCCTCCGACCGGAGACCGGCCACCGCCCGACGCGCCCGGAACAGACAAAGGGGTCATCCCACGTGGCATCGGAGATCATCAACCCTCGGCAGGAAGCACCGGCGGCCGACGCCCCGGACCCGGCCTTCGCCCTGCACCGCGGCGGCAAGATGGCCGTCGCCGCCACCGTGCCGCTGCGCGACACCGCCGACCTCTCCCTGGCCTACACCCCCGGCGTGGCCAAGGTGTGCTCCGCCATCGCGGAACGGCCGGAGCTGGTCCATGACTACACCTGGAAGTCGCAGACCGTCGCCGTCGTCACCGACGGCAGCGCCGTCCTGGGGCTCGGCGACATCGGCCCCGAGGCGTCGCTGCCGGTGATGGAGGGGAAGGCGATCCTCTTCAAGCAGTTCGGCGGCGTGGACGCCGTCCCGATCGCGCTCGACACCCGCGACCCCGACGAGATCGTCGAGACCGTGGTGCGGCTCGCCCCGTCCTTCGGCGGGATCAACCTGGAGGACATCGCGGCGCCGCGCTGCTTCGAGATCGAGCGGCGGCTGCAGGAGCGGCTCGACATCCCGGTCTTCCACGACGACCAGCACGGCACCGCCGTGGTCACCCTCGCGGCGCTGCGGAACGCCGCGCGGCTCACCGGGCGGGAGCTGGCGGAGCTGCGCGCCGTGATCTCCGGCGCCGGCGCGGCGGGCATGGCCATCGCCAAGATCCTGGTGGGGGCCGGGGTCGGCGAGGTGACGGTCTGCGACCGCGGTGGCGTCCTCTCCCGGGGCCGGACCGACCTCAACGCCGCCAAGCGCGAGCTGGCGGAGCTGACCGACACCACGGGCCGCACCGGCACGCTGGGCGAGGCGATGGCGGGTGCCGACGTCTTCATCGGCGTCAGCGGCGGCACCGTGCCCGAGGAGATGGTGGCCCGGATGGCCCCGGGGGCGTTCGTCTTCGCCATGGCCAACCCGGACCCGGAGGTCCACCCGGAGATCGCCGCCCGCCACGCCGCCGTGGTGGCGACCGGGCGC
Source organism: Streptomyces bohaiensis (assembly GCF_012033785.1). Classification (GTDB taxonomy): domain Bacteria; phylum Actinomycetota; class Actinomycetes; order Streptomycetales; family Streptomycetaceae; genus Streptomyces; species Streptomyces bohaiensis. The sequence goes on from NZ_JAAVJC010000040.1 coordinate 18,270, forward strand.
AGCGACTTCCCCAACCAGATCAACAACGTGCTGGCGTTCCCCGGCATCTTCGCGGGGGCGCTCCAGGTCCGGGCGCCCCGGATCAGCGAGGGGATGAAGCTGGCGGCGGCGCAGGCCCTCGCGGGCGTGGTCGCCGAGGAGCTCTCGCCCGCGCGGGTCATCCCCTCGCCGTTCGACGACCGCGTCGCACCGGCGGTCTCGGCCGCGGTGGCGCGGGCGGCGCGGGCGGAGGGCATCGCCCGCCGCTGACAGTGCGGCGCCCGCCGTCCGCTCACGCGGTCGGCGGGCGCCGGTGCATCGGTGCGCGGGTGCGCGGGTGCGTCCGCTCAGCGCAGCCCCAGCACCATCCCGTCGGTGGGCGAGGCCCAGATCGCGCGGGCCTCGGAGAACCCGGCGTCGCGGAGGGCGAGGGCGTGCCACTCCGCGGAGTGCGCCTCACCGTCGGAGTGGTCGCCGTCGACGGGGTTGCCGATGGTCTCGAACCGCTCGGCGACCGCCTCGGCGAGCTCGGGCGCCTCGGCCGCCCGCCGCCACCAGCCGACCCAGTCCTCGCTGCCGCCGGCCGCGGCCTTCTCCCGGCGTTCGCGGTCGAAGGCGTCGAGCGCCTCGTTGATGGCCGGCGTGGTGGCGTCGGGCATGTGGTCGGCGTTGATCAGGACGCCGCCGGGGCGGACCACCTCCGCCAGGGTGCGGTACAGGTCGCGCAGCGGCCCGGCCTGCAGCCAGTGCAGCGCGGTGGAGGTGAGGACGGCGTCGTACTGCGGGTGCGGGAGGAGGGTCGGCCAGTCGGCCGCGCGCAGGTCGCCGTGGACCCACTGGGCGCGGGTCTCCCCCTCGTGGCTGCCCCGGGCGATGGTGAGCAGCGCGGGGTCCATGTCGAACCCGGTGGTCCGGGCGTCGGGGAAGCGGGCGAGGACGCGCGAGGTGATGGTGCCGGTGCCGCAGGCGAGGTCGAGGACGCGCGGCGCCTCACCGGTCAGGGCCGCCACGCTGTCGAGCATGACCCGTAGGCGCTCCTCGCGGTCCGGGAGGTACCACTCCTGCTGCCGGTCCCAGGTGTTCTGCCATGCCGTCCAGTCCGCCACGTCGGCTCCTTCCGTTCGCCCTGTCGGTGCCACCGTACGACACCGGCCCCGCCCCGGTAGGTAATAGCCAGAAATCTGATAGATCCTTACTAGTACAGTGCGGGGTCCGAAGCGCAGCGGTGAGGACACAGGTGGAACTGATCTCTTACTCCTCGTTCGCCGTGCGGCTGGTGAACAGCGAGGAGCCCGAGCGGGGCTCCGACTCGCTGACCTCGGTCGACGCGGTGCGCGAGCTGTTCGGCGAGAGCGCCAAGGCGGCCCGGCGCGCCACCGAGGCGGACATCGCGCGGCTGCGCGGCGTCCGCACGCGGCTGCGCGCGGTCTTCACCGCGGCCGGCGAGGGGGACGAGCGCCGCGCGGTGGACCTGCTCAACGCGCTGCTGCTGGAGTACCCGGCCAGCCCGCAGATCTCCGGCCACGACTTCCTCGACGACGAGGGCCGTCCCCGGTGGCACCTCCACCTCGCGGAGCACTCCACCCACGCCGCGGCGGCCTACGCCGCGATCGCCTGCATGGGTCTGGCGGTGCGGCTGACCGACGGCGGGGTGGACCGACTGGGCGTCTGCTCGGCGCCCCCCTGCCGCAACGCCTTCGTGGACACCTCCACCAACACCTCGCGGCGGTACTGCTCGGAGCGGTGCGCGACCCGCGCCAACGTGGCCGCCTACCGGGCCCGCAAGCGCCGGGAGCGGACCGGGGCGGAGCCCCGCCCCGCGCAGTGAGCACCGCACCGGCGGCGAACGGCCCCCGCACCGCCGCCCGCGGTCTGCTGCCGCGGACGGTGGTACGGCATGATGGGCGCGGCCCCCAGTCGCCCACCCGGAAGGTCCGCCCCGTGTTCTCCTCCCGCCACTCCCTGGTGACCGCCGCGGTCGCCGTCCCTCTCTGCTTCGGCCTGCTGACCGCCTGCGGCTCCTCGGACGAGGACTCCTCGGACGGCGCCGGGACCGGCACGGAGGAGACCACCGACGACAGCGACGCCACCCAGGAGCCGGAGGACGAGCCGGTCGACCCCGCGGAGCTCGCCACCGAGGCCGTCATCAACACCAGCGAGGGCCCCGTCACGGTGGAGCTGTTCCCGGAGGAGGCGCCCCGGACGGTGCACAACTTCCTCGGCCTCGCGGACGGCTCGAAGAGCTGGGACGGCCAGGACGGCGACGCCCCGCTCTACCAGGACGTCATCTTCCACCGCGTGATCGACGGGTTCATGATCCAGGGCGGTGACCCCGAGGGCACCGGCATGGGCGGACCCGGCTACCAGTTCGAGGACGAGTTCTCCGACGACCTGGCGTTCGACCGCCCCTACCTGCTGGCGATGGCCAACTCGGGACCGAACACCAACGGCTCGCAGTTCTTCATCACCGTCGAGCCGACCCCCCACCTCACGGGCAAGCACACCATCTTCGGCGAGGTGACGGACGCGGACAGCCAGGCCGTGGTGGACGCCATCGCCGCGACCGAGACCGAGCCCGGCGACAAGCCGGTCGAGGACGTCGTCATCGAGAGCATCGACATCAACTGACCCCGTGCGGCCCGGTGCCGCTCCCCGCTCTCCCCGCAGCCCCGGCGCAGCAGCGCCGGGGCTGCGCGCGTTCCGGGGCTGCGCGCGTTCCGCGGGCCGACCGGGTGGACGCCGACCCACCGGAGCCGTAAGCTACGAATCGTAAGTTACGAATGGTAGCCAACTGGGGAGGCGGGATGACCGACCGCACCGCCGCACCGGCCCGACGCCGGCTGACGAAGCGGCAGCGCCGCGCGCAGCTGCTCGACGCGGCCCGCGACCTGATCCGGGACTCCGGGACCGACGAGTTCACCCTCGCCCGACTCGCCGAACGGGCCGGGGTGACCAAGCCGCTGGTGTACGACCACTTCGGCGACCGCTCCGGCGTCCTCGCGGAGCTCTACCGCGCGTTCGAGGAGCGGCGGCGCGAGACGCTCGCCCGCGTCCTGGACGCCACCCCGCCCGAGCTGGGCGCGGTGGCGGACGTCGTCGCCGCGGCCTACGTCGACTGCTGTCTGGCGGAGGGCCGGGAACTCGCGGACGTCGTCGCCGCGCTCGCGGGCTCCCCCGCTCTCAGCGCGGTGCGCCGGGAGGCCGAGGAAGCCTACCTGCGCATGTGCCGCGAGGCATTGGAACCGCTCGCCGGACCGATCGATGCGGCGGCACTGCCGGCGATCGTCGGCGCCGGCGACGCGCTGGCCCGCTCCGCCCTGGCCGACGACATGACCGCCGAGGACGCGGCGGCGACGCTGGCCCGTGTCGTCGAGGCCGTCGTCACGGGCACCCGACCGACCACCGAGGAAGGCTGACACCACTGTGATCACCCACCCCACCACCCCAGGAACCGCCCTGTGGGTGCACGCGCACCCCCGCCCGGGCTCCTTCAACGACCTGCTGTTCCGCGAGGGCACCCGCGCGCTCGCCCCGGACTGGACCGTGACCACCTCCGACCTCTACGCCCAGGGGTTCGATCCCGTCAGCCGCGCCTCCGACCTCGGCGACCTCGCGGAGACCCCCGGCAACTTCGCCGAGCAGGCCGGCACCGCGTACGAACAGGGGCAGTTGCCCGCAGAGGTGCGGGCCGAGCAGGCCAAACTCGCCGCGGCGGAGCTGCTGGTGCTCCAGTTCCCGCTGTGGTGGTACGGGCCGCCCGCCATCCTCAAGGGCTGGTTCGACCGCGTGCTCACCGCCGGTTTCGCCTTCGGGGAGATGGACCCCGAACTCGGCGTGCCGCGCCGCTACGGCGACGGCCCGCTGGCCGGGCGCCGGGCACTGGTGGTGGTCACCGCCGGGGAGGACGCCCGTTCCATCGGCCCCCGCGGCATCAGCGGCGATCTGGAGTCCCTGCTGTTCCCCCTCACCCACGGCGTGCTCTGGTACGTGGGGATCGACACCCTCGACCTGCACGTGGTGCACGACGCCGACGCCCTGAAGGCCGACGACGTCGAGCGGGAGGTCGAGCGGCTGCGGACCCGACTGACGGGTGTGGGGTCCGAGGAGCCCCGGCGGTACCGCCGCCTGCGCGACGGTGACTACCAGGGCACACGAGCCCTCCGCGCCGACCTGCTGCCGGACCGCACCGACCTCGGCATCCACCGGGCGACCGCCCGCTGAGGCGATCCGCGGACGCTACGGCCCAGGCGGCTCCTCCATCACCGGACGGACCTCCACCGGGTCACCGCCCGGGGCCCCGCCGGGCCCCGGGCACGCCGACGCCAGTGCGGCGATCTCCAGGGCCCTCTCCTCCGACGCGCAGTCCACGATCCAGTAGCCGGCGAGCGCCTCGCGGCTGCCGTTGTGCGGCCCCTCCGTGACCTCGCGCCGACCGTCGCGGAGCCGGACGGTGCGGGTCGCCGACGGCCCTTCCAGCCCCTGGCCCTCGACCAGCTCCCCGCGACTGCGCAGCTCGGCGTCGATGCCGTCCATGTGGTCGACCATCGCGCGCACGTCACCGCGCGACCACGCGCGGCCCTGGTCGTCCCGACCGCCGCGCATCGCGTCCCAGTCCCCCTGGGTGCCCATCAGGGCGATCATGTACTTCATGGTTCGCTCCCAGCCTCTCCGGCGCCCGGCCGGGCCCCGCGGCGACCCCTGATGCCAACGTAGCCGCCCCCGACCGGTGCCGCAGGCCGGGCCGGGCCGGCTCCGTGTCCCCGCCCGGCAGGGTGAGCGGTCTCCGCCGTCCGGCCCAGGGGCGGGCGTGAGCGGTTGCCCGCGCCTGGGCCCCGGGTTCCGCTGGGCACATCCGCCCGGAGGGAGCCGTCGATGGGTCAGCACGCCGCACCGCGCCGCACCGGGGTGGGCACGAGGACGGGGGCGGTGCTGCTGGGCGCTCTCTACGGTCTGGCGTGCGGGTTGCTCGACCACGGTGCCGGGGCCGCCGCCGGCCGCGCGCTGACCGTGGGCGTGGTGGCGGGGCTGGTCGTCGCCGTCGTGACGCTGGTGGTCGGTCGGCGGTTCCGCGTGCTGCCGCGGCTCCCGCGCGCTGTCGTCGCCGCGGCCTGCGCGGGGGCGGGGGCGGCGTTCCTGGTGGCGCTCTCCGACGGCGGCAGCACCGGCAGGGCCGTGCTCACCGGGGTGCTGCTCGCGCTCGCGGTCGGGACGGCGACGCTGACGCTGACGGCGCCGCCGCGCCGCCGCTGACCGGCCCGCCTCGCCCAGCGCGGAGCCCGCGCGGCGGGACAGGAAACCGCGTCGCGGCGCGAAGCGTCGACAGCCTAGGGTCCTGCCATGCCTGCCATGGAGACCCCGGACACCACCGAGCCCGTCGCGGCGGCCCCGGCCACCGCCCGCCTGTCGATCGCCTGCGCCGACCCGGGCCGCGTGGCCCGGTTCTGGGCCGCGCTCCTCGGCGGTGAGCCTGCGTCGGCACCCGACGGCGCGGTCCTGCTCGCGCTGCCCGACGGGCTGCCGGCGCTGCTGCTGCGGCCGGGCGTCCCCGGCGCGGACGGCGCCGTCGTGCCCGAGTTCGCCGTGGACGACGTCCCCACCGCCGCCTCCCGGGCCCGCCGTCTCGGCGCCACCGCGGCGGGCCCGATCACCGAGGACCGCGCGGAGCTGCGCGACCCCGGCGGCACCCGGTTCGCGCTGCTGCGCCGCCCCGGCGCCCTCCCGACCCCGGCCGTCCCCACGCCCGCGGTCGCCGCTGCCTCGATGACGCTGCTGGCCGCGGCGGTCGTCGTCCACGACACGGCCGCCGACCGGGTGGTGATGCTGCGCCGCGGCCCGGACGCGAAGTTCGGGCGGGGGCTGTGGGACGTGCCGGTCGGCAAGTGCGACCCCGGCGAGGCGGTGCCGGACGCGGCGGTCCGGGAACTCCACGAGGAGACGGGGCTGGTGGCCGACCCCGCCGACCTGCGGCTGGGGCACGTGGTGCACGGCGCGCGGGGTGCCGAGGCCCCGGGCGGCTTCCTGACGGTGGTGTTCGTGACCGCCCGAGGTGAGACCGGAGGCCATCTTCCGCTGGACGATCATGAAGAAGATCACCACCGGGAGGGCGATCAGCACCGAGGCCGCCATCAGGGAGCCGAAGTTGGTGCCGCGCTGGGTGGTCATGCTCATCAGCCAGACCGGCAGGGTCCACCGCTCGTTGTCCTGCATCACCACGTACGCCAGCAGGTACTCGTTCCAGGTGTTGACCAGCGAGAACACCGAGGTGGCGGCGATCCCGGGGCCGATCAGCGGGAAGACGACGCGCCAGAACGCGCCCATGCGGGTGCAGCCGTCCACCATCGCCGACTCCTCCAGTTCCCTGGGGATGTTGATGATGAAACCGCGCAGCATCCAGACCGCGAACGGCAGCGCGGAGACGGTGTAGACGACGATCAGCGCCCAGTACTGGTTGAGCCCGCCCATCCGGTTGAGCTGGAGGTAGAGCGGGATCAGCATGGCCAGCGGCGGCAGCAGCTGGACCAGCACCAGCACGATCAGCAGCGGCTTGCGGCCGTAGAACCGGAACCGGCCGATGGCGAAGGCGGTCAGCAGCGCCAGCAGCATCGCCGCGACCACCGTCACGGTGGTGACGATCAGGCTGGTGCGGACCGAGGTCCAGAAGAAGTTGCTGTTGATCGCCGACTGGAACCCCTCCAGCGTGAACGAGGAGGGCCACAGCGTCTGGTCGTAGGACCGGATCTCGCGGCCGGGCCGGAAGGCGCTGACGAGCATCCAGTAGACCGGGAACGCCATCACCACGAAGACCAGCAGGCCCCCGAGGTTGAACCAGCGGGTCGGCTTCTTGCGGTCCGGCCGCAGGTCCTGCGCGCCGTCCGGCGTGGTGGCGGGCGTGGAGCCGCCGGTCAGGCGGCGGAGGGTGGTGGCCGGGGTGCTCATTCGACCTCGCCTCGTTTCATCATCTGGCGCAGGTAGTAGACGGCGACGCCCGCGAGCAGCAGCACGGTGATCAGCGCCACGGCAGTGCCCTGGCTGAAGGACTGGCTCTGGAAGGCGAGGTTGTAGGAGTAGATGCCGAGCAGTTCGTACTGCGGCTCCACGTTGTTGCCGCGCATCAGGAAGATCTGCAGGAAGACGTTGAAGTCCCAGATCACCGACAGGGTGGTCACCAGCGTGAACACCGGCTTGATGACGGGGAAGACGACGTTCCGGAAGACCTGCGCGCTCCCCGCCCCGTCCAGCCGGGCGGCCTCCTCCAGCTCCTTCGGCACCTGGGTGAGCGCGGCGTAGAGGGTGACGGCGACGAAGGGGATCGCCCCCCAGACGACGACGGCGGCCACCACGGCGAAGCCCTGCCAGGTCTCCATGAACCAGTTGTGGCCGCGGAAGTCGACCCCGGGGAGCTTGCTCAGCAGGATGTTGACGATGCCGTACTCGGAGTCGGTCAGCCACCGGAAGATCGAGGTGGCCACGACGATCGGCATGGCCCACGCGGTCACCAGGGCGGCGGTGACCATGAGCCGGACCACCAGCGACATCCGCTGCATCATGAGCGCGATCAGCAGCCCGCCGCCGACGGTCAGCGTCACGCACACGACCATGAAGACCACGGTGCGGGTGGCCACCGCCCAGAAGTGGGCGTCGGTGAGGACGTTGGTGAACTGCTCGAACCCGACCCAGTCCGGGGTCTCCCCGGTCCACAGGTGGCGCCGGCGGTAGTCCTGGAAGGACATCACCAGGGTGCGGTAGAGCGGGTAGAAGTAGACGGCGGCGATGGCCAGCAGGCCGGGCAGCACCAGCAGGTAGGGCAGCATGCCGCCGCGGTGGCCGCGGTCCTGGCCCGGTGTTCCGGCCGCCGGGGCGGCGGGCCCGCCGGGACCGTCGGGCTCCTGGGGTTCGCCGCCCGCGGCGGGCGGCCGGTCGAGGGTGGGGACGCTCATCTGGGGCGGGTCCTTCGTGTCGTCCGTAGGGTCCGGTCGCCCTGCGCCCGGCGGCGGTACCGCGGCGGGCGCAGGGCGGCCCCGGAACCGCCGGCGGGCGGTGGAGGGGCGAAGGCGCCGGTCAGGCCTCGTTGTTGATCAGGTCGTCGATCGCGGCGTCGGCGGTGGCGGTGGCCTCCTCGACGGGGGTGCCGCGCAACACCTCCAGCAGCATGTTCGGCAGCACGCTCTGCTGCTCGACCGCGGACCAGCCCGGTGCGATGGGGGTGAACCAGGCGTCGGGGACGGCGTTGGCCATCGGCGCGGTGGTCGGGTTCTCCTTCAGCGGCTCCAGCTGCTTGGTGTTGTTCGGCAGCGTGTCCTTGCCGACCAGCACCTCCATGGACTCCTCCGAGGTGAACAGCGCGATCCACTCGGCGGCCAGGTCCTGGACGTCGGACTTCTCGACGATGGCGAGGTCGGAACCGCCGATGAAGGACGGCAGCGGCTCGCCGTTCGGGCCGGGCATCCCCGCGACCTGGATGGTGCCCTCCAGATCGGGGTTGCCCTCGGCGCCGTGCACGACGACGCCGGCCTCCCAGCCGTTGCCGTAGATGAGGGCGGCCCGCTCCTGCGCCATGGCGAGGGCGTGGTCCTCCTCGTCCTTGGTCTGGTCGCCGCGGTTCCACTCCTTGACCAGGTCGATGTAGTGCTGGATGCCGGCCTGCGCCTCGGGGGTGGAGAGGGTCCCGCTCCACTCGCCGGAGTCCTCGTCGAACTCGGCGATCTGGCCGCCGTAGCCGACGACGTAGGACATGGCCGCGTGCCAGTTGCGCCCCGCGAGGTACATCGGGGAGTAGGCCTGGCCCTCGCCGAACTCCTCGTCCAGCGCGGTCATCGCCTCCAGCAGCTCGTCCTCGGTCTGCGGGAACTCCGCGGAGCCGGTGGCGGCCTCGAACATGTCCGCGTTGTACACGGCGACCCGGGAGCCGGCGTAGTAGGGGACGCAGTACATGGCGCCCTCGAACGAACAGGTGTCGACCAGCCCGCCGATCCAGGTGTCGGAGTTGTCGTACTGCTCCGGGTCGATCTCGGCGAGGACGCCGTTGAGGATGTAGGTCATGGTCTCGGTGTTGCCGAGCTCCACCACGTCGGGGAACTCGCTGCCGCCCAGGGCCGCGTCGAGCTTGGTGGTCTTGTCGCCCCACTGCTGGTACTGGACATTGACGGTGACGCCGGGGTAGGTCTCGGCGAACGTGTCGTTGACCTCGGTGACCAGCTCGGGCCAGGTGGAGTCGGCCTCGCCCATCAGCCACACGGTGAGGGTCTCGTCCCGGTCCTCCGCGGCCACGGCGCTCCCGCCGCCGCCGCTGTCGGACCCGCACGCCGTGACGCCCAGCAGGGTCACAGCGCCGATGGCCGCCATGAGCTTGCGATTCATTCGTCCTCCTCGACAAGGTGCCGCCGCGCCACCGCCCGGGCCGTCGGCGAGTCGTCGACACGGCGGTCCGGGCACGCGGGAGCCGGGACCGCTCCGGGCCCGCTAGTGGTGTAGACCAGAGCCCGAGCTTGGCCTAGACCTATCGGGGCGTCAACGGGTCTGCGCTGGGCTTCGGTTCTCGTTATCGGACCGACACCGGACCGGCGGTACCGTCCTCCGTTCGTCCCCCACGGGCAACAGCAGCGCAACAAACCGGGCCGCACCGGGGCTCGTTGACCCGGCAGCGGCGACCCTGGTGACCGCACCACCGCCACCGACGAGGAGACGGACGCCATGGCAGAACGACGCGCCGCGGACCGGGACGAGCAGGCCGGTCCGGCGGCCCCCGGGGAGCACCGCCCACGCGGCCGACTGCGCCTCTTCCTCGCGGTGCTGCGGCGACTGCTCCCCGGGCGGCGCGCGCCGCGCGCGGACGGCGAGGGCGGCCGGGCGGCCGAGGAGACCCGGCGCC
>NZ_JAAVJC010000410.1 GCF_012033785.1 Streptomyces bohaiensis
CACGCACGCGGCGGTGAGCCGCTACTTCGGCTCCCGCGAACAGCTCTTCGTCGAAGTGCTGCGCGAGGCCGACCGGCGCGCCGAGACCGACCTGGCGGTGGTCGGCGAGCCGGCCGGCCGGGAGGCCGCACGGCGGCGCCGGCGCGGCGGCAGGGTGTCGCTGGGGGTGGTGGAGGTGTCGCTTCGTTCCGCGGCGTCCGTGCCGGCGGACGCGTCGATCTCGTGCATGCGGGGGTTCTCCCGTCACGCTCCCGGGCGCCGCGTCGGTGACTGCGGGCGCCGCACAGGAGCTTGATCTGTGGTAGCTCGCCGGTTCCGGGCCTCTGGGGCACGGCTACGGCGAAAGTCTGTTGGTCGGTGTCACGACGTCGGCTCGGGCCGGACCCCGGATGGCTTCCTGGTCCCGGGCCGTCCTACGGCGCGTGGACGCAGTCCCTGACCGGCAACTCCAGCGGCGCCGCCGCGTCCTACCGTCCTGCGGCCATGGAGATGGCCGGGGCGGCGTCGCGGTCAGGCGCGAGCGGGTCGGTCACCGTGCCGGTCTCCTCATCGAGGGGCCCCTGCGCCAGCCTGGTCACCCCTGGGGGGACCGGCGGCGCCAGGTCGGCCGTCGTGCGGAGACCGGACAGGACGTCGTCGGGTCGTACGGCAGGTGTGAGGTGCCGGACCACCAGGCGCAGTATCGCACAGGGGCCGCCGTCGGGGGCGACCGCCCCGCCGCCCTCGGCGGTCAGGGAGACCACGGCGGCGCGGGTGTCGAAGGTGCGTGCACCCTTCTTGGTCTGGCGCGTGACCTCGACCGATGCGGCTGCCAGGAACCTCGCGGCCGCCCGTTCGGCGTCCTCGGGGGCGACGCCGGTCAGTCTCAGTTCCCAGGAGGAGGCGGTGAGCCGTTCCGCGAAGCTCGCGGTGCGGGCCTCGACGGCGTCGACGATGTCGAGGCCGTCGGGCATCGAGGAGTCGAGCCGTTCCCGCAGGGTGGCGGGGTCGCGGTGGTCCGCGAGGCCGATCTCCAGGTACTCGGCCTCGCTGGCGGTGCCGGTCGGCGCCGCATTGGCGTAGCTGACCTTGGGGTGCGGGGTGAACCCCGCGGAGTAGGCCATCGGCACCTCGGAGCGCTTGAGCGCCCGCTCGAAGGCCCGCTGGAAGTCGCGGTGGCTGGTGAACCTCAGCCGGCCCCGTTTGGCGTAGCGCAGGCGGACCCGCTGCACGGTGGGGGCGGGAGGCGGTCCGGTCGGCTGTCGCTTACCCAGTGTCGTTCATTCCTTCGGCCGAGACAGGCACTAGCTGTCCGATTCTATGCGCCAGGAGCGGGCGAGCGCACCGTCCGCGCCCCCTGCTCGCACCGGACCCCGCCGCGGGCGCCCCTTCAGGGCGGGCGGGGGCCGACGCCGTATCGGCGCCCGCGGGGCGCCGCGGGGGGGCGGTCGCCGGGACTGGACACGCCGCCACGGGATCACTACTCTGAAATCGAACTAGTCAGTCCAAGCGAGTAGTGAGGGTTGGTGACTACGGATGCCGCCGACGGATCCCGCGGCGAGCTGGCTGCGCGGCGTACTGCCGCTGGCGCTCGCCGCCGTACTCGCCCGCGGTGACCAGCACGGCTACGCACTGGTCCAGGAACTCGCGGCGGGTGGCTTCGGAACCGTCCGGGGCGGGGCCCTCTACCCGGTGCTGGGTCGGATGGAGAACGACGGCCTGGTGGAGGCCCGCTGGGAGCCCGGTGAGGGCGGACCGGGACGCAAGGTCTTCCGCCTGACCGACGCGGGCCGCGAGCGGCTGCGGGAGGAGGCCGAGAACTGGCAGCGGTTCTCGGCGGCGATGGGACAGCTGCTGGATCTCACCCAGACCCCCGCGGGGAGCACCACGGGGGACGAGGAGAAGGAATCGTCATGACGGACACGGACAGCCGCTGGGAAGCGCAGTTGCGACTCGCGCTCGCAGGCCGCGGGGTGGGGTACAAGGTCGCCGACGAGGTGATGGAGGAGGTCGGCCAGCACTGCGCCGCGTCCGGGGAGAGCCCCGAGGAGGCGTTCGGGACGCCCGACGCGTACGCCGTCGCCGTCGTGCGCGACCGCATACCCGACGAGGTGCGCGCCGAGCGGCGCTGGGACGACATGTCGTTCCAGGACCACGTGGACGGCGCGCTGATCCTCACCGGCTGGTACGCCATGATCGCCGGCCTGGTCCTCTGGCTCAGCGCCGGCTTCATGATGCCGCTGACCTGGGGCGGGCTGCTGGGCGCGGTGCTCGCGCTGCTGGCCGGCTTCACCGCCTCGCTCGGGTACAGCTTCTCCGGCACCCGGCTGTCCTCCGGCCTGGCCTGGATCGGTGGCGGGCTGGGACTGGCCGTTGCCGCCGCCCTCGCGTTCACCCTGCTGCCCGCCACGGAGCTGGGTCGGGTCCCGGCACTGCTGCTCAGCGCGGTCGGCGTCGCATCCCTCACCTGGGGATTCCTCCGCGAGCACGATGACAAGCCCCTCGGCGCCCCCGGCGGCCGGAGTGGCACCGAGGCCGAGGACCGCCCGCCGCTGGGACGCGAGGAATGGCTCGCGGAGCTGCCGCGCCTGCTCATGGAGCTGCACGGCCTGCCGTCCGCCCGGGCGAAGGAGATCACCGAGGACGCCGCCCGGCACGTGCGGGAGTCCGGCGCCGAGCCCGAGGAGGAGTTCGGCCCGGTGCGCCACTACGCGCTGCGAGCGGCCGACGGCGAGCCCGCACCGCGGGAGCGCTGGTGGCTGCGGAGCGGCGTGGGCTCCGCAGCGCTGATGCTCGCGATCTCGGTCGGCGCCCTCGCGCTGCGCCTCACCGTGCTCACCAACTCGACCTGGGTGCTGGTCGGCTCCTCGCTGGCTCTCGTGCTGGCGCTGGTCCTCCTGCTGGTGGAGCTGGCGGAGCACCGCGCGGAGCAGCGGCCGAACGCGTAGCGTCGCGGCCGGTCCGGCGAACCGCCGGGGAACGCCCCGCACCCCGTGTCCACCGGGGGTGCGGGGCGTTCGCCGTGGCCCGCTGCGGCGCCCGGGCGCCG
>NZ_JAAVJC010000411.1 GCF_012033785.1 Streptomyces bohaiensis
GCCGGGCGAGGACGGGCGTGCCGCGGGGCACGCGTCGGCCGGGGCACCGCGCGCAGCACCGTCGAGGGGGCGCCGCCGGCGGGCGTACCGCGTACGGCGTGTGGCGGCGGCCGGGCGAGGGCACCGGGAAACGACGCAGAAACGGTGCGAGTTGTCGGAGGGCCGGTAGGGAGATCAGTCTGGTTCCACCGCCGGGCTCCGTGCGAGCCGCGCTCCACCTGGCGCGGTGTCCGGAGTCCGGCGGCTCACGCACCGCGGCGGCAGCGCTGCGGGTCACGGCGGCGACGCACCGCGCCGCTGCTCCTGTTCCAGCAGCTCCGGCAGGTCCTTCAACCGGTCCAGGCCGGCCACCGGCCGCGACATCCGGTGGTTGCCCGCCAGCCGTTCCCGGTGCCGGTCCAGGAAGGCCCAGTAGCCGGCCGTGAACGGGCAGGCCCGGTCCCCGACGCGCACGTCCGGCCGGTAGGCGCACTCCCCGCAGTAGTCGCTCATCCGGTTGATGTAGGCGCCGCCCGAGGTGTACGGCTTGGTGGTCATCCGGCCGCCGTCGGCGTACTGCGACATCCCGACCACGTTGGGCACCATCACCCAGTCGTAGCCGTCGACGAACGCGCGGTGGAACCAGTCGGTGACCTCGCGCGGGTTCCAGCCCGACTGCAGGGCCCGACTGCCCAGCACCATCAGCCGGGGGATGTGGTGCACCCAGCCGGTGCTGCGCACCTGTGCGAGCACCGACGACAGGCAGCGGGCGGTGACGGCGTCCGCGTCGAGTTCCGCGAACCAGTCGGGCAGCCCGCGGCGGTGGCCCAGCTTGTTGCTGCGCCGGTAGTCGTCCCCGAAGTGCCAGTAGAGGTGCCAGACGTACTCCCGCCACCCCGCGACCTGCCGGATGTAGCCCTCGACCGACGGCAGCGGCGCCGAGCCGTCCCGGTACCGCTTCTCCGCCCCCTCGACACACTCGACGGGGTCGAGAAGGCCGAGGTTGAGGGGGACCGACAGCAGGCTGTGGCTCATCCACGGGTCCTTTGCCAGCATGGCGTCCTCATGGGCGCCGAAGCCGCCCAGCCGGTGATCGAGGAACCGCCGCAGCGCGGCCCGCGCCTCCTCACCCGTGGCGGGGAACAGCCGCGGCCCGTCGTCGCCGAGGAAGGACACCTCGCCGTCCCGTTCCCAGCGGTCGAGGTCGTGGCGGACCTCGTCGTCGATCTCGTCCTCCTCGGCCAGCCAGGGCGCGGGTGCGCCGAGGGTGCGGACGTCCCGGGGCGGCGGTTCGCGGTTGTCGTGGTCGTAGTTCCAGCGGCCGCCCGCCGGGTGGTCGTGCCCGTCGAGCAGCAGCTCGTGGTCGCGGCGCACGTCGCGGTAGAAGTCCTCCATGCGCAGCGCCCCGCCCTGGCGGTCCCCGGCCCAGCGGGCGAAGTCGTCGTGCGAGACGAGGAAGCCGCGGGCGGGCAGCACGGTCATCCCCGGGACGCCCCGGACGAAGTCGAGCGCCGCGTGGGAGGTGGGGTGGTGCACGGTCGCGTTGCGCCGGCCGCTGCCGACCCGCGCGGTGCGCAGGCCCTCCCGGTAGGTGTCCGCGCGGACGTACCGGACCCGGTCGCCGAGTTCGGCGGCCCGGTGCCGCATCGCGGAGAGGACGAGGTGGGCCTTGGCGCGGTGGAACGTGCGCCGCCGCAGTACCGCCCGCGACTCGATCATCACCAGCGGCGCGTCCTCGTCGGGGCCGTCCTGTCCGTCGGCGCCGGTGCGGGCGAAGTGCGCGCCGAGTTGGTCTCCGAACAGCAGGTGGGGGCGTGCGGCCATCAGCGGGGACCTCTCGGCGGTGTGGTGCGGCGCGATGCTGCGGTGGAGGGGCGCGCGGCGTCGGCACGGGGGGAGGAGGCGGGTCTGCGATGATCCCGACCGCCTCGCCGCCGGTGTGGGAGCCCGACGTCGGACGGGGGCGCGGGTCGACCGCGGTGCGCCCCTCGCCCCCTCGCCCCCCTCGCACCCGGGCCGGAGGTCGGGTCGGTCAGGGGGTCGTCCGGTCGAGCAGGTCGACCGCGGACCGCAGCCCGGTGAGGCGGGTGGCACCGGCCACCGCCGCGCCCGCCCAGCCCGGCCCGGCCAGGTGCACCGCGGGCCGGGTCCGCGCCCCGCGCTGCCCCCATCCGACGCCGAGGAGGTGGCCGACCAGCGCCCGGTCCGCCGTCTCGCGCGCCTGCGCCCACAGCACGACACCGGCCGGCCCGAGACGCCGCACCGCGCCGACGAGCGCGTCGGCCGGCATGGCCGGACCGAACACCCGGGTGGGGATGCCGCGTTGGCCGAGGGCGGCGGCGAGTGCCTCGATCGGGAGCGTGTGGTGCTCATCGGCGACGCAGGTCAGCAGGAGGGGTGGCGTCCCGGTCCGCGGCGGGGCCGTCGGCAGCCGCCGGAAGGCGGACGAGACGTGCCAGGACAGCAGGTGCTCCACCCCCACGTACGGCTCGCCCTCCATGGCCCACTTGCGCCCCACCGTGTGCAGAGCCGGCGCGATCACCTCCTCCCAGGCGGTGATGAGGCCGTGGCGTGCCAACGCCAGGTCCAGGAGGTGTTCGACCGCGGGCCCGTCCAACCGTGTCGCCGCGTGCGCCAGGCCCCGCCACTCCGGTCGCGGGCGCGGGGGAGCCTCGTCGTCCTCCGGGGCGGTGGTGTGGCGGGGCTCGGCCGGGTGGGCGTGCGCGCCGAGGCTGCGGAGCCGCTGCGTGGTGGACGGGCTGCCGTGCGGAAGGGGCCCGGTCCGCGGTGCGGCCGGGCGCGCGGGCGTGCCGGTGCCGCGGGTGGGTTCGGTCGATCGTGCCGGTACGGTGCTGCGCGCGGAGCGGTCGACGGTGCGCGTCGCGACCGGGCGGCGGGCCGCCGGCACGGCCCGGCCGCCGCCGCACCGGAACCGCCGAAGTGATCGACGTCCCGCGGTGCGGGCTGCCGCTGCCTAGCATGGTCCGGATGAGTGCCGACCGG
>NZ_JAAVJC010000412.1 GCF_012033785.1 Streptomyces bohaiensis
GGCGACGTGCCACGGCACGCCGCCCGCCCGTTCATTCGCCCGCCCGCTGACCGCTCAGCGGCTCACCGGGCGCGACCCGACGCGCCGGCGTCACTCGGCCGCCAGCGCCTCCCGGGTGCCGCGCGCCGCAGCGACCAGGTTCTCCAGCGCCGCGCGGACCTCCGGCCAACCACGCGTCTTCAGACCGCAGTCCGGGTTGACCCACAGCCGCTCGGCCGGGATGGCGCCCAGCCCGCGCTTCAGCAGCGCCACGACCTCGTCGGTGCCCGGCACACGCGGCGAGTGGATGTCGTACACCCCGGGGCCGACCTCCCGCGGGTAGCCGTGCGCAGCCAGCTCGTCCGCGACCTGCATGTGCGAGCGGGCCGCCTCCAGGCTGATGACGTCGGCGTCGAGGTCGTCGATGGCGGCGATGACGTCACCGAACTCCGCGTAGCACATGTGGGTGTGGATCTGCGTCCGCGGCTGCACCCCGGCGGTCGCCAGCCGGAACGACTCGGTCGCCCACTCCAGGTACGCCGCGTGGTCCGCCGCCCGCAGCGGCAGCGTCTCCCGCAGCGCCGGTTCGTCGACCTGGATGACCGCGGTACCGGCCGCCTCCAGGTCCGCCACCTCGTCCCGCAGCGCCAGCGCGACCTGCCGCGCGGTGTCGCCCAGCGGCTGGTCGTCGCGGACGAACGACCAGGCGAGCATGGTGACCGGTCCGGTCAGCATGCCCTTGACCGGCCGGTCCGTCAGCGACTGGGCGTAGGTCGTCCACGGCACCGTCATCGGCTCGGGCCGCGAGATGTCGCCCGCCAGGATCGGCGGCCGCACGTACCGGGTGCCGTAGGACTGCACCCAGCCGTGCCGCGTCGCCAGGTAGCCGTTCAGCTTCTCGGCGAAGTACTGCACCATGTCGTTGCGTTCGGCCTCGCCGTGCACCAGCACGTCGACGCCCGCCTTCTCCTGGAAGGAGACGACCTCGCGGATCTCGGCGGCGATCCGCTCCTCGTACCCCTGGGCGTCGATCCGCTTCGCGCGCAGATCGGCGCGGGCCACCCGCAGTTCGTCGGTCTGCGGGAACGAACCGATGGTGGTCACCGGCAGCAGCGGCAGACCGAGCCGCTCCCGCTGCGCGACGGCCCGCTCGGCGTACGGCTGCGAACGCCGGGCGTCGGCGTCGGTCACCGCGGCCGCGCGCTCCCGCACCGCGGGGTCGTGGGTCAGCGCGGAACCCGCCCGGGAGGCGAGGTCGGCGGCGTTGGCCCGCAGCCGCGCGGTGACGGTGTCGGTGCCCTCGCGCAGCGCCCGCGCCAGCGTGACGGTCTCCTCCGCCTTCTGGCGGGCGAACGCCAGCCAGCGGGACACCTGCGGGTCGAGGTCGCGCTCCGCGGCGGCGTCCAGCGGGACGTGCAGCAGCGAGCAGGACGGTGCCACGTCCACCGAACCGGCGAGCCCGAGGAGCGTCGCCAGCACCCCGAGCGAGGCTGCCAGGTCGTTGATCCAGACGTTGCGGCCGTCGATGACACCGGCCACCAGCCGCTTGTCCGGCACCCCGCCCGCGGCCGCCAGCTCCGCGAGGTTGGCCGCCGCCGGGCCGGTGAAGTCGATCGCCAGCCCTTCCACGGGGGACTTGGCGAGCACCGGCAGCGCGTCCCCGAGCCGGTCGAAGTAGGAGGCGACCAGCAGCTTCGGCCGGTCCTCCAGCGCGCCGAGGTCACGCAACGCCCGCCCCGCGGCGTTCAGTTCGGCCGGGGTGCGGTCCTGCACCAGAGCGGGCTCGTCGAGCTGGACCCACTCGGCCCCGGCGGCCCGCAGGTCCGCCAGCACCTCGGCGTACACCGGCAGCAGCCGGTCCAGCAGGGTGAGCGGCTCGAACGACGGGTCCACGCCCGGCGCCGGCTTGGCCAGCAGCAGGTACGTGATCGGACCGACCAGCACCGGGCGGGCCGCGAGGCCGTCGGCCAGCGCCTCACGCACCTCGGCGACCTGCTTGCCGGAGTCGGCGGAGAAGACGGTGTCGGGGCCCAACTCGGGCACGAGGTAGTGGTAGTTCGTGTCGAACCACTTGGTCATCTCCAGCGGCGCCACCTCCTGGGTGCCGCGCGCCATCGCGAAGTAGCCGTCCAGCGCGTCGGTGGCGACGGCCGCGCGGTGCCGTTCGGGCACGGCACCCACCATCACGCTGGTGTCCAGGACGTGGTCGTAGAACGAGAAGTCGCCCGTGGGGACCTCGGCGATGCCTGCTTCCGCGAGCTGCCGCCGGTTGGTGCGGCGCAGCTCCGTCGCGGTGGCCCGGAGGGCGTCGGCGGTGACCTTGCCCTTCCAGTAGCCCTCGATCGCCTTCTTCAGCTCTCGGTTCCCGCCCTGCCGGGGGTAACCGTGGACGGTCGCCCCCGCTGCCGCGGCTGCGGACTTCGGTGTCACGAGACTCTCCTTCGCGAGTCGTGCGGAGATACGACCCCCGGGGGACGCTCTCGCGGTGCGAAGGAACGGCGCGGCGGCCCCGCGCGCACGCCGACGACGGCGTGCGGGTGGCCCGCGTCCTCCCGACCCGCCCGCGAGGGTCTCCGAAGGTCACCGCGCGCCATGGGGCGCGCGGGCAGTGGCAGGTCTTCGGACTCACGGGCCCGCCGGCGCACCTCTCGTGCGCACCGGCACCTACTGGCCGTCGCTTCCCGGACGCGTCGCGTCCAGTGCGTGTGACGGCGGTCGTTCCCGCTCACCGCTGCGGGGCAGTCCCGGATTCCCACCGGGTTCCCTCTTGCGACGCCCCGCCTGGCGGACGGGGCGAACCAGCTGCACCGCCCAGGCTAGGCGCTGCGGCGCCTCCCAACCAGAGTGCGACCGGATGACGGACGCGGCCCGTCGGCGGCGCGGGCTCGGGCCCGCCCCGGTGGGGTCGGCGGGCACCGTCGGTGCGGCGGCCACTTCCGGTGCGCCTCCCGCGGAGCACCGACGGCAGGCGCGTCCGCGGCGCGTGCCCCGCACCAGGAG
>NZ_JAAVJC010000413.1 GCF_012033785.1 Streptomyces bohaiensis
GCCGTCGGCGCCCCGTGGGCGGGCAAGGCGCCCGTCCACGGGAAAGCGCCGCTGCCCCCGTCCGGCTCCCCGCGACGCCGGCGGGCGACGGCCTAGCGCCAGGCGGTCTCGTCGCCCTCCTCCGGCGGCGGCTCCTCGTCGGCGAGGAAGGCCGCGACCCGTGCCTCCGCCTCCTCGTCCTCCCCCGGGCCGGCGCTCCCGGCACTCCCCGCCGGCCCGGCGGCGTCGGCGGGCCGCGGGTCCGCGCCCGACGCGTCGGGAGCCGCCGGGTCCCGCCCCTCGCACAGCGCGATGACGTCCGTCCCGAACTGGCGGAGCTTGTGCGGTCCCACACCGGAGATGCGTGCCAGACCACGCGCCGACGTGGGCTCCTCCTCGGCGATGGCCATCAGCGTGACGTCGGTGAAGACGGTGTAGGCCGGTCGCCCCAGCTCCTTGGCCTGGACCGACCGCCAGTCGCGCAGCCGCTCGAAGAGTTCCTCGTTCATGGTCGACGGGCAGTCGGCGCAGCGCCGCAGCTTGATCTCCGGCGCGTCCGTCAGGGTGCGCCCGCACACCCGGCACGGCACGGGCCCGCGGGCCTTGCGTCCGCCGCTGCCGCGCTCCACCGAACCGCGGCTCGTTCCGCCGGCGCCGCCGCGGGAGGCGGAGCCGGGGCGCAGTCCGTCGAGGAAGCGGCTGGGGCGTCGCCCGGCGCGGCCGCCGGGGGTGCGGGCCAGCGCCCAGGAGAGCGTGAGGTGCTTGCGGGCGCGGGTGACCCCGACGTAGAGCAGCCGCCGCTCCTCCTCGATCTGCTCCGGCGTCTTGGCGTGGGAGAGCGGCAGCATCCCGTCGGTGAGACCGACGAGGTGGACGGCGTCCCACTCCAGCCCCTTCGCGGTGTGGAGGGAGGCCAGCGTCACGCCCTCGACGGTCGGCGCGTGCTGGGCGTGGGCGCGTTCCTCCAGCTCGGTGACGAAGTCCGCGAGGGTGGCGCCGGGGCGGGCCTCGGCGAGTCCCTCCGCGAGGCGCACCAGCGACCGCAGCGACTCCCAGCGGTCGCGTGCCGCGCCGGAACCGGCGGGCGGCTCCGGGTTCCACCCGACGCCGGCGAGGACGGCGCCGACCTGCTCGCCGAGGCCGAGGCCGTCCGGGAGGTCGGCGTCGTTGCCGGCAGCGCGGGCGGAGCCGCGCAGCGCCAGGCCGGCCTGGCGGATCTCCTGGCGCTCGAAGAACCGCTCGGCGCCCTTGAGCTGGTAGGGCACGCCGGCGTCGGTGAGGGCCTGCTCGTAGATCTCCGACTGGGCGTTGATGCGGTAGAGGACGGCGATCTCGCTGGCGGGAACGCCGGAGGCGAGGAGCGCGCGGATCTGCTGGGCGGTCGCCTCGGCCTCGGCCGGCTCGTCGGCGTGCTCCCGGAACTCCGGCTCGGGGCCGGCCGGGCGCTGGGAGACCAGCTCCAGGCGGTGCTCGGCCGCCCGGCCGCGGGCCTGCGACAGCAGCCCGTTGGCGAGCGTGACCACCTGCGGCGTGGACCGGTAGTCGCGGACCAGCCGCACGAGCGTGGCGTCGGGGTGCCGGGTGCGGAAGTCGAGCAGGTGGTCGGGGGTGGCTCCGGTGAAGGAGTAGATGGTCTGGCTGGCGTCGCCGACGACGCAGAGCGAGTCCCGGCCGCCGAGCCACAGCTCCAGCAGCCGCTGCTGGAGCGGGCTGACGTCCTGGTACTCGTCCACCACGAAGTGCTGGTACTGGCGGTGGACGGTCTCGGCGATGTCGGGGCGGTCCTGCAGGATGCCGACCGTCAGCAGCAGGACGTCGTCGAAGTCGATCACGCCGCGGTCCTGCTTGAGCTGCTCGTAGCCGGCGTAGACCCGGGCGGTCTCCGCCGGGTCCCGCGGGGCGTCGCGGCCGGACTTGGCGACCGCGACGGGGTAGTCCTCCGGCACGGTCTGGGTGACCTTGGCCCACTCGATCTCGGAGATCACGTCGCGCAGTTCGGCGCGCTCCAGCCGGATGCGGTGCCGTGCGGCGGCCTCCGCGACGACCTGCGCCTTGCGCTCCAGCAGCCGCGGCGGGTCGCCGCCGACGGCCCGGGGCCAGAAGTACTGGAGCTGCTTGAGCGCGGCCGAGTGGAAGGTCCGGGCCTGGACCCCGCGTGCCCCGAGCTGCCGCAGCCGGCCCCGCATCTCCCCCGCCGCGCGGTTGGTGAAGGTCACCGCGAGGACGCTCATCGGGGGCAGCACTCCCGAGCGGACGCCGTAGGCGATGCGGTGGGTGATGGCGCGGGTCTTGCCCGTCCCGGCCCCGGCGAGGACGCACACCGGCCCGCTGAGGGCGGTGGCGACCGACCGCTGTTCGGGGTCGAGGCCGTCGAGGACCGCGTCGGCGTCGGTGGGGGGCTCCGGGAAGGGTGTCGCTGCTGTCACCCGGTCCATGCTGCCAGGCCGGGGCGACACCGCGTCGCCCGCTTCCACAGAATCGGTGCGATCGTCGCACCGCTGCGGGCCGGCGGCGGGCGGTGCCGGCCCGCACCGGGGGCCGGCAGGGCGGCCCGCGCCCGGCCCGGCGGCAGGCGGCGGAATGCCGGACCCGGCGGCCGTGTTCTCCTGGAAGCCGTCCCCTCCCCGGGGACGAGCGGGACGCGGCGCGGGCGACGCGCGGTCCCGCGCCCACCGACAGCAGACGAGGAGCGTCAACGCGATGCCGGGCACCGTGACGATGTACAGCACCACCTGGTGCGGCTACTGCCGCACGCTCAAGCGGAACATGGACCGCGAGGGGATCGCCTACACCGAGGTCAACATCGAGCACGACCCGGCCGCCGCCGAGCTGGTGGAGAAGGCGAACAACGGCAACCAGACGGTGCCGACCCTGCTGTTCGACGACGGCTCGACGCTGACCAACCCGTCGCTGGCGCAGGTGAAGGCGAAGGTCGGGGGCTGAGCCGCCGCGTCCCCACCGCCCCGCGTCCCGCCGCTGTCCGGCGCCGGG
>NZ_JAAVJC010000414.1 GCF_012033785.1 Streptomyces bohaiensis
CCCCGACCCGCGCCGGGGCGCGAGCGCCCCGGCCGGTAGAGTCGCGCGGCATGGACAACGGGATATCCGAGGGGCCGGCGGGAGGCCCGGGCGCCGAGCAGCCCGAGGGCCCCTTCCGCCCGCCGACCGAGGTCGAGCACCAGCTGTACGAGGCGGGGGAGACCGGGGACTGGACCGCCTTCTTCGCCACGCTCGCCGCGACCGACCTGTTCGTGCCGGCCCGGCGCGACGCGGTGGACGCCGACCCCGGACGGGTGGGGCTCTCCCCGTTCCGCGACCCCGACATGGACGGCCTCTGCCAGGCGGTCTACACGCGGGGGCTGCTGCCCGAACCGGTCCCCGGCCAGGTCCACGAGCGCACCGAGCTGGCCTGGTTGGCGCGGATATGGCCCTCCTCGCTGCGCTGGCTCGCCGTCAACCCCGGCACCCCCGCGGAGACGTTCGTCCCCGCCAACCCCAAGGCGTGGCGGAAGTACGCGCGCCGGGCCGGGCAGGAACCCCGGATGAAGACGGTGTGGACCGGCCCCCTCCACGACGCGCTGGCGCACGGCATGGCCTGTGGCGCGCTGCTGCTGGTCAACAACGGGCACCCCTGGAACCACCTCGGCTGGCAGGGGCAGGGCTACTCCGAGGAGCAGGAGTCGCTGCGCCGGTGGTGGGACATCACCTCCCGCGACCAGCTGCTGTACGCCCTGGAGGGGTTGGCCGCCGGGGACTACTCGCCCTCGGACTGGGAGTTCGCGCTGCGCGTCCGCGAGGCCCTGGTCGAGGAGTACGGCAGCCTCCCCGACGGCGACACCTGGCGGGACGCCGCCGAACGGGTCCTGCTGGCCCGCACCGCGGAGCTGGTGGAGAGCACCGGCCGGCCCCCCGGGTTCGACCTGCACGCCGACATCGAGTCCACCCGCGAGCTGATCGGCCGCATCCTGCGGTACGAGGCGCGGTTCCGTGCCGACGGTCTCCTCGTCGGTGAGGACGTGGTGCGCTCGGTGCTGGCGTGGGACTTCGGCCGGGCGTCCGCGATGGCCCGCTGGGGGCTGGGCGCGCGGTACTGCGAACCCGAGGAGACGCGCCGGGCGCTGCTGACCACGGGGGCCAACGCCCGGGAGGTGTACCGGGGCTGGGGCGAGTACGCCGCCGGGTACATCCTGGGGCGCTGCCTCCACTTCGACGACGAGGCCTTCGGCAGCTGGTACACCGACATGGTCGCCGTCCACCGCATCCTCACCAGCGACGTGGAGAGCCCCTGGCTGAGCGTGCCGTGGCACCACCCGCCGGAGGCGGCCTCCGGCGCGGACGGCGCGCGCTGAACCCGACCGGCCCCGGCCGCCCACGCCGCGCGCCGCCGGGCGCGGGACCGCCCGCCGCCCGGTCGGCGGGTCCCGCAGCCGACCGGCTCCGGTCGTGTCAGGGTGGCAGCGCCCCGTCCGGCCGGGCAGCGCGTCCGGCACACCCCGTGGAGGACTCGATGGTCATCGTCGCCGGTCACATCGTCGTGGAGCCCGGACGCCGGGACGCCTACCTGGCGGAGTGCGTTCCGCTGGTGATCGAGGCCCGCCGCTCCCCGGGTTGCCTCGACTTCGCGCTGTCGCCCGACATCGCCGACTCGGGCCGGATCAACGTCCACGAGCGGTGGACCTCCCGGGAGGCGGTGGAGGCGTTCCGAGTCGGAGGGCCGACGCCGGCACAGAACGAGGCCATGCTCTCGGCGCGGGTCGCCGAGTACGAGGTGGGCGCCGAGCGCGACCTCACCTGACCGCCCGACCCGCGGCCGGACCGCGCCCACGGCCGGTGCCCGCCACCCGGCGCCGCCGCCGCGCCAGCACGGCGCCGGGCCACTGCCGCCGGAGCGGGACGAAGGGGTAGCCTCGGGGTCACCATGGAGATCCTTGCCGCCATCCCCAGCCCCGGTATCAGCGAGGTCCCGATCGTCGGGGGCTTCGCGCTACGCGGGTACGCCGTGTGCATCATCATCGGCCTGTTCCTCGCCATCTGGCTGACCGGGAAACGCTGGGCCGCGCGCGGCGGCGTCGCCCAGACGGTCGGCGACATCGCCATCTGGGCGGTGCCCTTCGGGTTGGTCGGTGCCCGTGTCTACCACGTGGTCACCGACCATCAGCTGTACTTCGGGGAGGGCCGCAACCCCGTCGACGCGCTCTGGATCCAGGACGGCGGCATCGGGATCTGGGGGGCGATCGCCGGTGGTGCGCTCGGCGCCTGGATCGCCTGCCGCCGCCGCGGCATCGCGTTCCCGGCGTTCGCCGACGCCGCCGCGCCCGGCATCGTGCTCGCGCAGGCGGTCGGCCGCTGGGGCAACTGGTTCAACCAGGAGCTGTACGGGCGGCCCACCGACCTGCCCTGGGCCCTGGAGATCGACAACGGCCGCGACCTGGGGACCTTCCACCCCACGTTCCTCTACGAGTCGCTGTGGTGCGTCGGCGTCGCGGTGCTGGTCATCTGGGCGGACCGCCGGTTCCGGCTCGGCCACGGCCGGGCGTTCGCGCTGTACGTCGCCGGGTACACCGCCGGCCGCTTCTGGATCGAGTACCTGCGCATCGACGAGGCCAACACCGTTCTCGGCCTGCGGCTGAACAACT
Organism: Streptomyces bohaiensis; assembly: GCF_012033785.1. Taxonomy (GTDB): domain Bacteria; phylum Actinomycetota; class Actinomycetes; order Streptomycetales; family Streptomycetaceae; genus Streptomyces; species Streptomyces bohaiensis. The sequence goes on from NZ_JAAVJC010000414.1 coordinate 2,598, forward strand.
GGACGGCGCTGCTGGTCTTCCTGGCGGCGGTCACCTTCCTGGTGGTCTCCGCGCGCCGTCGGCCCGGCCGGGAGACCGTCGTGGAGCCCGGCGCCGGGGAGGACGCCCAGGACGCCCCCGAGGGCGACACCGCGGCTGCCGGGGCCGCCGAGGGCACCGAGGAGGGCGGCCGCCGCGCCGACCGGCCCGTGACGGCCGAAGAGCCCGAGGCGGAGCGGGAGGCAGCCGGGAGCCCGACCGCCGGTGCGGAGCGCGCCGGCGGCGAGGGGACGGCCGGATCCACGGGCGGCGACGAGCGCCGCTGACCGACCCACGAGGACCTCGTACGCCGCCCGGACCGCGCCCGCGGTC
>NZ_JAAVJC010000415.1 GCF_012033785.1 Streptomyces bohaiensis
GAGCGGACCGGCGCGGGTCGTGCCCGTCCGGTCCGCGGTCGTCAGGACGGCGTGCCGCCGGCGACGGGGCCGTTCCCGGGAGCGTCCGCACGCACGATCAGCGTGCCGATGTGGCCCGGGGTCGGTGCCTCCAGGACGGTCGCCTCGACCCGCACGAAGCCGGCCCGGGCCAGGTGCCGCTGCCACACCTCGGGCCGGTAGCTGTAGCGGTAGGTGAAGCAGGCGCGGCCCGCGAAGCCGCCCTTGTACATCCCCTGCGGGCCGTAGGCCCCGGGGATGGCCGGCGGCTGCGAGAAGACGAACCGGCCGCCCGGCGTCAGACGGTCGAGCACGAGCGGGAACAGGCGCGACGGGTCGACGAACCAGGCGGCACCGAACATCGAGCAGACCGCGTCCCAGCGCTGCGGGTCCGCGGCGAGCACGGAGAGCACGTCGCCGCAGACGAACTCGGCCCCCGTGCGCGCCCAGCGGTCGGTGCTCATCCGCGTCATGACCGGCGAGAGATCGATGCCTCGTGCTCTCACCCCGCGCCCGGCGAGGTACGCGACGGCACGGCCGGTGCCGCATCCGATCTCCAGCACGGAGGCCGGCGTGCCGAGCAGCTCCGGCCCGGGGCCGTGGTCCGCGTACTGCGTCCAGCGGAGCACCGGCTCCAGCTCGCCCGTGAACGCGGACTCCGCGTAGGCGTTCCACAGCTCGGTCTCGGCGGCGATGTCGTGGGGTACGGGCACGGACGTCCTTCGGTGGTGCGCCCCCGTCTCCGCTCCGGCGCGCCGGTCGGCGGGGCGGGAACGAGCGCGGAGCGGTCGGTGACGGTCGGGGCCGCGCTGTCGCCTCCGGCTCCCGTGCGGCGTCCGCGGTGGGGCGTCGGGGCGCAGCAGGCGCCCGCCGCGGATGGTTCCGCATCGTCAACGACCGGGGCCGCCGCCGGGTGGTGGTCCCGCGCGGCCCCTTTCCCTCCCGTCTCCCGCCCGGTGCCCGCGCCAGGCCGTGACGGCGGGTCAGCCGGGTGTCGCGGGGGCGTTCGGGGCGACCGCGGGCCGGTCGGCCCGGTGCGGGTCCCCGCGCCGCCGCGACAAGCTCGGGACCGGTCGGGGGACCGTCGGCGCGTCGCCCGCGAAAAGCTTCGTGAACTTCTTCACATGGATCGTCGGCCTTTCGGGCGGATCTTCGCCGCTGCCGGTCCACCAGGTGGGACGTCCCGGCGCTCCCGGGTGTTTCGGGGGCTCTTCGGCCGCATGTCCGGTGTATGAAACCGAGTGCCCGGGGACTGCCCGAGGCGAAGAACGCGCACGTCAGGGCAGTGGTGGCCCGCTGGGAAGCGGAGGTCTGCCGGCGGGGTGGCCGGGAGTGTAACAGAGGTACCCCGGTAGCTTGTGAACCCCCTCACGAGCACCCCCCAGGGGGTGGGTGGATACTCGAAGCATGAGCACCACGGAGCGTCCGCGAATCCTCGTCGTGGGGGGCGGGTATGTCGGCCTGTATGCCGCGCGTCGCATCCTTCAGAAGATGCGTTACCGCGAGGCGACTGTCACGGTCGTCGACCCGCGCTCGTACATGACGTACCAGCCCTTCCTGCCGGAAGCAGCCGCCGGCAGTATCTCGCCGCGTCACGTTGTCGTGCCGCTGCGACGGGTTCTCCCCGGCGCCGAGGTGCTCACCGGGCGGGTCAGCACCATCGACCAGGACCGCCGGGTCGCCACTGTGGCCCCGCTGGTCGGACCCGCCTACGAAGTCCCCTTCGACTACCTCGTCGTCGCCATGGGCGCCGTCTCCCGCACCTTCCCGATCCCCGGCCTCGCCGAAGAGGGCATCGGCATGAAGGGCGTGGAGGAGGCCATCGGCCTCCGCAACCACGTGCTGGAGCAGTTCGACCGCGCCGACTCCACCACCGACGAGGAGATCCGCCGCAAGGCGCTCACCTTCGTCTTCGTCGGCGGCGGCTTCGCCGGCGCCGAGACCATCGGTGAGATCGAGGACCTCGCCCGCGACGCGGCGAAGTACTACCCCTCCATCAAGCGCGAGGACATGCGCTTCCTGCTGGTGGACGTCGCCGACAAGATCCTCCCCGAGGTCGGGCCCAAGCTCGGCGAGTGGGGTCGCGAGCACCTGGAGAAGCGCGGGGTGGAGATCCACCTCGGCACCTCCATGAAGTCCTGCGTCGACGGCCGCGTCGTCCTCAGCAACGGCGTGGAGGCGGACTCCTCCACCATCGTGTGGACCGCCGGCGTCAAGCCCAACCCGGTGCTCGCCGAGTTCGGCCTGCCGCTCGGACCGCGCGGCCACGTCGACGTCGAGCCCAGCCTCCGCGTCCGCGGCCTCGGCCACGTCTGGGCCGCCGGCGACAACGCCCAGGTGCCCAACCTCGTCGAGGGCGAGGGCGACTGGTGCCCGCCGAACGCGCAGCACGCGCTCCGGCAGGCGAAGGTCCTCGGCGACAACGTCATCTCCGAGCTGCGGGGCTTCCCGCAGCAGGACTACAAGCACGCCAACAAGGGTGCCGTCGCCGGTCTCGGCCTCCGCAAGGGCGTCGCGATGATCAAGTTCGGCAAGTTCACCATCCGGCTGCGCGGCCGGCTGGCCTGGTACATGCACCGCACGTACCACGGCATGGCCGTCCCGACCTTCAACCGGAAGATCCGGGTCTTCGCCGACTGGACGCTGGGTCTGTTCCTCAAGCGCGAGGTGGTCTCGCTCGGCGCCATGGAGAACCCGCGCCACGAGTTCGCCACCGCCGCCCGCCCGGCCCCGGCCGTCGAGCGTCCCGCGCCGGCCCCGCCGGCCGCCGAGAGCGACACCAAGGAGAAGGCCAAGGCCGCCGCCGGCTGACGCCAGGACTACAAGCACGCCAACAAGGGTGCCGTCGCCGGTCTCGGCCTCCGCAAGGGCGTCGCGATGATCAAGTTCGGCAAGTTCACCATCCGGCTGCGCGGCGGGC
>NZ_JAAVJC010000416.1 GCF_012033785.1 Streptomyces bohaiensis
TCTCCCCCGCCAGGCGTGCGGTGAGGGCACGGCAGACGGTGGTGATGTGCTCCACCGGCGCCCAGCACCATCAGCAGGGTCGTCACCGCGACGAACACGAACGACAGCCGCAACGAGCCGACCTGGCCGATCATCCCGATCAGCGTCGGCGCCACCAGCCCGGTGGTGTAGGTGATGGTGGCGACACCGGCGATGGCCTGACCGGGCCGCGGGCCGCTGCGGCCCGCGGCGGCGAACGCCAGCGGCACCACCACCGCGATGCCGACGCCGACCAGCGCGAACCCCGTGATGCCGACCACCGGCCCGGGGGCCAGCGCCACCGTGATCGCCCCGAGGGTGGCGAGCGTGCCGCTGGCCCGCACCGCCCGTACCGCACCGATCCGGCGGACGACGGCGTCGCCGCACAGCCGCGCGGCCGCCATGGTGCAGGCGAACGCGGTGTAGCTGACCGCGGCGAGCGTCTCGGTGCCGCCCGCGACGTCACGCAGATAGACACCGGACCAGTCCATGGAGGCGCCCTCGGCCAGCACCGCGCCCATCGCCACGGCGCCGATCAGCACCGCGGAGCGCGGCGGCCTGCTGAACCGCGGCGGCGGCTCCTCGTCCGGGGCGGGCCGGACGTCGAGCAGCCCGCGGCAGGCGGGCTGCGCCAGGACGGCCAGCAGCACGGCCGTGGCCAGCAGGTGCGGCCGGGCGTCGATCCCCAGATGCACGGCGAGCACCCCGCCGGCCGAGCCGAGCAGGGTGCCCACGCTCCACAGCCCGTGCAGGCCGGACATGATCGACCGGCCGTGGCGCTGCTCCACCTCCACGCCCTGGGCGTTCATCACCACATCGGCCATGCCCGCGGTCGCGCCGAAGACGGCCAGCAGCAGCGCCACCGCCGCCGGGTGGGGGGCCAGCGCCGGCAGCGCGATGGCCAGGCACCACAGGGAAAGCAGTCCGCGCACCGCGGCCCGCGCGCCGAACCGGTGCAGCACCCCGCCGGCGAGCGGCATCGCCAGCGCGGCACCGATCGCCGGGAAGGCGAGCAGCATGCCGAGTTGGCCGGTGCTCAGGCCGTGGTGCTCGTGGATCCAGGGGATACGGGTGGCGAACGCGCCGGCGGCGGCGCCGTGCACCGCGAACACGGCGGAGGTCGAGCGGCGGGCGCGACGCACGGGGGAGGGCTGCATGGGGCGTAAACTATCAGGAAGGTTGCCTGTAAATAAAACTGTGTCCGCCTGCGCTGCGCCCCACGTTCCGGCGCTCCGGGCCGGGCCCGGCCGATCTGCGAGGATCTCCGCCATGACACCCGCCCGCACCGCGACCCCCCGGACCGCCCGGGCCATCAACGACCGGATCGCGCTCGACCTCCTGGTCGAGCACGGCCCGCTGACCGCCACCCAGTTGCGGGACGCGACCGGGCTGTCGCGGCCGTCGGTCGCCGACCTCGTGGGACGGCTCCAGGAGGACGGCCTGGTCACGGTGGTGGGGGAGTCGGGCAGCGCGCGCCGCGGCCCCAACGCCCGGCTGTACGGCCTGGTGGCCGAGCGGGCCCACGTCGCGGCGCTCGACGTCCGTCTCGACAGCGCCACCGCGGTCGTCGCCGACCTGTCGGGTCGGACGGTCGCCCGCACCGCGCTGCCCGTCCCGTCGCCCCGCGAGGCGGACGCCGCCACCGCGGCCGCCGTGCTGGAGGCGCTCGACGCCGCGCTCGCGCGGGTGGCCGTGACGGAGCTCCACACCGTGGTGGTCGGCGCCCCCGGGCTCGTCGACCCCGCGACCGGCGCCCTCAACCGGGCCGGCATCGGGCTCCCCGCCTGGCATGCCGAACTGGTTCGCGGGCTTCCCGCCCGCACCGGCGCCCGCGTCCGGGTGGAGAACGAGGTGAACCTGGCGGCCATCGCCGAACTCCGCGGCGGAGCCGCCCGGGACCGCGACACCTTCGTCCTGCTCTGGCTCGGCGCCGGCACCGGCGCTGCGGTGGTGCTGGACGGCGCACTGCGGCGGGGCGCCTCGGGAGGTGCCGGTGAGATCGGCTTCCTCCCGGTCCCCGGCACGGACGCACTGCCGGCGCACGACGACTGCGGCGGGGGACTCCACGCCCTCACCAGCGCCGCCGCCGTCCTCGCCCTCGCCGCGGAGCACGGCATCCCGGCTCCCGCGGGGGACGACACCACCGCGGCGGCGGCCGTGGTCCGCCTCGCCTGCGAGGCCGCGGGTGACACCGGTTCTCCTGCCTGTCGGGCAAGACGTCCGGGGCGCTGGGAGAAACGGACGGCGACCGGCGACGACGGGGACGCGCACCGATCCCGGGTTCCACCGGGGCGCCGGTACGCGGCACACAGCCGTGCCGGTTCCGCCGCGCACTGCCTCCCATCCGGACTCTCACCGTCGGTCCAGGAGTTTCACCTGGTCAACCGGCCACTGGAGGTGGCCGGGTCGCGGACTGTAACCGCCGGCTCGGAATTTCACCGACCCCGGAGTGCGCTTGCGTCACTGATACGCACCCAGTCTGCCACGCGTGCGGGCACGACGGTACGGGGGCCGGAGCGCTGTGCCCCGGGTCACAGCCGGGGCGCACGCCGGCGGAGCGGGGTGCCGACCTCCCCTCAGCCGGGCGGCGGGAGGTCCGGGGCGAACAGGTCGTCGCGGGCCGCGTCGAGCGCGGTCGGCAGCGCTCCGCTCAGCACCGCGCCCCCGCCGGAGCGCGCGGCCCGGACCTCGGTCGGCAGGGGGGAGAGCGTGCGCAGGCGGCGCTCGACCCGACGGGCCAGCCCGGCGCCGCCGGCTCGGCCCGTCTCGCCGCCCAGCACCACCCGGCCGGGGTCCAGCACGGCGGCGACGGCGGCCGCGGCGAGGGCGATCCGTTCGGCGAGGGCGGTGAGAAACACCTCCGCGGCGAGGGCCGGCGGGGTCCCGCCGGCCGCGCTCGGCCGGGACGCCGCGCCGGCG
>NZ_JAAVJC010000417.1 GCF_012033785.1 Streptomyces bohaiensis
GTGCGGGGCCGACGGGCGCCGGGCGGGTCGTCCGGCTCGGCGCTGCGCGCGTGCCCGGCCGCGCGGCGTTGGAGTGAGATCCGACGCCCCGCCGCCCCGGACCGGGTGGCGCTCCGCGCCGCCCGGGTAGACGGGCGGGATGAGCGAGCACACCGACCAGCCCCGGCCCGGCGGCCCCGACGACCGGCCCACCACCGCCCACACCCGGCCCCCCGGCGTGGACGACGCCACCGTCGCCGCCGTCGGCAAACTCTCCGAGGCCCTGGAGACCGCCGAGCAGGCCCGCGGCAACCTGTACGCCTTCCACCAGCTCACCGGCAAGGCGGACCTGCTCCTCGGCGAGGCCGCCGACGCGCTGCGCGAGGCCGGCCACACCGACCAGGCCGACCTCGTCGAGCGCGAGATCGTCGGCCGCAACGTCATCCCCGGCCACTGGACCTTCCAGATCGTGGAGTCCTACAACGCCACCTACCACCGCCCCTTCACCGCCGTCGAGCAGCAGGTCCGCGACCAGCTCGTCGACGGCCGCGACCACCTGCACGAGGCGGAGATGAAGGAGAACCGCCGCACCCACGGCCACCCCCACCACACCGCCGGCCCCTGACCGGCGCGGGCGGGGTCCGGTTGCTGCCGCCGCTGTCCGACCGCCGCGACCCGGGCGCTACGGTGGAACCGTCCGGCGCCGAGTGACGGGGGCCGGACTCCGCGTAGCGGCGGAACCGACGGCCGCGGGTGGGGACCCGCGAGTGGGGGGAACGATGACCGGGGAGCGGACGAGGCCGGAGCACGAGCCCGGCGGTCGGAAACGGGTCGCCGGTGCGCTGGACGCGGTGGGCTCGGCGCCGTGGTGGGCTCGGACGGGGACAGTGGCGGTGGTGGCCGTCCTCCTGGTGCTCACCGCGCTGCCCCCGTGGTCGGGGCCGTTGGTCGGGCCCGGGCAGGGAGTCCCGGGGTGGGCCGCGGTCACGGCGCTGGCTGCGGCCGGTCTGCTGGTCGGCGGCCTCGGCCTCCCCTCCGCTCTGCGGGGCGCGGCGGCCGCGGCGACGCTCACCGCCGTGGTGGCGTCGGTCGCCTACCTCCGCACCCCGGAGGCCGTCGACGCCCCCTCACTGCTCTCCGCGATCGCGTACCCGGCCGAGCGCCCGGCGGCAGCCCTCGCGCTCGCCCTGGTCGCGTCGGCGGCAGCCGCGGTCTGTCTGGCCCTGGCCGCCCGCCCGGGCGCGTGGCTTCCCGCGGAGGGTGGCCGACGGGCGCGGGGCCGCCGGCTGCTGGCGGTCGGTACCGCCGCCGCGCTGATCGGCGGCCTGCTCGGCGCGGGAGCGGCCGCCGGTGTGGACCGGGCGCAGCGCGCCCTGGCGGCCGGGCCCTACTACGACGCGGTGTCCGACCCCCTCGATCCCTGGCTGCGGTACGGGTACGAGGTCACCTCCGGGGAGCGCCGTGAAACCCTGCCCCACCTCGAACCGACCGGTGTCGGGTGGCAGGGTTCGCTGCCCGGCCCGGCGGAGCTGACCACCTGCCTCCTCGTACCGCCGCCACCCGGGAAGGGCGGCCGTACCGCGCACGGGCAGGACATCGCCGGCAGCACGCTCGTCACGGTCGAGCAGCAGGAGGACGCCGACGCGGTGATCGGTGTCGACCCGACCAACGGCAAGGAACGCTGGCGCTACACCGTCCGCCACGGCCGGGTGGTCGTTCCGACGGAGGAAGGGCGGGGGGCACGTTTCGCGGTGCACCTCGGCCACGTCGCCGTCTCCCCGCTCTGCACGGTCCACGTGGTCATCGAGCCGCTGACGCTGGTCACCCTGGACGGGAGCAGCGGGAAGGTACTGCGGGAGACCCCGCTGTCCGGTGTCGGCGGCCCGGGATGGACGTTCGTGACCGACGCGGGCACCGAACCGGGGGCCGACGGGCCCGACGAGGATGCCACGTCCGACCGGCGGGCCGTGGTCGCGCTGCCGCAGACCACGCACGTCTACCTCCGCTCGCCCTCCGCCCTCGCGGAGTTCACCGACACGGGGGAGCTGCTCGGCTACGGCGATCTCCGCGACTGCGCGGTGCTGGCGGCCCCCCAGAACGATCCCTTTGCCCGAGGTGTCTCGGACGCGGTACTGCTGTCCCAGAACTGCCCCGGGTTCCACGTCGACTTCGTCGCGGTACCGCCCGTGCCACAGGACCCCTCCGGGTCGGCCACCGCCCACCTGCTCAGGCCGGCCGTCCCGTCCTGGGCGGGCCACGTCCCCGTTCTGGGGTGCGAGACAGCGCCCCGCGTCAGCCAGCTGGTGCCGCCCCAGCAGCTGTCAGGGCTGTCACTCGTCGGCCGGTGGTGCGACCGCTTCGAGGGACCGATCATCCTGCGGGGCGTCAGCGATCAGCGGTTGGTCGAGGCGACGGAGCTGCCGGCGGACACCGAGCTGCCGTTGCGGGTGGTCGGGAGGACAGGCTCACGCATCGTCTGGATCAGCGGCGGCGAGCTTCACCGCCTCGGACCCATGAGTGAACGGATCTTCCACGAGACGGACTGGCCGTTGCGCATCGTCGATGCGGGGCGCGAGCTGCTGTACGCCGGTGACGAGGCGATCGAGGCGGCGCTGGTCGACTCGGCGCCCAGCACCGCCGACGGCCGCCGTGACCACCACGAGCTGGTGTATACCGTCGGGGTGTCGGGCACCGTGACGGCGCTGACCCGCGCCGAGGACGACGTCTCGTCGGAGTTCACCCGCTACGCGGAACTCCCCGGAGCGGCGGGCCGGTGCGCGGGGGACCGCGATCTGCTGCTGGACCGACCGGGGCAGCGGCTCCTGGTCACCTGCGAGTCCGAGACGGGCACGGAGGTGACCGTGATCGAGACGGAACGCCCGCCCGAGGCATAGGCAGTCTCCTCCCGGCCCGCGGGCTCGCCCCGTGGGCCGGCCGCCGGGCGC
>NZ_JAAVJC010000418.1 GCF_012033785.1 Streptomyces bohaiensis
CGGCACGGCTGGCCCCCGCGAGCCGCCCCCGCGTCTGGTACACGGGCGCGCTGCCCCGCACGCCGGCCGGCAAGCCCGCCCGGGCCGAGGTGCTGCGGCGCGTCCTCGCCGGGGAGGTGGACCGCCTTGTCGGATGAGGTCGTGATCGTCGCGGCGCGCCGCTCCCCCGTGACCACGCGGGGCCGCGCCCTCGCCGCCCTGCGGGTGGAGCAGCTCGCCGCGCCCGTGGTCCGCGCCGCGGTGGCCGACGCGGAGGCGGTGCTGGGCGGGACGGTCCCCGTCGCGGACGTCGTCCTCGGCAACTGCATGGGGCCCGGGGGCAACCCGGCCCGGGTCACGGCGCTGGCGGCGGGGCTGGGTGCGGAGGTCACCGGCGCCACGGTGGACCGCCAGTGCGGAAGCGGTCTCGCCGCGATCCTCGATGCCACCGCCGCGATCGGAGCGGGGGACGGTCGGGCCCGGATCGCCGGCGGCGTGGAGAGCGCGTCGACCGCGCCCGTCCGGACGCTCGACGGCATGCCTTACGACCGCGCGCCGTTCGCGCCCGAGGGGTGGCCGGACCCCGACATGCTGCGGGCCGCCGACGACCTCGCCGCACGCGACGGCATCGCGCGCCCCCGTCAGGACGCCCACGCCGCCCGCAGCCATCGGCGCGCCCGTGCGGCCCATGACGCGGGCCGGTTCACCGCCGAGCTGGTGCCGCTGGGCGGGGTCACCGCCGACGACGCCGTCGGCCGCGCCGAGCCGCTGCTGCCCCGGCTGGTCCCGACGCTGCCCGGGGGCAGCGTGACCGCCGGCACGGCCACCCGCATCAGCGACGGCGCGGCCGCGGTGGTGCTTCTCCCCGCACGCGCGGTCGGCAGCGCACGGGGCCTCGCCGTCCGCGGGCACGCGGTGGTCGGCTGCGACCCGGCGCTCCCCGGGATCGGCGCCGCGCCCGCCGTCCGTGCCGCCCTGGACCGCGCCGGTGCCGATACCCGCGACATCGCGGCGTTCGAGATCGTGGAGGCGTTCGCGGCGCAGTCCCTCGCCGTGCTCGACCGCCTCGGCCTCGCCGAGGACGACCCTCGCGTGTGTGCCGACGGCGGCGCGCTCGCCCTCGGGCACCCCTGGGGCGCCAGCGGTGCCGTGGCCGTGGTCCGCCTGTTCAGCCGGCTGGTGCGGGGCGGTGCCCCGGCCGGGACCCTCGGTGTCGCCGCCGCCTCCGTCGGGGGCGGGATGGGCGTGGCCGCACTCCTGGAGGTGGTGGGATGAGCGCCGTCGTGTTCCGCGAGGTAGGCGTGCGGCTGGGCGACACCGAGGTGTTGCGGGAGGTCTCCCTGACGCTCTCGGCCCGGACGGTCGCGGTCGTCGGTGACAACGGCTCCGGCAAGTCGACGCTTGCCCGGGTCGTCGGCGGGCTGGTCACCGCGACCAGCGGGAGCGTCGAGGTGCTCGGGCTCGACCCGCGCCGCAACGCCGCAGACCTGCGCCGCCGGGTCGCGTTCGTCTTCAGCAACCCCGACACCCAGATCGTCATGCCGACGGTCGCCGAGGACGTGGCCTTCTCGCTGCGCGGTCACCGGCTCTCCCGTGCGGCCAAGGCCGAGCGGGTGGCCGAGGCGCTGCGGCGCTTCGGCATCGACACCCTGGCCGACCGCAGCAGTCACGACCTCTCCGGCGGCCAGAAGCAGCTGCTGGCGCTGTGCGGCGCCTTCGTGCGCGAGCCGGAGCTGGTGATCGCCGACGAACCCACCGCCTACCTGGACGCCCGCAACGCCCGGCGCATCGCCGGGCACCTGCTGGACGGTGGTGACCACCGGTTGCTGCTGGTCACCCACGACCTCGACCTCGCCGCGCGCTGCGAAGCCGCGGTCCTCGTCACCGACGGCCGGGTGACGGCCGTCGGCGAGACCGCCCCGGTGATCGCCTCCTACGAGGAGAGTCTGCGGTGCTGACGCTCCACCGGCCCGGCAACAGCCTCTGGCACCGGCTGCCCGCCGGCCGGAAGGCAGTCCTGCTGGCCGTCCTCGCCCTCGCCGTCTCCGCTGCCCCGCTGGGTGGCGGGCCGGCGGCGGCGCTGCCCCCGATCGCCGTCTGTCTCGCCTGCTACGCCGTGCCCGGTATCGGCCCCCGGGAGCTGCTGCGCCAACTGCGCGCCGTGCGCTGGATCCTGCTGGTCACGCTCGCGGGGCAGCTGCTCTTCCTGGGGTTGCAACCGGCGGTGGTCAACACCGCGCGGGTGACCGCCGTCGTCGCCATCGCCGCGCTGCTGGCCCTGACCACGCCCGTCTCCGAACTCCTCGACGCCGCCGAGCGCGGCGCGGCACCGCTCGCCCGCGTGGGTGTCGACCCGCAGCGCGTCGCGCTGCTGCTGGCCGTGACGCTGAACACCCTGCCGGTGCTGGCACGGGCCGCAGCGGAGGTGCGGGAGGCCCAGCGCGCCCGCGGCGGCCGGGCCGGTCTGCGGCGGTTCGCCGTCCCGTTCCTCATCCTGACGCTGAAGCACGCCGACGAGCTGGGCGACGCCCTCACCGCCCGGGGCGTGCGGTGAACCCTCGTACGGGTGTGGATGTCAGGGACGCCCGGAGCGCCCCGGGCGGTCCGCTTCGGTAAGGACCGACGCCCGCCGAGCCCCCGCACGGCCCCGCAGCGCGGTGGAGTCAGCAGCGACCGGTGGCCGCGCCCCGCCCCCCGGGACGTGCCGGCCGGCGCGAGGTGGGCGAGTCGTCCGGTGGGGTTCCCTGCGGTGGCCGTCCCGCCGGGTCGGTGCGGGACCGGGCGCTTGCACCGTGGGACCGGACGGGGCTCACCCCTTCGGGTGACGCTGCCGGTCGGCCGGGACCGGATGGCGACCACGGTCCCGCTGCCACCACGGGGAGTGCGGTCTGCCCGCCGACCGTCCGTCACAGCGCGCGGAGCGCGCCGCG
>NZ_JAAVJC010000419.1 GCF_012033785.1 Streptomyces bohaiensis
GCCCCGGCCGTCACGCGCCGCCCGCCGCGCGTCGGGACCGGGGCCCTGCCGCCCGGCTCGTCCCGCCGCTCGCCGCCCGTCGACCGAGCCACGAACGGCGAACGGCCCCGGCCCCCCGCGGTCACAGCGGGGGACCGGGGCCGGGGGCGCGACGTGACCCGGCCGCCCGGGGCGGAGTCGGGGCGAGGCGCGGACCGCGGGCCGTCGGCTGCGGCTTCAGCTGCAGGCACCGCCGCACTGGCAGGAGCCACCGGACTTGCAGCCGCAGGAGCAGCTCGAACCGCAGCTGCAGCCGCGCAGGGGGGCGATGAAGTGGGTCATGGGAATTCCTCCTCAAGAATTTCCGCTTGCCCGTACCGTTCCCGTGGCCCCGGCAGCTACCCGCGGGACACCGCCCCGGCGGGAGCACACCACGGCGCACGGGCCGCGCCCCGGGCGGAGCGCGCGAGGACCCCAGCGCCCCCTGGTGCGACAGGGCGCCGGGCCGTGCACCCTGGCGCCGCGGCCGCCGGGCCCCGCCCGGTCCCCATCGCCGACCGCCCCGCCGACCGCCCCACCGACCGCCCGCACCTCGCACGCACGCACGACACCGCCGCCGCCCCCGGACGGGGACGGCGGCGGTGTCGTGCCTGTGGCGACCGGTCTCCGGCCGCACGCGGGCTCAGCTCTCGGCGGTCTTCTCCGCGGCGACCGCCTGGGTCAGCGACTCCGGCTCGAACTCGTCCGCGTGCTCGCCCGTCACCAGGTAGACCATGCGACGCGCCACCGAGACCGCGTGGTCGGCGAACCGCTCGTAGTAGCGGCCCAGCAGGGTCACGTCGACGGCGGTCTCGACACCGTGCTTCCAGCGGTCGTCCATCAGGTGGCGGAACAGCGTGCGGTGCAGCGTGTCCATCTCGTCGTCATCCTGCTCCAGCTGCATCGCCAGCTCGACGTCCTTGGTGATGAGGACCTCGGCGGCCTTCGCCATCAGGCGCTGCGCCAGCTGCCCCATCTCCAGGATGGTCGCCTGCAGGTCGCGGGGGACCGCGGACTCCGGGAACCGCAGCCGGGCCACCTTCGCGACGTGCTCCGCCAGGTCGCCCGAGCGCTCCAGGTCGGCGCTCATCCGCAGCGAGGTGACGACGATCCGCAGGTCGGTGGCGACCGGCTGCTGGCGCGCCAGCAGGGCGATGGCGTTGTTCTCCAGGTCTCGGTGCATCTGGTCGACCTTGCTGTCCGCCTCGATCACGCTCTCGGCGAGCTTGAGGTCGGCGTCGAGCATCGCCGTGGTCGCCCGCCCCATGGCGGAGCCGACGAACCGGGCCATCTCCACGAGGCTGTCGCTGATGGCGTCCAGTTCCTCGTGATAAGCGTCACGCATCTGTGTACCTTCCTAGCCGGTCCCAACCACTCTACGAGCCGCCGAGTCACCTGTGTCGGGGGCCGCGGTGTCCGGCAATGAAACCGGTACCCGCCCGTTGCCGTTCCACGCTCCGCCCCCAAGGAGTCGCCCCGCGCGGCTCCAGGTGAACCGGGACTTTCCCCGAGGTGAACATCTTCCGGCCTGCGGACGAGCATCGTCGCGCAGCGCTGTGGCCGCTGTGCGCCGCCCGCATAACCTGAGGACATGGACGTGAACACGGCGGTCGCCGCGGTGGCAGCGCTCGTCGGGCTCTGCACCGGCGTCGTCGCCATGCTGGCCTTCCGGATCAGCGAGCGCGAGCGGACCCGCCCGCACCGCGCCGCCGTACAGGCCCCCGAACCCACCACGCTCCCCGCCGGGGTCGACACGGTGCTCTCCGTGCTGCGCTCCTCGGCCGTCGTGCTCGACGAGGCGGACAGCGTCGTCAAGGCCAGCTCGGCCGCCTACGCCCTCGGCCTGGTCCGCGGCGGGCGGCTCTCGGTCGAACCCATGCTCCAGATGGCCCGCGCCACCCGTCGCGACGGGGAGATCCGGCAGCGCGAACTGGAGCTGCCGCCCCGCGGCCACTCCCGCACCGACGTGCTCGCCGTCTCCGCCCGCTCCGCCCCGCTCGGCTCGCGGCTGGTGCTGCTGCTGGTGGAGGACCGCACCGAGGCCCGCCGCATCGAGGCGGTCCGCCGCGACTTCGTCGCCAACGTCAGCCACGAGCTGAAGACGCCCGCCGGCGCGCTCTCCCTGCTCTCCGAGGCCGTGGTCGACGCCTGCGACGACCCGGAGACGGTGCGCCGCTTCGGCGGCCGCATGCAGGTGGAGGCGACGCGCCTCACCAACCTGGTGCAGGAGCTGATAGACCTCTCCCGCGTCCAGGACAACGACCCGCTGACCAACGCCGAGCTGGTGAGCGTCGACGAGCTCGTCACCGAGGCGATGGACCGCTGCCGGCAGCCGGCGACCACCAAGGACATCACCATGGCCAGCGGCGGCACCACCGGCCTGCGGGTCTGGGGCAACCGCGGCCAGCTCGCCGCCGCCCTCGGCAACCTCGTCGAGAACGCGGTGAACTACAGCCCGCCCTCCACCCGGGTCGCCATAGCCGTCAGCCACCTCCCGGTGCCGCGCCCCGGCGGGACCGCCGCGGGCCGGCAGCAGCGCCAGATCGAGATCTCCGTGACCGACCAGGGCATAGGGATCTCCGAGACCGACCGCGAGCGGATCTTCGAGCGGTTCTACCGCGTCGACCCGGCGCGCTCGCGCGCCACGGGCGGCACCGGGCTCGGGCTCGCGATCGTCAAGCACGTCGCGGCCTCGCACGGCGGCTCGGTCGACGTCTGGAGCGCCGAGGGCCAGGGGTCGACCTTCACCCTGACGCTGCCGGAGCCCGGCAGCGCCCGCGCCCGCCATCAGGCCGCCCGCAAGGACCGCGACGGCGTCAGCGGCGCGCTCCGCAGCCCGGACGACGTGCCGGACGCCGCCGGCGAGCACCCGGCGGGTGGGACCCCGCC
>NZ_JAAVJC010000041.1:0-3963 GCF_012033785.1 Streptomyces bohaiensis
CCGCTTCGCGGCTCACACGCTCGCGGTGGTGCCCGCCTGCCCGCCGGCGGTCGGGCCCGCGGCCGGCCCGGGTGTCGCGGAGGGCGGCAGCGCCGCCGGCGAGGTCGGCACCCGCGGCAGGGCGTAGGGGTGGTGCTCCCGCAGCCAGGTGATCATCTCCTCGCGGACCGCGCAGCGCAGCGTCCACACGTCGTCCGAGTTCTGCGCCGACATCGACGCCCGGACCTCGATCGTGGTGGGGGTGGTGTCGGTGATCAGCAGCCCCCAGGTCCGGCCGTCCCAGTCCGCGCGGCCCAGCAGGAACTCGTGCAGGTGGGACCGCATCTCGGCGATGGGCGCCGAGTGGTCCAGGTGCATGAAGACCGTACCGGTGATCTCGTGCCCGCCCTTGGACCAGTTCTCGTACGGCTGGTTGTTGAAGTACGACACCGGCATCGTCAACCGCCGGTCGTCCCAGATGCGGACGGTCAGGAAGGCCAGCGAGATCTCCTCGACCGTGCCCCACTCGCCCTCGACGACGACCGTGTCGCCGATCTTGACGGAGTCGCCGAAGGCGATCTGGAGCCCGGCGAACAGGTTCCCCAGCATGGACTGGGCCGCCACACCGGCGATGATGCCGATCACACCCGCCGAGGCGAGCAGCGACGTCCCCAGGGCGCGCAGCGCGGGGAAGACCAACATGATCGCGACGGCCGCCGCGACCATCGCCAGCACCGTCGTCACGATCCGGCGCAGCATCGTCAGCTGGGTGCGGAACTGCCGGACGCGGGCGACGTCGTCGGTCCGTGCGGCGTAGTCCGCCAGCACGTTCTCCGCGATCGCGCCCGCCACGCGTATCGCGAGCCACGCGGCCGAGGCGATGGTCACCGTCGCGAGGACGCTGAGGATCACCCGGCCCTGCGGTCCCCGCACCTGAGCGAGGTCGTAGGTGAGTTGCAGCGCGCCGGAGCCCATGAGCACCTGGAGCGGCAACTGGCAGCGCCGCAACAGCTCCGGCAGCCGGTTCTGGGGCCTCCGCGTTGTCGCGGCGTGCAGCGCCCGGTCGATGAGCCAGCCGATGACGAGTGTCGCGGCGATGGTGCCTCCGAGCACCAGCACCGGTCGCATCACGTCCTCCATGGTGTGTACCTACCTCCGTCCGGACCGCCGTAGGTCCTGTGGGCATGCCTGGCGCGCGTCAGCCGCAAGGCTAACTGGCAGGATGGGCCGACCGACCGGAACCGCGATCACCGGAGACCTCCCCGTCATGGCTGACATCGTCCTCGTCCACTCCGCCCTCGGCCTGCGCCCGGCCGTCACCGAGGCGGCAGAGCGGCTGCGCGCGGCCGGGCACCGGGTGGAGGTGCCCGACCTGTTCGAGGGACGTATCTCACAGACCGCCGAGGAGGGCCGGGAGGTCGCCGACGCCATCGGCCACGAGGAGTTGCTGCGCCGGGTCGTCGCCGCCTCCGCCCGGCTCACCGGCGGCGACGCGGCCGACGCCCCCGGGCCCGTCTACGCCGGGTTCTCCCTCGGCGCCGCACTGGCGCAGACCGTCGCAATGAACGACACTCGCGCCCGCGGCCTGCTGCTGCTCCACGGCACCGCGGACATCGCCGAGGACGCCGCCGTCGACGACCTGCCCGTCCAGTTGCACGTCGCGGACCCCGACCCCTTCGAGACGCACGACTGGGTCTCGACCTGGTACCTCGGCATGCGCCGCAGCGGTGCGGACGTCGAGGTCTTCCGCTACCAGGGCGCCGGACACCTCTTCACCGACCCCGGCCTGCCGGACCACGACGCGGAGGCGGCCGACCGGGCCTGGCGGCTCGCCCTGGCCTTCCTCGACGAGCTGGACTGACCGCCCCCCGCGCCGTCACCGGGGCCGCGCCCGCTCCGGCCCCGCTCCGCCCCGCCCCGCCCCGCTCCGGCACCGGGCCCGGACGCGGCCCCGGCGCGGTGCACCGTCCGGGAACCGAAGCTCCGGAGCGAGCAGCGGTGGTGCGCACCCGGTACGGACTGCGCCCGCGCCTCCGGAGCGCGGGACGACCGTCGCGCGCCCCAGCAGGTCCGCGGGGCCGCGCACCCGCGGCCTCAGCCGGGGGTGCGCCGCCGCTGGCGCGGTATCCGGCGCAGCGCCTCCCCGCCCGGCGCCGCGCGCCCCGGCGTCTCCCTGCCCGCCTCCTCGGCGTCCAGCGCCTCCCGCGCCGCCGCGACGCGGTCGGCGGCCTCCGGCGGCGGCACCACGGTGATCCCCGCGTCGGTCAGCATGGCGAGGTCCAGCGTCCAGGTCAGCCGGGAGCGCTCCCGCCAGGTGGCGAACGCGGCGGCGATGTGCCGGTCCGCGCCGGCCTCACTCATCCCGGTCACCCGCATCAGGTGCGCCCGCGCCTCCGCCGCCCGGCCCTTGACCTGCGCCAGGCCGAAATGCGTCACGGTGTGGCAGTCGGTGCAGAGACAGACCAGGCGGCGCAACGTCTGCACCCGCCGCGCCTCGTCGTAGCTCCACCGCTCGTGGGCCTCCAACCAGCGCCGGGCCGCGCGGTCCGGCCCGGCCCCGCACGCCTCGCAGCGCTGCCCCGCCCGACCGTGGACCATCCGGCGCAGTCGCTCCCAGTCGCGCTCCGCGACGCACGAACGGACGTTGGTGAACCAACAGCTGCTGGGCACCAGATCCACGAAGAGGCCGCGGCCCAGCGACCGGTCCTCGCCCGGCAGCAGCTCCGGCACCTCCGCCCCGGCCGCCCAGCGGAGCAGGTCCGCCATCCCCGGCCGCGGCGCGTACCACCGCCGCGCCGCCGGGTCCCACCGTGCGCCGGCGGCCTTCGCCATGTCCTTCTCCGCGAACGGCACATCGAGCCATAACCGCTCCGCCGCCATGCATCCCCCTCGTGTCGACACCGTCGAGTGAGGGGCCACCCTAGGGCCACCGACCGACAACCGGGTCGCGCACGGGGCGACTTCGGGAGTGCGGGGGCGACCACCGCCGCCCGGCCGGGTCCGACTCCGGCCGGGCGGCGCGCGAACGCGTCAGGTGGCGGGGCAGTTCTCCCGCACGTAGCCGTCACGGCCCACCGGCAGCACCATCAGGTCGCGCTTGACCACCGACAGCCGGTCGCCCCACCCCGAACAGGTGGTCTCGAAGCCGCCGTCGGTGTACTCCACCACCAGCACGCGGTCGTCGTACGCCGAGGCGTACCCCTCGCACTCGTTCCACTGGCCGCAGTTCTCCGCGACGACGAAGTCGAACCCGGCCTCGTCGCGCCGGTCGACCAGCTCCACGGCGTTCTTCTGCGCCACCGCCAGGCCGAGGTCGTGGCCGCGGCCGGTCAGCTCCGCCGCCATGGCCACCGCGTCGTCCTCGGAGATGTACGCGTCGAAGCGGTAGAAGGTGTCGTAGTTGTCCGGCTCGACGGCCTGGAAGCCCTTCTCCGCGCAGTCGGCCATCCACCCGCCGACCACGTCCGCGATCCGCTCGCGCTTCTCCTCGGTGCGGATGTCGAGCACGGCCTCGCCCCAGGCGCCGTCGTAGACGACCTCACCGGCGGCGTCCCGCAGCAGCAGGTCGTCGTCCCACTCGTCCTCCGCGCCCGGCTGCGACTGGAAGGCGTTGACGTAGCAGATGCTGTAGAGGCCGTCCGCGGGAACGCCGGTGTGGTCGCGCACCACGACCTCGACGTCCTCGTCCGGCTCGTACGCGCCGCCGATCTGGTAGTCCCAGCCCGTCGCGCGCGGCGGCAGCTGCGGCTCGGCCGCGCTCGCCTCACCGCGGGGCAGCAGGGCGAGGCCGGCGCCCGCCGCCGTGACGGCTATCGCCGCGGTCACGGCGAGCGCGGGGGTGCGACGGTTCTTGCGGTGCTCTGACACTGTTCCTCCGAGTGTGGGGGCGGGGGTGGGGGTGGGACGTGGGGCCGCGACATGGCAGACTCACCCCACGATGGGCTTCTCCGGAGCAGGTACACGCGCGGTACGCGCCGCGGTCTT
>NZ_JAAVJC010000041.1:3973-27761 GCF_012033785.1 Streptomyces bohaiensis
CGGCGGGCTCGAAGGCCCACCGCCCGCGGCGCCGGTGCGAGGAGTGCTGCACGGTCAGTCCTGCGACTCGCCGTCCTCGTTCTCCTCGGCGTCGGCATCGGCGTCCGCGTCGGCATCGGCGTCGGCGTCCGCGTCCGGGTTCTCGTCCGCGGAGTCACCGTCGGCGCTGTTGCCGCGGCCCTCGGCGGCGGAGGTCTCCAGGGCGGCGCGCAGCGCCTCCGGGGTCTCCGGGGTGGTGATGGTCTCGCCGTCGACCATGATGGTCGGGGTCGACTCGACGCCCGAGTTGGTGAACTTCTCGGCCATCTGCGCCGCCCAGACCGCGAAGGTGGAGTTGCGGATGTCCGACTCGAACTGCTCGAAGTCGGCGTCCAGCTCCGGGACGGAGCGGCCGATGTCGACCAGCTTGTCGTCCTCGTCGAAGTCGCGCATGCCGTTGGCGCTGGTGTGGTACTCGGTCGAGTACAGCGCGTCGACATAGCCGAGGAAGGCCTCGTCGCTGACGTTCAGCGCGGCGCCCATCGCGGCGATGGCGTTCTTCGAACCGTTGCCGCCGGCCTGCGGGTTGTCGTCGAAGAAGGCGCCGAAGGTGAAGTCGCCGTTGTACTCGCCGTCGGCGATCGACTGCTTGATGTCCTGGCCCATGCGCTGCTCGAAGGCGGCGCAGCCGCCGCAGCGCGGCTCCTCGTAGAACGACACCGTGTGCGGGGCGTTCTCGTCGCCGACCAGGACCGTCAGGCCGTCGTCACCGGAGGCGTTGGCGGGGGCGGCGTCCTCGTAGGCGGTGTCGCCCTCCTCCGGCTCCCCGGCGATCTGCCGCTCCACGGCGGCCCAGTCGGTGGCGCTGCCGCTGCCGCCCATGTTGGCGATGGCCATGCCGGCGAAGCCGGCGATCGCCAGCACGCCGATGGCCACGGCGCCGACGATGAGCTGCCGCTTGGTCTTCTCCTTGCGGGCTTCCTTCTCCCGTTCGGCGCGCAGCCGCTCACGGGCGGCGCGCTTGGCTTCCTGCGTGTTCCGCTTGCTCATGCTTGGTGGTCTCCGTCTGAATCCGTCGAATACGTGGGGGAGTCGCCGCGGGGCGCCGCGCGGGGGTGCGGCGCGGGCGGCGATGGCCGTGGGACGACGACCCGGGAGGCCGGGGCGTCAGGCCGCGAGGACGACCGCTGACGGCGGACCGCGTCGCAGGACGGAGTGGCTCAGCAGGGGGCCGGGGGCCGGGCGCCGCGGCGCCGGAGCGGGCCGCACCACCGTGGTCTCGGGCCGTCGCCCGACGGTGCGGACCGCGGCCACCAGCCGCAGCGGGCGGAAACCGGCGGCCGCCGCGGCACGGAGCACGCGGGCCAGCGCCCGCTCGCCGCCGCGCAGCCAGCCGGCCGCGACCAGTCCCACGCACAGGTGAGCCCCCAGCAACAGCCAGGGCGCCGCCGGGTCCACCGCCGTCTCGCTGCCGCTCAGCAGCCGGGCCAGCGGGGTACCGAGGTCCCCGCCCGCGCAGATCAGGTCGACCCCGATCAGCCGTACCGGCAGCGTCGGGGGAGCGGAGCTGTAGCAGGCGGCCTGCCCGGTGGTGAAGACCGCGTCGGCGGCCAGTTGGGCCGGCAGCAGCAGGGCGGCGATGTGCCCGAACCGGCGCTCGCGCGCCGCCAGCAGGAAGGCGATCACGAAGATCGCCGCACTGACCGCGGCGACCACCGGGAGCGGCAGCGGCTTCCCGGTGAACAGCACATGGGCACCGGCGGACAGCGTGACGCACAGCGCGGTGAAGACCGCGGCGCGTACCGCGCGTGTACCTGCTCCGGAGAAGCCCATCGTGGGGTGAGTCTGCCATGTCGCGGCCGCACGGCACAGTCCGCCGTCGTGACCCTGCGCACGTCCGCCGCCGCTGACCTCGCTCTTTCCCGGTCATCCGTCGCTGACCTGCGGTGACGCGTCACCGTTACGAGTGCGTGGTGGGAGGCGGTCCCGGCCGGAGCGGCGGTAGGGTCGGAGCCCGGACCCGGGGTCCGTCCGCCGTCACGGCCGACAGGGCGCGCGCCCACGCGCCCGGCCCGACCACGCCCCGCCGCGCGCTCCGCCGGCCTCGGTACCCCGGTACGTCGTCGGTGATCGTCGGAAGGTTTCCCTGGTGAGCGATCCGTTCACACATCTGCACGTCCACACCCA
The DNA here is from genome assembly GCF_012033785.1 of Streptomyces bohaiensis. GTDB lineage: Bacteria > Actinomycetota > Actinomycetes > Streptomycetales > Streptomycetaceae > Streptomyces > Streptomyces bohaiensis. Next base: position 6,140 of record NZ_JAAVJC010000041.1, read on the forward strand.
GTACTCGCTGCTGGACGGTGCCGCGCGGTTGAAGGACATGTTCAACGCCTGTCAGGAGATGGGCATGAGCCACATCGCCATGACGGACCACGGCAACCTGCACGGTGCCTACGACTTCTTCCACAAGGCGCAGGACGCCGGCGTCACCCCGATCGTGGGGATCGAGGCGTACCTGGCGCCGGAGTCGCGGCGCTACACCCGCCCGGTGAAGTGGGGCGCCCCCCACCAGAAGGGCGACGACGTCGCCGGTGCCGGCGCCTACACCCACATGACGATGTGGGCGCGGAACCGCGAGGGGCTCCACAACCTGTTCCGCGCGCAGTCCCGCGCCTCGCTGGAGGGCTTCTTCCGCAAGCCGCGGATGGACCGCGAGCTGCTGGCGGAGTACGCCGAGGGGCTGATGGCCACCACCGGCTGCCCCTCCGGGGAGATCTCCACCCGCATCCGGCTGGGGCAGATGGACGAGGCGGTGAAGGCCGCCGGCGAGTACCAGGACATCTTCGGCCGCGAGAACTTCTTCGTCGAACTGATGGACCACAACATCGACATCGACCGGCGTGCCCGCGCCGGCCTGGAGGAGATCGCGCGCAAGATCGGCGCGCCGTTCGTGGTCACCAACGACTCGCACTACACCTACGAGCACGAGTCGGCCGCCCACGACACCCTGCTGTGCATCCAGACCGGGTCGAACCTCTCCGACCCCAACCGCTTCAGCTTCGACGGCTCCGGCTACTACCTGAAGTCCGCCGCCGAGATGTACGCGATCGACAACTCGGACGCCTGGCAGGAGGGCTGCCGCAACAGCCACCTGCTGATCGCCGAGCGCGTCGACACCGAGGGCATGTTCAAGCCCCGGAACCTGATGCCGCGCTTCGACGTGCCCGAGGGGTACGACGAGGTCTCCTGGTTCCAGGAGGAGGTCAAGCGCGGCATGGAGCGGCGCTTCCCGAACGGCGTGCCGGAGGACCGCCAGCGGCTGGCCGCCTACGAGATGGGCGTCATCATCGAGATGGGGTTCCCCGGCTACTTCCTCGTGGTCGCGGACTTCATCATGTGGGCGAAGAACGCGGGCATCGCGGTCGGCCCGGGGCGGGGCTCGGCGGCCGGCTCGATCGTCTCCTACGCCATGGGCATCACCGACCTCGACCCGATCGAGCACGGCCTGATCTTCGAGCGGTTCCTCAACCCCGAGCGTGTCTCCATGCCCGATGTCGACATCGACTTCGACGAGCGTCGGCGCGGCGAGGTCATCCGGTACGTGACCGAGAAGTACGGCGCCGACAAGGTCGCCATGATCGGCACCTACGGCACCATCAAGGCGAAGAACGCCATCAAGGACTCCGCCCGCGTGCTGGGCTACCCCTACGCGGTGGGGGACCGCATCACCAAGGCGATGCCGCCGGACGTCCTGGGCAAGGGCCTGCCGCTGTCGGGCATCACCGACAAGGACCACCCGCGGTACTCCGAGGCCGGCGAGATCCGGTCCATGTACGAGAACGAGCCCGACGTCACCAAGGTGATCGACGCGGCGCGCGGCATCGAGGGCCTGGTCCGGCAGATGGGCGTGCACGCCGCCGGCGTCATCATGTCCAGCGAGGCGCTGATCGACCACGTCCCGGTGTTCTCACCGAAGAACGACGGCGTGGTCGTCACCCAGTGGGACTACCCCAGCTGCGAGTCGCTGGGCCTGCTGAAGATGGACTTCCTCGGCCTGCGCAACCTGACGATCATGGACGACGCCGTCAAGGCGATCGAGAAGAACAAGGGCGTGAAGATCACGCTCCTCGACGTCCCGCTCGACGACCCCAAGACGTACGAACTGCTCCAGCGCGGCGACACCTTGGGCGTCTTCCAGTTCGACGGCGGACCGATGCGGTCGCTGCTGCGGATGATGAAGCCCGATAACTTCGAGGACATCTCCGCCGTCTCGGCCCTGTACCGGCCGGGCCCGATGGGCATGAACTCGCACATCAACTACGCGCTGCGCAAGAACGGCCAGCAGGACGTCACCCCGATCCACCCCGAGCTGGAGGAGCCGCTCAAGGAGGTCCTGGACATCACCCACGGCCTCATCGTCTACCAGGAGCAGGTGCAGAAGGCCGCTCAGGTGCTGGCGGGCTACTCCCTCGGCCAGGCCGACCTGCTGCGGCGCGCCATGGGCAAGAAGAAGCCCGAGGTGCTGGAGAAGGAGTTCGTCAACTTCCAGCGGGGCGCGCGGGAGAAGGGCTACTCCGACGAGGCGATCAAGGCCGTCTGGGACGTGCTGGTCCCGTTCGCCGGCTACGCGTTCAACAAGGCGCACTCCTCGGCGTACGGCCTCATCACCTACTGGACCGCCTACCTCAAGGCCAACTACCCGGCCGAGTACATGTCGGGTCTGCTGACCTCGGTCCGCGACGACAAGGACAAGTCCGCGGTCTACCTCAACGAGTGCCGCAAGATGGGCATCAAGGTGCTCCCGCCGGACGTCAACGAGTCCGATGCCAACTTCACGCCGCGCGGTGACGACACGATCGTCTTCGGACTCACCGCCGTCCGCAACGTCGGCGCCAACGTGGTCGAGTCGATCATCCGCAGCCGGAAGGCCAAGGGGAAGTTCTCCTCGTTCCCCGACTACCTCGACAAGGTCGAGGCGGTGGTCTGCAACAAGCGGACCACCGAGTCGCTGATCAAGGCCGGCGCGTTCGACGAGATGGGCCACACCCGCAAGGGGCTCACCGCGCACTTCGAGACCATGATCGACAACGTGGTGCAGGTCAAGCGCAAGGAGGCCGAGGGGCAGTTCGACCTCTTCGGCGCCATGGGCGGTGACGACGCGGACGAGGGCCCCGGCTTCGGCATGGACGTCGAGTTCACCGACGAGGAGTGGGAGAAGACCTACCTCCTCGCCCAGGAGCGGGAGATGCTCGGCCTCTACGTCTCCGACCACCCGCTCTTCGGTCTGGAGCACGTCCTGCGCGACAAGGCGGACGTCGCCATCGCCCAGCTCACCGCGGGCGAGCACTCCGACGGCTCGGTCGTGACCGTCGGCGGCATCATCTCCGGGCTCCAGCGGAAGATGACCAAGCAGGGCAACGCGTGGGCCATCGCCACCGTCGAGGACCTCGCGGGCACCATCGACTGCATGTTCTTCCCCGCCAGCTACCAGCTGGTCTCGACCCAGCTGGTCGAGGACGCGGTGGTCTTCGTCAAGGGCCGCCTGGACAAGCGGGAAGACGTGCCCCGGATCGTCGCGATGGAGCTGGCGGTGCCCGACCTCTCCGAGGCGTCGGCCAACGCCCCGGTCACGCTGACCATCCCGACGGTGAAGATCACGCCGCCCCTGGTGCAGCAGTTGGGCGAGGTCCTCGGCCAGCACCGCGGTGGCACCGAGGTGCGGGTACGGCTCCAGGGACACCGCGACACCACCGTGCTGCGGCTGGACCGCCACCGGGTCGACCCGGGTCCCGCGCTCTTCGGCGACCTCAAGGCGCTGCTCGGCCCGTCCTGCCTGGCGGGCTGAACCCCGACCCCGCCGCGGCGGGGCCGCCCTCCGCCGCCCCGCCCGCATGTCACCGCCGCCCGGCTCGGGCCGGGCGGCGGTGACATGCGCGGGTGACCGACCCGCCACGGACTCCGGTCAGTTGTGACCGAAGCGGCGCTGCTTCTTCCGGGGCGAGCCGTGCTCGCCCATCGACCCGCCCTCCGGCGTGGTCGCGGCCTGCTTCTCGGTGGCGGCCGCCGCGGTCCGGCCGCCGGAGGGCTGTTTGCGGTCCTTGGTCTTGCTCCTGGCCATCGGGTTCGCCTCCTGTGAGGTCCCATGCACCCCCGGTACGACTCCGGGAGGCTCAGCCTCGCACGTCACCAGCAACCTCGCATTTCGGGCAGGACGCGCATTCGCCACGCCGAAGATCGAGTTGGGACCGGTAAGCGGCGCACCGTCGGGCAGACTCAGGGAAACGCCCGATGAACACGTGGAAGGGGTGCGCCGTGGACCGTTGTGTCGTTCTGGTCGACGCCGGTTACCTGTTGGGCGCAGCAGCCAGCCTCCTGGCCGGTGACCCCGCCCGGGCCCGCATCTCCGTCGACCACACCGCGCTGATCTCCGCGCTGCGCGAGCGCGCCAAGGAGGAGACCGGCTGCGAACTCCTGCGCATCTACTGGTTCGACGGCGCCCCCGACCGCGTACCGCAGCCCGAGCACCGCCGGTTGCGCGTCATGCCCCGCGTCACCGTGCGGCTCGGAGCGCTGACCCGGAGCGACGGCCGGTGGGCGCAGAAGGGCGTCGACGCCGCCATGCATGCCGAGCTCACCGAACTGGCCCGCAACCGGGCCTGCGCCGACATCGTGCTGGTCACCGGCGACGGCGACCTGCTGCCCGGGCTGGTCTCCGCCAAGGAGCACGGCGTCGCGGTCCACCTCTGGGCCGTCCAGGCGGCCGACGGCGACTACAACCAGTCCGAGGATCTCGTCGCCGAGGCGGACGAGCGCCGCGTCCTGGACCGCGCCTGGATCACCCGGGCGGTGCGACTGCGTGACGCCCTCGGCCTGACCCCCACCACGCCCCGCCCGGAGATCGCGGCCATCCTCTCCGCGCCGCTGCCCGAGCCCGCGGGCGACCAGCCGGCGACCACCGAGAACGGCAGCGCCCCCGCCCCGGCGGCCGAGGAGCCCGTGAAGGAGCCGGTCTGCGAGGAGGACCAGCAGCGCAGCGGCGTCCCCACCCCCAAGGACCTCGCCTCGCTGGGCCGCCCGCCCGCGCAGCCGGCCTCCGCCGTGGTGCGGTGGTCGTCCGACCGGGGGTGGGTCGAGCGGGGGAACAGCGAGGCGCCGGAGGTCGCGGGGCTGCCGATGCTCTCCCAGCTGACCTCCGCCGAGCAGCGCTGGGCCGACCGGGAGGAGGACATCACCGCCGTCAGCGGCGACCCGACCGAGGTCGGGCAGGTCTTCGCCCGCCGCTGGGCCGACCGGCTCGGCGCCACCGCCCCGCTGCGCACCATCGCCGCCGTCTACCCCCGCATCCCGCACCGTATCGACGGGGAACTGCTGCGCTACGCCGCCCGGTTCGGCCTCCTCACCCACAAGGACGACCAGATCGACGAGAAGGACCGCTACGACATCCGCGGCGGGTTCTGGCGCGAGATCGACGCGCGCACCAAGGCGGGCTCCGATCCGGCCTGAGCCCGCGGCGCGGCAGGCGGGACGGGGCGCTCGGAGCCGACGGCGAGGCCCCGTGACCGAGGGGGCGAAGGGCGCACCGTACCCTGGTCCGGTGTCCCCCTTTCCTGCACAGACCGGTGTGAACATGGTCGAGGCCGGGTGCCCGCCCGACGACGCAGCGGCCGGACCGGTCACCGCACTGGCGGTGCGCGGCCTGACGAAGACCTATCCCGGCCGCCGTGCACGGGGACGCTCCGGGGACCAGCCCGCCGTCCGCGCCAGCGACGGGATCGCGCTCGACGTCCACCGGGGTGAGATCTTCGGACTGCTCGGCCCCAACGGCGCCGGCAAGACGACCCTGGTCCGGCAACTCACCGGCCTGCTGCGCCCCGACGAGGGCTCGGTCTCCCTCCTCGGCCACGATCTCGTCCGGTACCCGCGCCGCGCGCCGCGGCTGCTGGCCTACCTCGGCCAGGACGCCACCGCCATCGACGAGCTGACCGTCTCCCTCGCCGCCGAGACCGCCGGCCGGCTCCGCGGCCTGGAGGCCGCCGACGCCCGCCGCGCCGCACGCGACACCCTCGACGAACTCGGGCTCGCCGCCCTCGCCGCCCGGCCGCTCAAGCGGCTCTCCGGCGGCGAGCGCCGCCTCGCCGCGGTGGCCGCCACGCTGACCGGTGAACGCCCGGTCCTCGTGCTGGACGAGCCCACCAGCGGAATGGACCCGGTCGCCCGCCGCGCGGTGTGGTCCGCGATCGACCGGCGCCGCGCCGAACAGGGCACCACCGTCGTGCTGGTCACCCACAACGTGATCGAGGCGGAGACGGTGCTGGACCGCGTCGCCGTCCTCGACGGGGGACGGGTCATCGCCTGCGACACCCCCGGTGGCCTGAAGTCCCTGGTCGGCGACGAGGTCCGGCTGGACCTGGTCTGGCGGGAGCCGCCACCCGCCGCCGACCCCGCCCTGGCGCGGCTGCGCGAGGACGCCCGCGTCTCCGGCCGGCGCTGGACGCTGCGCCTTCCCCCCGAACGTGCCCGCGCGGTGGTCACCACCGTGACGGCCGGCCCCGCCTTCGGCGCCCTCGACGACTTCACCCTGGCCACCCCCAGCCTGGAGGACGTGTACCTGGCGCTGGGCGGCCGGGGCGAGGGGCTGGTCAAGGCATGACGGCCACCCTCCCCGCGCCCGAGCGGCCGGGGGCGACGACGCCGGCCCCGCTCGCTCCGCAGGCCCGGCTGTGGCCCTCGCTCGCCGCGGTCTACCGCTCGCAGCTCTCCCGGGCGCGGGTCGCCCGCATCCCGCTGCTCTTCGTCGCCACCTTCCAGTCCGTCGGCATCATGATCCTGATGCGGGGCGTGGTGGACGCCGGCCCCGGTGACGAGGCGCGCGCCGTCGTCGCGGGTTCCAGCGTGCTGGTGGTCGCGTTCGTCGCCCTGAACCTGCTGGCGCAGTACTTCGGGCGGCTGCGGGCCGAGGGCGGCCTCGACTTCTACGCCACGCTGCCGGTGCCCGGCGCCGCCGTGGCCCTGGGCACCGCCGCCGCGTACGCCTCGTTCACCCTGCCGGGCGTGACCGTCACCGCCGTCGCCGGCTGCCTGATGTACGGGCTGCCGCTGAGCGGGCTGTGGCTGCTGCTGGCCGTGGTCCCGCTGGCGGGTGCCGCGCTGGCCGGTCTGGGCGCCGCCGTCGGCCTGCTGGCGCCCCGCGCGGAGCTGGCGACGCTCTGCGGGCAGCTGGGCATGTCCGCCGCCCTGCTGCTGGGGGTGCTCCCCGCCTCCCGCATGCCGGAACCGATCACCTGGCTGCGCGACCTGCTGCCCTCGACCTACGGCGTCGAGGCGCTGGCACAGGTCCTCGGCCCCGACGCCGACTGGGGCTCGGTCACCGCCAACCTCGCGGTCTGCGCCGCAGCGGGGGCAGTGGCCCTCGCGCTGGCGACCTGGGCCTACCGCCGGGCCGCCGGCCGCTGATCGGACGGCCCGCCGCTGTCGCCTGCCGCCGACCGTTGCCCCGAACAGACGTACCAGGCTCCGAACTGGTGGACCCTGCTGGCAGGATTGGCCGGGTGAACCAACCGCAGCCCGCGCCGGGCGACCCGGGTCCCCAGCCGGGTCGAGCCGCCCACGACCCCTGGTCCGCCCCGCTCCCCGAGACCGGGCCGCCGCCGAAGGCGGGGCCCGGCCTCCGCGCCGACCTGCGGGACGCCCTGCTCGTCCTCGTCGGGAGCGCGCTCGTCGGCGGGGCCGCGGTGGGGCTGCTCTGGTACTGGCTGGCGCCCAGCGTCGCCCTGGTCTCCAACGGCGAGGCGCTCTTCCCCCGCAACAGCGAGGGCGAGGGGGCAGTCGCCGCCGACGGGACCTTCCTCCTCGCCGGGATCGGCGTCGGCGTCGTCCTCGGCGTCGTCACGCAGCTGCTGCGCCGACGCGGCGGTGTCCCGCTCGTCCTCGGGCTGGCGGTGGGGTCGGCGCTCGGCGCACTCCTCGCCTGGCGGCTCGGCATCCTGCTGGAGCCGCCCCGCTCCGAGATCGTCGAACGCGGCCGGGAGCTGGAACCCGGCGGCGTGATCGACGCGCCGCGCGAGCTGACCGCCTGGACGGCGCTGCTCGGCCTGCCGTTCGGGGCGCTCGCCGGCCACGCCGCGTGTTTCGCCGCCTGGGGCCCGCGCGACCCGCAGCCGCGCCTCGGCGCCCACGCCCGCCCGTAGCCGTCCTGGCGCGGAGCGGTGCCGCCCCGGGCCCACCGTCCGCCGCCCACCTCCGGGGGCGCGTGGCGCGCAGGCTTCGCCACCGGTTCACCCGGCCGGGTGCCGCCGTGGGCGCCGGCGGCCCCGGGGTTCATCCCATCGGGGATGCCGCCGGCGTCAGGGCGCCGCGATCGGCGCCAGCACCGCCCCGGTCAGCCGCACCAGCTCCGCCGGCGCCAGCTCGATCTCCAGCCCCCGGCGGCCGGCCGAGACGAAGACGGTCGGCAGCTCGGCCGCCGAGACATCCACCACCGTCGGGAGCGGGCGGCGCTGCCCCAGCGGGGAGATCCCGCCGCGGACGTACCCGCTGGACCGCTCGGCCGCCGCCGGGTCCGCCATCACCGCCCGCTTGCCGCCGACCGCGGCGGCCAGCGCCTTCAGTCCCAGCGACCCGGCGACCGGCACCACGCCGACCGTCAGCCGGCCGTCCACCTCCGCCACCAGGGTCTTGAAGACCCGCTCCGGCGAGGTGCCCAGCGCGTGGGCCGCCTCCTCGCCGTAGGAGGGTGCCGCCGGGTCGTGCGCATAGGCGTGCAGCGTGTACGCCACCCCCGCCGCGCTCGCCGCCACCGTCGCCGGGGTGCCGCCCCCGGCCGTCCTCCTGCCGCGTCCCATCCGCCCGCTCCTCGTCCCGCTCCCGGCTCCGTCGTCCCGCTCCCGGCTCCGTCGTCCACGGCGCGGCGGCCCGGCCGGCGCCGCCGTCCGCCGGCCCGGCGCCTCAGTTCAGTTCAGGTAGGTCGGCCGCTGCGTGAAGTCGGCGCCCGGCACCGACGGCAGCTTCCCGATCAGCGTCGTCTCCCGCCGCAGCAGCTTCAGCTCCCTGGCCAGCCGCTCCGCGGTGTCCGGCGCCTGGAGCAGTTCCTGCTTCTCCGCCGTGGAGAGCAGCGTCGCCGCGGCGACCAGATAGGAGACCACCGACGGCTCGTCGGGCAGCTCCTGCTCCCCGGCCAGCGTCCGCTCCATCGCGGTCGCCAGCTCCCGCTGGTAGGCGCGGAAGGCCCGGAGCACGCCCTGCGCCAGCGGCGCCGCGCCCTCGCCCTCCTCCTCCTCCAGCAGTTCGACCTCGCCGGTGAGGTACTGCTCGCCCGCCGTCACCGACCGCAGCCGGAACCGCGTGGTGCCCGTCGCCACCACCTCGTACCCCGAGCCGTCGGGGCGCTCCCGGATGGTCGAGGCGTCCGCGACACACCCGACCTCGTGGAAGGAGGCCATCGGGTCGTCCGCGAACCCGGCGCCGGGACCGGCGGGCAGCGGCTCGCCGTCCGGCAGCCCCAGCGCCGTCGGGGCCACCTCGTGGCCCTCCCGGATGGCGATCACGCCGAAGGCCCGGTCGTCCTCGTCCGGGACGGCCGCCAGATCCGCCATGAGCGCCCGGTACCGGTCCTCGAAGACGTTCAGCGGCAGCACCAGGCCCGGGTACAGCACGGTGTTGAGTGGGAAGAGCGGCAGCTGCGTGGTGGTCACAGCGGGCCACCCTATCGCCGCACCCACCGGCGCCGGGCGCACACCGCACGTATCACACAGTGGGATGAGCGGCCGGGGCGCGGAACGGGTCTGCGAGACTGGAGGGGTGCTGAACCTCCTCGATCTGCGCGGTTCCGTCGCCTCCGGCGGCGGGATCGACCGCACGCTGCTGCCCCGCGCCGAACTCGACGTCGCCGCCGCCCTGGACCAGGTGCGGCCGGTGTGCGAGGACGTCCGCCATAGGGGCGACGCCGCGCTGATCGACTACGCCCGCCGGTTCGACGGCGTCGAGATCGACCGCGTCCGCGTGCCCGAGGGCGCGGCCCAGCAGGCGCTCCGCGACCTCGACCCCGCGGTGCGCGCCGCCCTGGAGGAGTCCATCCGCCGTGCGCGCATCGTGCACCGCGCGCAGCGCCGCACCGACGTGACCACCCAGGTCGTCCCCGGCGGCACCGTCACCGAGCGGTGGGTGCCGGTCGACCGGGTCGGGCTGTACGTCCCCGGCGGCAACGCGGTGTACCCCTCGTCGGTCGTGATGAACGTCGTCCCGGCGCAGGAGGCGGGCGTGGCCTCGCTCGCCGTCGCCTCCCCGCCGCAGGCGGCCTTCGGCGGGCTGCCGCACCCCACCATCCTCGCCGCGTGCGCCCTGCTCGGCGTCGAGGAGATCCACGCGGCCGGCGGCGCGCAGGCGATCGCGATGTTCGCCTACGGCGCCGACGAGTGCGAGCCCGTCTCCCTGGTCACCGGCCCCGGCAACATCTGGGTCGCGGCGGCCAAGCGCCTGCTGAAGGGCCGCATCGGCATCGACGCCGAGGCCGGGCCCACCGAGATCGCGATCCTCGCCGACGCCACCGCCGACCCGGCACACGTCGCCGCCGACCTGATCAGCCAGGCCGAGCACGACGTCCTCGCCGCCGCGGTGCTGGTCACCGACTCCGAGGCGCTGGCCGCCGCTGTGACCACCGAGGTCACCGAGCAGGTCGGCCGCACCCGCCACCGCGAGCGGATCACCGAGGCGCTCACCGGCCGCCAGTCCGGCATCGTGCTGGTGGACTCGGTCGACGACGGCCTGGCCGTCGTCGACGCCTATGCCGCCGAGCACCTGGAGATCCTCACCGCCGACGCGCCCGCCGTCGCCGCCCGGGTCCGCAACGCCGGCGCCGTCTTCGTCGGCGCGCACTCCCCGGTCTCGCTGGGCGACTACTGCGCCGGCTCCAACCACGTGCTGCCCACCGGCGGCTGCGCCTGCCACTCGTCCGGGCTGTCCGTGCAGTCCTTCCTGCGCGGCATCCACGTCGTGGACTACAGCCGTGACGCCCTCGCCGAGGTCACCGGCCACGTCGTGGCCCTGGCCGAGGCCGAGGACCTCCCGGCGCACGGCGCCGCGCTCAAGGCGCGGTTCGGCTGGACCGTCCCCGAGACCGCCCCCACCGGACCGTCGGGGGTGGGAGCCCCGTGACCGCCCCCGGCGTCGAGCCGACCGTCGACGACCTCCCGGTCCGCCCCGAACTGCGTGGGAAGTCGCCCTACGGCGCCCCGCAGCTGGACGTGCCCGTCCGGCTCAACACCAACGAGAACCCCTACCCGCTGCCCGAGGCGCTGGTCGCCCGGATCGCGGAACGCGTCACCGAGGCCGCGCGCGGCCTCAACCGCTACCCCGACCGCGACGCCCTGGAGCTGCGCGGCGCGTTGGCCCGGTACCTCACCGAGACCACCGGCCACCCGGTCGCCACCGCGGGTGTCTGGGCTGCCAACGGTTCCAACGAGGTGCTCCAGCAGCTGCTCCAGGCGTTCGGCGGCCCGGGCCGCACCGCCCTCGGCTTCGAGCCGTCGTACTCGATGCACGGGCTGATCGCCCGCTCCACCGGCACCGCGTGGGTCGCCGCCGGCCGCGGCGCCGACTTCGCGCTGGACGCCGCCACCGCGCGGCGCGCCGTCGAGGAGCACCGCCCCGACGTGGTGTTCGTCTGCACCCCCAACAACCCCACCGGCACGGCCGTCCCCGCCGAGACGGTGCTTGCCGTCCACGACGCCGCCCAGGCGATGCGACCGACGCTGGTCGTCGTGGACGAGGCGTACGTCGAGTTCTCGCACGGCAGCTCCCTGCTGCCGCTGATCGAGGGCCGCCCGCACCTGGTCGTCTCCCGCACCATGTCCAAGGCGTTCGGCGCCGCCGGGCTGCGGCTCGGGTACCTCGCCGCCCACCCCGCGGTGGTGGACGCCATGCAGCTGGTGCGCCTGCCGTACCACCTCTCCGCCGTCACCCAGGCCACCGCGCTGGCGGCGCTGGAGCACACCGATACCCTGCTGCGGTACGTCGAGCGGCTCCGGGCCGAACGCGACCGCCTGGTGACCGAGCTGCGCGCCGCCGGCTGCGAGGTCACCGACTCCGACGCCAACTTCGTCCAGTTCGGGACCTTCGACGGCCCGGGCGGGGCGGCCGAGGTCTGGCGCCGGCTGCTGGAGCACGGGGTGCTGGTCCGCGACAACGGCGTACCGGGCCGCCTGCGGGTGACCGCGGGCACTCCCGAGGAGAACGACGCGTTCCTGGACGCGGTACGCGCAGTGATGAAGGAGTACGACCGATGAGCCGCACCGGCCGGGTGGAGCGCACCACCAAGGAGACATCCGTCTCCGTCGAGATCGACCTCGACGGCACCGGCAGGACCGACGTGACCACCGGCGTCGGGTTCTACGACCACATGCTCGACCAGCTCGGCCGCCACGGGCTGTTCGACCTCACGGTGAAGACCGACGGCGACCTCCACATCGACAGCCACCACACCATCGAGGACACCGCGCTCGCGCTCGGCGCCGCCTTCCGGCAGGCGCTGGGGGACAAGCGCGGCATCGTGCGGTTCGCCGCCGCCTCGGTCCCGCTGGACGAGTCGCTCGCCAACGTCACCGTCGACCTCTCCGGGCGCCCCTACCTGGTGCACACCGAGCCGGAGAACATGGCGCAGATGATCGGCCCCGACTACGACACCACGATGACGCGCCACATCCTGGAGTCGTTCGTCGCGCAGGCCCAGGTCGCGCTGCACGTCCACGTTCCGTACGGCCGCAACGCCCACCACATCGTGGAGTGCCAGTTCAAGGCGCTGGCCCGCGCGCTGCGGTACGCCAGCGAGATCGACCCCCGCCAGACCGGCATCCCCTCGACGAAGGGCGCCCTGTGACGACGGCCTCCACGCTGCTGATCGCCGCGGGGCTGTTCCTCGGGGGCGGCGCCTACTCCTTCCGCAAGCAGGGGCTGCCGACGGGCGTGGTGGTGCTGCTCGCCGGCGCCGCCGCGCTCTGCCTGGTGGCCGGCGTGCTCCGCCTGGAGGTGTGGCAGTGACCGCTTCCCGCACCCCCGACGTGGTCGTCTTCGACTACGGCTTCGGCAACGTCCGCTCCGCGCAGCGCGCCCTGGAGCGCGCCGGCGCCCGGGTGGAGATCACCGGTGACTACGACGCGGCCATGAAGGCCGACGGGCTGCTCGTCCCCGGCGTCGGCGCCTTCGCCGCCTGCATGCGGGGGCTGCGCGCCGCCCGCGGCGACTGGGTCGTCGAGCGGCGGCTCTCGGGCGGCCGACCGGTGCTCGGCATCTGCGTCGGCATGCAGGTCCTCTTCGACGAGGGCATCGAGCAGGGCGAGCGCGCCGAGGGGCTCGCCGAGTGGCCCGGCGCGGTGGACCGGCTGCGGGCGGAGACCGTCCCGCACATGGGGTGGAACACCGTGGAGCGGCCCGAGGGCTCGCGGCTGTTCGCCGGCGTCCCCGACGACGAGCGCTTCTACTTCGTCCACTCCTACGCCGCCCACAGCTGGCAGCTGGAGGTCACCAACCCGCGGATAGCCGCACCCCTGGTGAGTTGGACCACCCACGGCGAGCCGTTCGTCGCCGCCGTGGAGAACGGCCCGCTCTGGGCCACCCAGTTCCACCCCGAGAAGTCCGGCGACGCCGGAGCCCGGCTGCTGACCAACTGGATCGAGACGCTCTGAGATGTCCCACGTGACGCCCGACGTGCTGAGCCACGTCACCGCTGACCTCCCCAAGCTCGAACTTCTCCCCGCCGTGGACGTCCGCGACGGGCAGGCGGTCCGGCTGGTGCACGGCGAGTCCGGCACCGAGACCTCCTACGGTTCCCCGCTGGAGGCCGCCCTGACCTGGCAGTCCTCCGGCGCTCAGTGGCTCCACCTGGTCGACCTCGACGCGGCGTTCGGCACCGGCGACAACCGGGACCGCATCCGCGAGGTCGTCGCGGCCATGGACATCCGCGTCGAACTCTCCGGCGGCATCCGGGACGACGACACCCTCGCCGCGGCGCTGGCCACCGGCTGCACCCGCGTCAACCTCGGCACCGCGGCCCTGGAGTCCCCCGAGTGGGTAGCCGGGGTCATTGCGGAGCACGGCGACCGCATCGCCGTCGGGCTGGACGTGCGCGGCACGACGCTCCGCGGCCGCGGCTGGACCCGCGACGGCGGCGACCTCTACGAGACGCTCGCCCGGCTCGACTCCGAGGGCTGCGCCCGCTACGTCGTCACCGACATCAACAAGGACGGCACCCTCCAGGGCCCCAACCTGGAGCTGCTGCGCACCGTCTGCGCGGCGACCGAGCGCCCCGTGGTGGCCTCGGGCGGGGTCTCCTCGCTGGACGACCTGCGCGCGCTGTCCGGTCTGGTCGGCGAGGGCGTCGAGGGCGCCATTGTCGGCAAGGCCCTGTACGCCGGGGCCTTCACGCTGGAAGAGGCCCTGGCGGCGGTGGCCGAGTGAGCGAGGCCACCACCCGCCGCGTCTTCTCCGCGTCCGGCTGGGAGGACGAGTTCGGCCACTGCCGCGCGGTGGAGCTCCCCGACGGCCGCGTGCTGGTCTCCGGCTGCACCGCCGCGGTCGACGGCGGGGTCGCCGACGGCGGCCCGTACGACCAAGCCGTCGACGCCTTCGGAGCGGCGCTCTCCGCGCTGGCGGAACTCGGTCTGGACTCCGGGCACGTCGTGCGCACCCGGATGTACCTGACCCATGCGCGCGACGTCGAGGACGTCGGCCGCGCCCACCGCGAGATCCTCGGTCACGCGCGGCCCGCCGCCAGCCTGGTCGTGGTCGCCGGCCTCGTCGACCCGCGCCTCGTCGTCGAGGTCGAGGTCGAGGCCCACCGGGACGCCGTCCCGCACTCGCCGCGCGCCGAGGAGACGGCCGCCGACGCCGCCGATGCGCTGCCGGCGCCGGGGGAGGACCGATGAGCCTGGCCGTGCGGGTGATCCCCTGCCTGGACGTGGACGCCGGACGCGTCGTCAAGGGCGTCCGCTTCCAGTCGCTCCGCGACGCGGGCGACCCGGTCGAACTGGCCAAGGCGTACGACGCCGAGGGCGCGGACGAGCTGACCTTCCTCGACATCACCGCCTCGTCCGGCGACCGGGAGACCACCTACGAGGTGGTGCGCCGCACCGCCGAACAGGTGTTCATCCCGCTGACCGTCGGCGGCGGCGTCCGCACCACCGAGGACGTGGACCGACTGCTGCGTGCCGGCGCCGACAAGGTCGGCGTCAACACCGCAGCGATCGCCCGGCCCGAGCTGATCGCGGAGATCGCGGACCGGTTCGGCCGCCAGGTGCTGGTGCTGTCGGTCGACGCCCGCCGCACCCCGGAGGGCCGGTTCGAGGTGACGACGCACGGCGGGCGCCGCTCCGCCGGTATCGACGCCGTCGAGTGGGCGGCGCGCGCCGCGGAGCTGGGCGCGGGGGAGATCCTGCTCAACTCGATGGACGCCGACGGCACCAAGGACGGCTACGACCTGGAGATGATCCGGGCGGTCCGCGCCGAGGTCACGATCCCCGTCATCGCCTCCGGCGGCGCCGGGCGGCTCGCCGACTTCGCCCCGGCGGTCGGCGCGGGGGCCGACGCGGTGCTCGCCGCCTCGGTCTTCCACTTCGGCGAGCTGCGCATCGGTGAGGTCAAGGACGCGCTGCACGAGGCGGGCCACCCGGTCCGCCGCGGCGCACCGGCGGCGTAGCGACCCCCGCACCGGCCCCGCGTCTCCCCGCGGGCGCCGGTGCCGCCTCGCCGGTGACGGTGACGGTGGCGGGGGACGGGGTGGTGGACGCGTCCGGCACGGCGACGGCCCGGGCGCGCGAAGGCAGGGACGGGGCCGGGCCGCGCTGTCGCACCCCGCCCGGGTTGAGTACCCCGTGGGCTCCCGTACTCATGCGCACGCCGCCCGGCTCGGTGTTGACTCCGGGCATGAACGAGAGAAGCGAATCCGCGACCGGGGCGGCCGACCTGCCCGCCGTCCACCGCTGGGCGCGGGTCGCGGCCCTGGTCGGGCTGCTCCTGGTGCCGGTCGTCTGCCTGCAGGCCCTCGCGGTCGGCCTGGACAAGTACACCTCCCGCCCGGCGCCCGGGCCGGACGTGTACGGGGCCGCGCTGCTGTCCGCCGCACTGGGCGTGTACGCCCTGGTGACCCGCTCCCGCACCACGGAGCCGTTGTTCCGGGCGTTCCTGGTGGGGTGTCAGCTGTTCGTCCTGCTGTACGCGTTCTCGGGGGCGGCCGGCTGATGCGGCGGGCCGCCCCGGGGGCCGTGCCGACCGCGTCACCCGGGCCGCCGCCGCGCCGCCCCCGCCGGGAGCGACGCGGCCGGGCCCTCAGGTCAGGTCAGACCCAGCGAGGCCGAGGAGACCGCGGTCACCGCGCTCTCCTCGCCCTCGGTCGTCACCTGCGCCACCCGCTGCCGCCCCCAGGCGAACAGCACCAGCTCCGAGGGCTCCCCGGTGACCGTCACCACCGGCACCCCCTTGCGCGCCACCACCGTCTGGCCGTTGGCCCGCCGCAGCACCAGCCCGACCGGGCACCGCCGCGCCACCAGCTTCGCGCTCGACTCCAGCCGCCGCCACAGCGCGTCCTGGAAGCGGGCGTCCAGCTCGCGGGGCTCCCAGCCGGCACCGGCGCGGCGGACGTCCTCGCCGTGGACGAAGAACTCCACGAGGTTGGCGCCCTCGTCCACCTGCTTGAGGCGGAACGGCGACCACTTGCCGGGGCCGGTGCGCACCGACTGGACCAGTTCCTCGTACGGCTTGGCGGCGAACTCGGCCTGGACGCGGTCCAGCCGCTGGGCGAGCGGCTTGATCACCGTGCCCCCGGCCGCGTCCAGCCGGTTCTCCCGCACCACCAGGTGGGCGGCGAGGTCGCGGGTCCGCCATCCCTCGCACAGCGTCGGGGCCTCGGGCCCGGCGGACTCCAACAGATCGGCCAGCAGCAGACGTTCACGATGGGCATGCGTAGACATGGAGCCAGCGTAGGCGCGGCACGCCCCCGAGCCGCGGACGCCGGGCCGGGGCGCGCGGCGATTCGGCCGCCTTCCGCCCGGTTCCGGCGGTCCCGCGGCGCCCGGGCCCCGGCTCCCGGCCCGCGCCCGGTACCAGTCGCCGGACACCGCCGCGCCACCGCCGTCCACGGGGGACAATGGCGCCATGCCCGATGAGCAGCCCGGAGCCCCCCGCCTCGACCCCGCCGTCGCCGCCCGCCTGCGTCGCAACGCCGACGGCCTCGTGCCCGCCATCGCCCAGCAGTACGACACCGGCGAGGTGCTGATGCTGGCCTGGATGGACGACGAGGCGCTGCGCCGCACCCTCGCCACCGGACGCGGCACCTACTGGAGCCGCAGCCGACAGTCCTACTGGGTCAAGGGGGAGACCTCCGGCCACACCCAGCGGGTGCACTCCGTCGCCCTCGACTGCGACGGCGACACCCTGCTGCTGCGCGTGGACCAGACGGGCCCGGCCTGCCACACCGGTGACCGCACCTGTTTCGACGCGGGCGATCTCCCGCTCGCGGCGCAGTAGGGTCGGGCGCCATGACGACCACCTCCCGGGAACCGGACCTCGCCACCTTCCGCGCCCTGGCCAAGGAGCGCCGGGTCATCCCGGTCACCCGCCGCCTCCTCGCCGACGGCGACACCCCCGTGGGCCTGTACCGCAAGCTGGCCGGCGGCCGTCCGGGCACCTTCCTGCTGGAATCGGCCGAGGTGGGCCGCACCTGGTCCCGGTACTCGTTCGTCGGTGTCCGCAGCGCCGCCGCCCTCACCGTGCGCGACGGCCGGGCCCACTGGCTCGGCACCCCGCCGGTCGGCGTCCCCACCACCGGCGACCCGCTCGCCGCGCTCCGCGGCACGGTCGAGGCGCTCCACACCCCGCCCGACCCCGGACTCCCGCCGTTCACCGGGGGCATGGTCGGACACATCGGCTACGACGCGGTGCGCCGCCTGGAGGACATCGGCGACGACACCGCCGACACCCTCGGCGTCCCCGAACTCACCATGCTGCTCGCCACCGACCTCGCGGTGCTCGACCACCGCGACGGCACGGTCCTGCTGATCGCCAACGCCGTCAACCACAACGGCCTGGACACCGGCGTCGACGAGGCATGGGCGGACGCCGTGACGCGACTGGACAGCATGACCGCCGACCTCGCCGAGCCGGTCCGGGGCGAGGCCGTCGAACTGCCCGCGTCCGAACTCCCCGCGTACACCGAGGAGTGGGGCGGCGGCGCGTTCCGCGCGGCGGTCGAGACCGTCAAGGAGCACATCCGCGCCGGCGACGCCTTCCAGGTGGTGCCCTCCCAGCGGTTCAGCACCGCCTGCCCCGCGGACGCGCTGGACGTCTACCGGGTGCTGCGCACCACCAACCCCAGCCCCTACATGTACCTGTTGCGGCTGCCGGACCCCGCCGCCACCGCGGACGACGGCCCCTGGGACGCCCCCGGCGGCGGCTACGACATCGTCGGGTCCAGCCCCGAGGCGCTGGTGAA
Organism: Streptomyces bohaiensis; assembly: GCF_012033785.1. Classification (GTDB taxonomy): domain Bacteria; phylum Actinomycetota; class Actinomycetes; order Streptomycetales; family Streptomycetaceae; genus Streptomyces; species Streptomyces bohaiensis. The sequence continues at coordinate 24,270 of NZ_JAAVJC010000041.1, forward strand.
GGTGGCGGACGGCCTGGCCGAGCTGCACCCCATCGCCGGAACCCGCCCCCGCGGCGCCACGCCCGCCGAGGACGCCGCCCTCGGCGAGGAACTCCTCGCCGACGCCAAGGAACGCGCCGAGCACCTGATGCTGGTCGACCTCGGCCGCAACGACCTGGGGCGGGTCTGCGCCCCGGGCAGCGTCGAAGTGGTCGACTTCATGACCGTCGAGCGCTACAGCCACGTGATGCACATCGTCTCCACCGTCACCGGCCGGCTCGGCCCCGGCCGCACCGCTTTCGACGCGCTGACCGCCTGCTTCCCGGCGGGCACCCTCTCCGGCGCGCCCAAGCCCAGCGCGCTGCGCATCATCGAGCGGCTCGAACCGACCCGCCGCGGCGTCTACGGCGGCTGCGTCGGGTACCTCGACTTCGCCGGGAACGCCGACACCGCCATCGCCATCCGCACCGCCGTGCTGCGGGACGGGGTCGCGCACGTCCAGGCCGGCGCGGGGGTGGTCGCCGACTCCGACCCCGCCGCCGAGGACGCCGAGTGCCGCAACAAGGCCGCGGCGGTGCTGCGGGCCGTGGGTGCCGCCCGCAGGCTGCGCGGTAGCGTGGACGGGTGAACTCCGAGCCCGGTACCCGTGACACCCGCGCCCCGCGGCGCGCCCTGGCCCTGACCCTGGCCTCGGGCGCCGCCGGCGCCGCCGTCGTGCTCGTCTCCTCCGGCCAGACGTGGGCCGAGGGGAGCGCGGCCGCGGCCGGCGGCACCCTCGCCGTCGACGCCTCCGGCAACGCCGTCTCGGGGCTGCCCAGCGCCCTCGCCCTGGTCGGCCTCGCCGCCCTGGTGGCCGTGTTCGCGGTCCGCCGCGCCGGGCGCCGCGTCGTCTCGGCCGTCCTCGCGCTCAGCGGCGCGGCCGCCACCGCGACCGCGCTGGTCGGGGCGGCCGACACCGCTGCGCTGGAGAGCGCCGCCGCGGAGGCCACCGGGCTGACCCAGGTCGCCGTCACCGGCGTCTCGCACACGGCCTGGCCCTGGGTCTGCGCCGTCGGCGGGCTGCTGCTGCTCACCGCCGGGGTCGTCGCCCTCGCCTACGGCGGTCGCTGGCCCGCCATGTCCGGCCGCTACGAACGTTCCGGCCCCCGCCGGGAGCGCGGCGGTCGCCGTGGCCGGCAGGACGGGGCCGCCGAGGGCGAGGAGCGTCCGGAGGAGATGTGGAAGGCGCTCGACCGGGGCGAGGACCCCACCTGACCGCCGTGCCGGCCACCCCGTCGTCACTCCCCCCGACCCGTCGCCCGCGTGCCGGGACGTCGTGACCGGCGTCACCCGCGGGCCCCATGGCTCACCCGGCCAGGTCGTGACGCCGGTCACACCGTGCGCCCCCGGCTGCTCCGCGCCCCGTACCGGGCGGGGCTGACGGACTTTCGACCCCGCGCCGAGCGGGACCAGAGCCCCTGCCGGAGCGGGTGGGGCCACCTGCCACAATGGTTCGCGGGACGGGCGGGCGCGAGGAGCGCCCTGCGCAGCCGCCGCCCCAGCCTTCGGATCGACAAGGAGCTGTCATGGCGAACGGCCACGACCACGGAAACACCCCGGCCGCCTGGGCCGGCGTCACCATCGCCCTGCTCGGCTTCACCGTCAGCGGCGTCTTCCTGACGATGGCCCAGCCCCTCGGAGTGATCGCGGGTCTGGTCGTCGTCGCACTCGGCGGTGTCGTCGGCGCGGTCATGCGGTCGATGGGCATGGGCAAGCAGGAGGAGGAGGTCGCCGAGGTGACCCTCCCCGCACAGCAGAGCGGTGACGAGCCGGCCGCGGAGCAGACCGCCGCCGCCCGCGCCGACGACGGCGAGAAGGCCGCCGCCGGCTGACGGACCGAGCCGGAACCCCCGCGAGCGGACACCCGCGTCCGGGCGGCACGTCCCACCCGGACGGCCGCGCACCGGTTGCCCCGGGCCCGGCGCCCTCCGACGGTGGGGGCGTGACCCTCGCCGTGTTCCGCCGCACCGCCGCCCCGCTGGGTGTTCTCGCCCTGGCGGTGGCGGCGTTCGCGTATGTGGGGCGGGTCGACCCGGGCGAGCCGGGCCACTACCCGGCCTGCCCCGTGCTCGCCCTCACCGGGCTGCACTGCCCGGGCTGCGGCGGGCTCCGCAGCGCCCATGCCGTCGCGCACGGCGACCTCGTGGCCGCCGCCGGGGCGAACGCCCTCGCGCTCGCGGCCTTCGCGCTCGGGCTCTGGTGGGCCCTCCGGTTGCTCGTCGCCGCGGTCCGCGGTGCGCCCCCGCCGCAGCCGACGGTCCGTTCCGGCCACCTGTGGGCGGCGGCGGCGCTGGCCGCGGTCTTCACGGTGGTCCGCAACACCCCGCTCGGCACCGCGCTGGTGCCGTGATCCGCCGCCGAGCCCCCGACCGGGCGCTTCGGCCGGCCCGCCGGGCGGTCCGACCGGGCCGGAACTGTCCGTAATGTGGGATGCGCGCGAGGCGGATGGCACGACCACCCGGCGCGGCCTATACCATCGGCAGTGCCCGACCGAGCCGTCCACCGGCCGGAACCCGACCCCGACGACCGCGCCCCACGGGCTGCGGGCCGGGGGCTACCGGAACCGACGCCCACCAGGAAGGGGCCGCGCGCGTGAGTGTGCTCGACGAGATCATCGAGGGCGTACGGATCGACCTCGCAGGGCGTCAGGAGCGCACCGGCCTCGACGAGCTCAAGGCCGCGGCCGCCCGGGCGCCCGAGGCGCTCGACGGCGTCGCCGCCCTGCGCGGCGAGGGCGTCTCGGTGATCTGCGAGGTCAAGCGCTCCAGCCCGTCCAAGGGGGCGCTCTCCGCCATTGCCGACCCCGCCGCGCTCGCCGCCGACTACGAGGCCGGCGGCGCGGCCGTCATCTCCGTCCTGACCGAGGAGCGCCGCTTCGGCGGCTCCCTCGCGGACCTGGAGGCGGTGCGTGCCCGGGTCGACATCCCGGTGCTGCGCAAGGACTTCGTCGTCACCTCCTACCAGCTGTGGGAGGCCCGGGCCGCCGGGGCCGACCTCGTGCTGCTGATCGTCGCCGCGCTGGACCAGCCCGCGCTGGTCTCGCTGGTGGAGCGGGCCGAGTCCATCGGCCTGACGCCGCTGGTCGAGGTGCACGACGAGGAGGAGGTCGAGCGCGCCCTGGACGCCGGCGCACGGATCATCGGCGTCAACGCCCGCGACCTGCGGACGCTGGAGGTGGACCGCGACACCTTCGAGCGGATCGCCCCGCTGATCCCCGCCCACGTCGTCAAGGTCGCCGAGTCCGGCGTGCGGGGCCCGCACGACCTCATCGCGTACGCCAACCAGGGCGCCGACGCCGTTCTGGTCGGGGAGTCGCTGGTGCGCCACAAGGACCCCCGCACCGCCGTCTCCGATCTGGTGGCGGCCGGCGCCCACCCCGCGCTCCGACAGGGGCACTGACCGCCGTGCCCGCCCTGCCCGCCTCCCGTCGTCCCGCCGGTGCCGCGCACCGGCGGCTGGCGCGCGGCTGCCGCC
>NZ_JAAVJC010000420.1 GCF_012033785.1 Streptomyces bohaiensis
ATCTGATTCTGTATCTGTTCGGTACGCCGGGGCAGGATCGTTTCTGGTTCATGTGGGACGATCTGGTGCGTGGTGCGATCGGTGCGGTGGTGCTGGTCGATACGCGGCGTCTTGCGGATTGTTTTCCTGCGGTTGATTATTTCGAGAATTCCGGTTTGCCGTTCGTGATCGCGTTGAACGGGTTCGACGGGCATCAGCCGTATTCGCCCGAGGAGGTGCGGGAGGCTCTGCAGATCGGGCCGGACGCGCCGATCATCACGACGGACGCGCGGCATCGTTCGGATGCGAAGTCCGCGCTGATCACGCTGGTCGAGCACGCCCTCATGGCACGTCTGCGCTGAACCACCACCGGCGGTTCGCCGCCCGGTGCCCGGCACGGCCGGCACGCCCCCGCCACCCACCGGCGGGGGCGCCGTCGTGTTCGCACCCGGAGCCGTGTGCCGCCCGACGTGGGCCGATACCCTGTTGCGGCACAACGACGCACCGCCCGGCGCGCGCCGACACCGAACGCGCTCCGGCCTCCGAGTGAAGGGCAGCAGCTTTCGTGCGCATCGCCAGATTCTCCATCGACGGAAACGTTGGCTTCGGCATCATCGAAGGAGAGCCGGCCGACGAGGGCGGGCAGCTCATCGAACTGATCAAGGGCCATCCCTTCGGCGACTTCGAGCGCAGCGGTCGCAAGGTCCCGCTGGCCGAGGTCCGCCTGCTGGCCCCCGTGCTGCCGAGCAAGGTCGTGGCAGTCGCCCGCAACTACAGCGAGCACGCGCGCGAGCTTGGCAACACCGTCCCCGAGTCACCGGTGGTCTTCTTCAAGCCGTCCACCACGGTCGTCGGCAGCGGCGATCCGGTGCCCTACCCCACGTTCTCGCAGAACGTCCACTACGAGGCCGAGCTGGCCGTCGTCATCGGGCGCATGTGCAGCCGCGTCCCGCGCGAGCGCGTCGCCGACGTGATCCTCGGGTACACCTGCGCCAACGACCTCACCGCCCGCGACACCCAGCAGACCGAGGGACAGTGGGCACGCGCCAAGGGCTTCGACGCCTCCTGCCCCATCGGCCCGTGGGTCGAGACCGGCATCGACCTGGACGCCGCAGGCGACCTCGCCGTGATGTGCACCGTCAACGGTGAGCAGCGCCAGCTCGGCCGCACCAGCGAGATGGTGCACTCCATCGCGGACCTCGTCGTCCACATCACCGAGGCGATGACGCTGCTCCCCGGAGACGTCATCCTCACCGGCACCCCCGCCGGTGTCGGCCCCCTCACGGTCGGCGACGAGGTCGCCGTCACCGTCGAACGCATCGGAACCCTCACCAACAAGGTCGTGAAGCGTGACTAGCGCAGCCCTCCCATCCGTCCGCGTGCGGTTCTGCCCCTCACCCACGGGCAACCCGCACGTCGGCCTGATCCGCACCGCCCTCTTCAACTGGGCCTTCGCCCGCCACCACGGCGGCACCCTGGTCCTGCGGATCGAGGACACCGACGCGGCCCGCGACTCGGAGGAGTCCTACCACCAGCTCCTCGATTCGCTCCGCTGGCTCGGCCTCGACTGGGACGAGGGCCCCGAACCGTTCGACGCCGACCGCACCGCCCCCGGCGCGCACGGACCCTACCGGCAGTCGCAGCGCATGGAGATCTACGCCGACATCGCGACCCGCCTCCGGGAAGCGGGCCACGCGTACCGCTGCTACTGCACGACGGAAGAGTTGGACCGGCGCCGCGAGGCCGCGCGTGCCGCCGGCCGGCCCTCCGGATACGACGGTGCCTGCCGGGACCTCACCGACGAGCAGCGCGCCGCCCACGAGGCCGAGGGGCGCAGCCACGTCCTCCGGTTCCGTATGCCGGACGAGGCGATCACCTTCACCGACCTGGTACGGGGCGAGCTGACCTTCTCCCCGGAGAACGTCCCGGACTACGGCATCGTCCGCGCCAACGGGGCGCCCCTGTACACCCTCGTCAACCCGGTCGACGACGCGCTGATGGGCATCACGCACGTGCTGCGCGGTGAGGACCTGCTGTCCTCCACGCCGCGGCAGATCGCGCTCTACCGGGCGCTCGCCGACATCGGCGTGGTCAACGGCGCCGTCCCCGAGTTCGGGCACCTGCCGTACGTGATGGGGGAGGGGAACAAGAAGCTCTCCAAGCGCGACCCCGAGTCCTCGCTGAACCTCTACCGCGAACGCGGGTTCCTGCCCGCCGGGCTGCTGAACTACCTCTCGCTGCTCGGCTGGTCGATCGCCGAGGACCGCGACATCTTCACCCTGCGCGAGATGGCGGACGCCTTCGAGATCAGTGCCGTGAACGGCAACCCGGCGCGCTTCGACCTCAAGAAGGCCGAAGCCATCAACGCGGTCCACCTGCGCGAGCTGTCGGTCGACGAGTTCGCCGTGGCCTGCGAGCCGTGGCTGCGTGCACCGTACGCTCCGTGGAAGCCCGAGGAGTTCGACGCCGAGGCGTTCGCCGCTCTCGCCCCGCTGGCCCAGACGCGGCTCACGGTGCTCTCCGACATCACGGACAACGTCGACTTCCTCTTCCTCCCGGAGCCGGCCGTCGACGAGAAGTCCTGGGAGAAGGCGATGAAGCCCGGCGCTCCGGAGCTGCTCGCGACCGCCCGCGACCTCATCGCCGCCTCGGACTGGGAGGCGGAGGCGTTGAAGAACGCGGTGCTCGCCGCCGGCGAGGCGCACGGTCTGAAGCTCGGCAAGGCACAGGCCCCGGTACGCGTCGCCGTGACGGGCCGGACCGTCGGCCTCCCGTTGTTCGAGTCGCTGGAGGTCCTCGGCGATCGACCAGCCGAGCAGCGAGAGGTAGTTCAGCAGCCCGGCGGGCAGGAACCCGCGTTCGCGGTAGAGGTTCAGCGAGGACTCGGGGTCGCGCTTGGAGAGCT